>DASTJB010000223.1:0-3013 GCA_035717005.1 Candidatus Angelobacter sp.
TTCCGTTTCCGGCAAAGGAGCTGTCATGATCTCCGGCGCAAAAGCGGCAACGGTCGGCTGCACTGAGCGCGGACATGCGACCGTAACCAGTCCCGCCCCGGAACGCAGGGCCGCAATTCCAGCCATCGCGGCAGCGCCCGCCTTTCCCACGGAGCCGCCAATCACCAGGATGTGACCAAAACTTCCCTTGTGCGCATCAGCGTCACGGGGGTGAAATAGAAGGTAGAGATAGCCCGGCGCAGTGACCTCGAGATTGAGGGAGCCGCTCTCCGTCACGAGATCATCTGGCGAGCCAATAGCCGCAATCGCGATCGGGCCCTCTGTCACTCCGCCGAAAACGTGAACCGGTTTAGGCGCAGTAAAGGTAATGATCCCGTCAGAGCGCGCCATAATTCCCTGAGCCTTAGCGGACAGGAAGCTGTCTGTGTACGCCCCGGACGGCAAATCAACAGAAACCACCGGCGCTGCACATGCGTTGATCGCCTCAACGGCCTTATGCCCCAGACCTTGCAGCGGGGGCTTAAAGCCTGTGCCGACGATCGCATCGAGAATGAGACCGGCCTGCCGAAGCGTCTGCTCAACTTCCATTTGGCCGAACCGCTCCTCGTCGCCTGCCCATAAAGGCGTTACCGGCAGCTTCTTGAACATCTCAGCCGCGTCGCCGCGCAGTTCTTGCGGCCCCTTGGCCAGCACGATCACCGAAACTTTCTTTCCTGCCTCATGCAGCTTGCGCGCCGCCACAAAGCCATCGCCGCCGTTGTTGCCGCGACCGCAGACCGCGCAGACTGAGTTGAACTCGAAATGTTTCAGAGCGAACTCCGCCACCGCCGTGCCCGCGTTTTCCATAAGCGTGAGCGAAGCAACGCCGTGCTTCTCGGTGGTGGCGCGGTCGATGGCGCGCATCTCTTCAGCGGTTACGATTTTCATGAGCGCGCGGAGGCGGCGCGGGCCGCCATAGTCTCCAGTTTCGCCAGCTGCGCCGGCTCGCCCATGGCGATCAGCGTGTCCCCGGCGTGGATCGGCTCCGGCGCTTCAGGGTTGAAGCGGGTTTCGCCGTCGGCGCGGCGGATGGCCAGGATCATGATTCCAAAATTGTGGTGGATGCCCGAAGTGCCCACCGTCGTGCCGGCCAGCGTCGATTGCGGCGCGATACGCACCTCTTCAATCAGCATCTGGAAGGTCCCGGAGCGGTCGCTGGCAATATCGAGAAAGTCCAGCAGGTGCGGCCGGAGGAAGCTCTGCGCAATGCGATGCCCCGCCGCGGCGTAGGGCGAGATCACCACGTCAGCCCCGGCGGTCTTCAGGTGCTTCTCCGCGCGCTCCTCGCTGGCGCGGGCAATGATCTTGAGCCGCGGGTTCAGCCCGCGCGCCGTCAGCACGATGTAAATATTCGTAGCGTCGGTGGTGGTGGCGGCCACCAGCCCGGTGGCGCGGTCGATGCCGGCTTCGCGCAGCGTCTTTTCGCTCGCCGCATCGCCCATCAGCACCAGCCACTTGGGGTCGAGCTCGGCGACGCTCTTTTCTTCGCTTTCGACGATCACGAACGGGCAGGGCTTGAGTGAGAGCTCTCGCGCCACGCTGTGCCCGACGCGTCCCGCGCCGCAGATGATGTAATGCTCTTTCAGATTGGCAACTTCACGTTCCATGCGCCGCCTGCCGAAGACCTTGACCAGTTCGAATTCTAACAAAGCCTGCGTGAGTGCTCCGACCATCAACAGCACCAGCACTACACCGGTGGTGATAAGGAAAACGTTGAAAACCCGGCCCGCGTGCGAGAGCGGATGCACCTCCTGGTAGCCGATGGTGCTCAGCGTGATCACCACCATGTAAAAGCTGTCAAACCAGCTCCAGCCTTCGATGAAATGAAATCCCACCGTGCCCGTTGCAGTAAGCAACAACAGGGCCATGCTAAATATTTTCAGCAAGCGATAGCGGCGCAGGTTCAAGGTTGTGCCCCAGGTTGCGCCATCAATTTTAGATCAGGCGCGCCGCTTTCCAGCGCAAACAAAAAGCCCTCCGCCGCAGCGGAGGGCTTCGCAGCAAAATGGATCACACGCTGGTTTTGGCCAGGACTTCCGACTCTCGCGCCAGCTTGCTGTGGCTGCGGCTGTAGCCGAAGTAGATGACCATGCCGATCAGGAGCCAGCCCACCAGTCGCGCCCAGTTGGTCCAGCCCAGGCCGTAGATCATGGCGCCGCACACGAGGATCCCGAGCGTCGACGTAACCGGAACCAGTGGCGCCTTGAACTCACGCGGAAGGTCGGGCCGGCGGCGGCGCAGGATCCATACGCCGGCGCAGACCAGGATGAAGGCGAACAGCGTACCGATACTGGTCATCTCGCCCACGATGTCCTCAGGAAAGAACGCGGCAAAGGCCGAGGTGAAGACGAAGAAGAGCATGTTCGACTTCCACGGCGTCCGGTATTTCGGATGAACGTCGGAGAATACCTTGGGGACAAGGCCGTCTTCGCTCATGGAGAAGAAGACGCGCGACTGCCCGAGCAACATGACCAAAATGACGGACGAGAAGCCGGCCAGAATGGCGACCGTAACGAACTTGGCCAGCCAGCCATAACCGTGCATGTAAGTGGAAATCGCGTATGCGACCGAGGCTTCCTTACCGGCGTGGCGGAAATCGTCCACGGGGGCCACACCGCTCAGCACGTAAGAGAACAGAACATACAGGATGGTGCAGATGACCAGGGAGCCGAGAATGCCGATCGGCATATCGCGCTTGGGGTTCTTGGCTTCCTGCGCGGCGGTGGAGACGGCGTCAAATCCGATATAGGCGAAGAAGACCACTCCTGCAGCGCCCAGAATACCCAGCAATCCGCCGTACGGGTGGGTAACGCCCTCTGAAGTAACGTACGTACCGGCTGCAGGAATCATCGGCGTGTGATTCGCCGGATTGATGAATCCCCAGCCGATCACAATCACCATCAGAACGATCGTCACCTTGGTGACAACGATGATCGCGTTGACGAACGCCGACTCCCTGGTGCCGCGAATCAGC
>DASTJB010000224.1:0-10228 GCA_035717005.1 Candidatus Angelobacter sp.
TGCGCACACCAGGCCACGGCGTCCGCCACGCAAGTTGGGGCCACGCAGGCTGCGCTGGTTCCGGCGGAACGGCAGCGGGTGACCAAAGTACAGAACGCGCGCGCGCAATCGCTGATGCGCGACTTTGGCTTTGCTTCAGTAGAGGTTGGCCCGAGCGCAGACAATCCCAATGAAGGCGCTCTCATTCTGCACGTAACTGGAAAGTCGGTTCCCGCGGTGCCGGCGGTGATTGATGGAGTACGGACGCGGCTGGTCTTCGATAATTCGGCGGCACAGATGCCAACCATGACGGCGCAGCAGGTCGCCCAAGCCACCGCCGTCAAGGAAGCACACGTTTATGATTTCCTGGGCAAGGGAATACAGGGCGTGGGTGTGGCGATCAGCAGTGACAATCCGGCGGAAATGGCCATCGCATTCCACGTAATCAAGGGCCAGGCACACCCGGCCATTCCGGCGGTGATTGACGGAATCCGAACCAAGGTGTTTGAAGGAACGCAGTTCAAGACCTACTGACGTATTTCGATTCTGCACAAGCCCCGGCGCGAGCCGGGGCTTTTTCTTTCAGCGGAGACGAAGTTCTCGCGCGGCTGCGATGGCGATTCGCGGCAGGTCCGCTGTCGCCGCAATCGTAATCGAGTGTTGCCGGAGCGTTTCGCGCGCGAAGTTTACCGATTCATCGTCTGGCGGAAGATCGTCTTCGATGACGGTCGTCAGCTCCAAGCGCTTACCTTCGGCTTTGCGGATCCCGTCAGCGAGCTGCGGGAAGGTGAAGGCGAGGACCTTGGCGGCATTCACGTCAGTGGCCAGCGAGACGGCGTGGAAGAGTTTGACGGTGCCGTTGGGACTGTAGCCGCAGTCGATCTTGAGGGGATCGCCGCTGCGGGTATAGCGCGAGACCGGCACGTCATGCCACATCAGCGGCCAGACGCCGGCGCTCTCGAATTCAGAACGCACCTTCTGGTAGATGGCCTGGCGCGTGCTCAGCTCGCGCGGGCGGCGGAGGCGCGGGCGGTCGAGATAAAGACGAGCGAGTTCGTCGGCTTCGGCGGCGGGCGAGTCAGCCAGGCAGCCCTGGAATTCGGAAGGTTGAAGCGCATTGGAGAATGAGTCCTGAAGACGGCGCAGGATGAAATCGCGGTCGCCGTTCATCTCGCGCAGCTTGTCGCGCAGGTCGGACTCGAGCGCCTCCAGGACGTCAATATCGGCTTGCGGATCAAGGCAGCGCACGCGCGACCAGTCGCGGGTGAAGCGCACTTCGGCAGCGCCGCCGGGCGGCAGCAGGACCAGGCCGATGTTGACGAATTCGCTCTTGACCGCGTCCGGAGCGTAACGAAGCACGAAGAATTTGCATTGGCTTTTTGTCATGTCGCTTCGCTCCAAACCGCCAACGTCTCTGGCCAACCAAGCATCCATCTGCTCCTGTTGCAAGCGGCTCAGCGCGCAAGTCGGCTTAGCCGCTTCACCTTACATCAAGATTACTCCTGTCTGATTTTTTGCGTCTGCCACGCCCCAGGCGGGGAAGGGCTGGCGCGAGGAGTTGCGGAACGCGGTAATCAGCTCGCGGACCTTGCCGCGACGTTCGATAATGGTGTCCGCGAGTTTTTCCAGGGCCTCCCAGTCGTGGCCGGTCCACTCCGGCGGAATGTCGCCGGCGATCTCGCGCACCCGAGCGGCATCGAATTTTTCCACGCGACTGAGCCAGGGCTCGAAGGAGTCCCAGCCGCAGACATGCTGATAAACAATATTACGTGAGTAGACGCCGCGCAGCGCGGAGTCGGGGAAGTTCCACTCGCCGGCATTGAAGCAGTAGCCCTGGTCGATAAAGGTGGCAGTGTATTTGCGTTCCTGGGCCTTCTTCCAGAAGACCGCCTGGCGTCCGTTGGCGTTGCCGAGCCATTTGTCGACGACCAGCATGCCGGCAAAGGCGTTGAGGTTACGGACACGCGGCAGCATGGTTTCCGGGAGATAGTCGAACACCTGGCCTTCGGCGGGATCACAGACGTAGCGCGCACCGAATTGCAGGCCGGGCTTGCAGCGCGAAGAAAGCCCGGCGAGGTCGACGCGGAGCTCGAGCGTGTTTTCGATCAGCCATTCTTTGACGGTCACGATTTCTGTCACCGGCACCGGTAGTCCGATGCGCTCAGCCAGGCGGGTGGCGAGCAGTTCATTGGCCAGGACGCGCAGGTGTTGCGGGTTGTTCTGGAATTTGACGACGTAGAAGTGGCCGTCTTCCGCGCGCATCAGGTGCGCCTGCGCTCCTCCGCGCATGCGGCGGACATGCTGGACGGCCTCAATGGGCATGGCGGGATTCTAGCAGCTGGCAACCAGAAGCTAGCAACTAGCAAAGGCAAACCTCACCTTCCGAGCGCTTGGGGTTTGGCTGACTGCTAATGGCTAGTTGCCGATTGCTTGCCTACGACGGCCTCTCTTTGCGTTCTTTCTCACGCTCGGCGGCCAGATGGCGCAGGGCGCGCCCTTGCTCCGGTGTGGGGTCCTTGACCAGGCCATAAGTCCTGCGGCCCTCATGATCTTCAGGAAGATACTCGGTGATGGGCCGCCCTTCAGGATCGACGAAGAGCAGACAATGGCAGTATTTGTAGATCTGCATGTCATCGCAGGCGCAGATCCAGGTGCGGTGTCTGGCTTCTTCCTTCTTGTCGGGATAAAAGCGGCACGGGCAGAGCGGCTTGCCGAGCGTGTCGATGTGGTGGGCCAGCCCGAGCACCACGGCTTCAGTTACGTCTTTGTCAGGATGGGTGCTGGTGCCGGACTTGGCGCAGTATTTCTCGACAAAGCGGCGTATCCGCTGCAATGCTTCTTCGCTGACGGTGGGACTCATAAACACTCCCTCAAGCAGAGCTAACCCCGTTTGGGGTTCACATTCGCTGATTCATAAATCTTGACGAACTGTTCGACGCTCTCAACGTAGACATCGGCGAAGTCGACGACGTAGCGGCGGGCAAGAATCACATCTTTGGCTTTCTCAAGCGACCAGCCAAGCACGCGGAGGATGGCCAGGGTCATCATGGGGGCGCGGTGGACGCCGGCAGCGCAGTGAATGTACACACGAGCCTCGGGCTCCTCCAGAGCTTCCAGGGCGAACTCCACACCGGTCTGGAACAGTTGCGGGGGCTTGGGCAGGAAGTCGTCGTCAGTGGGATTGTTCAGCACCGTGACGGAGTATTTCTCAGCCAGCGGACGGTCATCAAATTCGATCTGCATATTAATGATGTGCGTGACGCCCATGCGCACCAGTTCGGCCATATTGTCGTCATTCCAGATGCCGCCGCCCACGGCGATCCGGTCCGTCACCCAGGTAAGGTCCATAGAAGCAGTCAGCACTCAGCAGTCAGCATTCAGTCCTTAACCAGTATCGCATGCGCGGCGTTTCAGGGGTTTGGGTTGAGACTGCCGTGTCGTTCGGGAGCCGACTGCTGATTGCCGATTGCTGACTGCTGACTGCGGAGCCATTTAGAATAGAGCGTTACGCCACGTTTGGGAGGAGCAAATGGATCCGTTTTCAGGAATCATGGGGCAGCGCCGGAATGAGGACATCGCGCTGGACATGATGAAGTTCATTGCCGCAACCACGAATTACGGTAAAACCACGGTTACCGCGGGTTTTCATGGGGGTACGGAGAACAAGTCAGAGGACTATGCCAAGCACCTGCTGGAGCTATATACTCGCTGCCTGGATACGGTGAATGGGAAGAAATAGCGCAATTTAGGTTTGCGCGAGGGCCAAAATCCAAGGATAATCAGGGCAGCCGACCCGGGGGCGCCCAAAGCAAGTGAATCTGCCAAATTACATCACGCTGTCGCGGATTGCCGCCATCCCGCTGATCATGTGGATACTTACTACTCCATTTTTCAGCGCGAAGAATGACACCCTGCGCGTGGTGCTGGCTTCCGGCATCTTTATTCTGGCTTCCATTACGGACGGCCTGGACGGCTATCTGGCGCGCAAACGCGGCCAGATCACCACCATGGGCATGCTGCTGGATCCGCTGGCCGACAAGCTGATGATCGCGGCCTGCTACATCACCTTGCTCCGCATGGTGCCGGACATCGTCAATGTCTGGATCGTGGTGCTGATTATCGGGCGGGAATTCCTGATCTCCGGCTTGCGCGCGATTGCCGCTTCCGAAGGCTTTACCATCGAGGCCAGCGAGCTGGGCAAACTGAAGATGGTGGTGCAGATTGTCTCGGTGGTAGCGGCGATTCTGGCCATCCGCTGGGACGTCTGGACCATTCCGCTTGGCTTCTTCTCCTTTATTCTTTCCGTGGATCTGGTAGCGAAGATGGCCATGTGGTTCATGGCTGCCGTTTCGATCATCTCGGCAGTCGATTATTTCTGGGCCTTCTGGAAGAAGATTGACCAGCGGGTGGAACGGCGGAGACGGCGTCCGTTTATTCTCAGCCGGCGGAAGAAACGAATTCTGGAAGCGGCCCTTGCAGCGCAGAGTGCGGAAAGAATGGGACCGCCGGCCGAGGCCAACAATCCTGCCAAAGTCCATTAATCATTCATCCATGACAGACAACACTAATATCAACTCCAGCAAATTGTTCAAGGCGAGCCGGCTCACGCGCGGCAATCACATTTTTCCCACGCGGATCGAGGTTGGGCCGGAGCACGTGGTGCGGATCAAGCCGCGGCTGTTCGGACGGTCAGAGGAGAGCATTCCGGTTTCGAAGGTCGCGTCGGTGCAGATCAGCACCGGGTTTTTCTTCTCCGATATTCGCATCGATTCCACCGGCGGCACTGATCCGATTGAGAGCCATGGCCACCGCAAGCGCGATGCTATCGAGATCCGCAGCCTGGTGGAGCACTACCAGCAGGGCCTGACGAAGGAATAGCCTGGAGCTTGCTGTCAGACGCCAGGCTCTGTGCCGGTTTCTGCTTTAGCCTGCCTGGTTCCCCTCGGGGCTTTTACTATTTTTCATACAAAGCCAGGTTCTCAGCGCCTAAGTGATTTTTCTGCTTCCGGGAACTCACACTTTGCAGGTAGAATTCACGCCGTTTTCACAAATAGCTTCGAGCCATCGACCGCATAACGCGCGGCAAGCTGCGGATCACCATTTGCCGGTACGAGCACTCGTTCTTCGAGGGGGGGAGAAATGCGCAACATCAGGAGCTCTTGTCTACATCCACTCAGGTTTTTCTGTTTTATTGTTCTGCTGGCGTTCATGACGCCAACGTGGGCCCAGAACATTACCGGCTCAATTTCCGGCACGGTCAAGGACCCCACGGGAGCTGTGATCAGCAATGCCACGGTGTCGGTGATGAACACTGACACAGGCGTGACCGTGCGGATTCTGAAGACTGACGGCACCGGAGACTATTCCGCGCAACTGTTGCCCATTGGGCATTACCAGATCACGGTGGAGGCGCCGGGCTTCAGCAAATCGGTGAAGAAGGACATCGAGCTGAACGTGAACGAAAAGCTCACAGAGAACATCGCATTGCGGGTCGGGGGCGCGCAGGAGAGCGTGGTGGTCGAATCGAACCCGCTCCAGGTGGAGTTGAACTCGGCCACGGCGACCGGACTGGTGGACGGGACGCAGATCCGCGAGCTCTCACTGAACACGCGCAATTATGAGCAACTGGTGACGCTGCTGCCCGGCGTTTCCTCAAGCGCGACCGGCAGCCAGATTTATGCCGGCGCATTTGCTCCGCTGGGCACGAACGTGGTCACGTTCTCCATCAATGGCTCACGCACCAGCCAGAACAACTGGACAATCGACGGGGCCGACAACGTGGACCGCGGCTCCAACCTGACGCTGCTTTCATTCCCCAGCGTGGATGCAATCGAAGAATTCAAAGTGGTGCGGGGGGCGTATGAGCCTGAATTCGGGCGCGGCGGCGGCGCCCAGATCAACGTCGTCACCAAGTCCGGCACCAGCGCCTTCCATGGCAGCGCCTACGAGTTTTTCCGCAATGACGTGCTGACGGCCAACAATTTCTTCACCAACAAGGCCGGGCTCAAGCGTCCGCCGCTGCGCTACAACAATTTCGGTTGGACCCTGGGCGGGCCGGTGATGATCCCGCACGTTTACAACGAGAACAAGCAGAAGACCTTCTTCTTCTTCTCCGAGGAGTTCCGCCGGGCGATTACGTACAACGGCACGGCGTCGGCCCAAGTCGCGACGCAGGCGGAGCGCGCAGGCACCTTTACGGGCACGGTTTGCACCTCCTTCACTGCCGGAGGCAGTTGCGCGACGACGGGCCACCAGATCACCGCCATCAGCCCGGTGGCGCAACAATATCTGAATGACATCTTCAGCAAGCTGGCGCTGCCCAATGACGCGACAGACCCGCACAAGCTGAACTTCTCGGTCCGCAGCGTGTTCAATTTCCGCGAAGAGATGCTGAAGATCGATCACGTGTTCGGCCCGCGCCTGACCGTGAACGGCAAGTACCTGCATGACAGCATTCCCACCGAAGAGCCGTTCGGCGTCTTCAACGGAACCTCCGTCGGACTGCCCGGAGTAACCAACAGCACGACGAATGCTCCAGGGCACAACTACACGATCCGTGCGGTCTCGACGCTGAGCCCGACCCTGCTGCTGGAAGGCGGTTACCTTTACTCTTACGGCGCTATCATCAGTGACCTGGCCGGTCTGGCCACGCCCGGAGGCTCGCCCGACATCAAGGTGCCGCTGGTCTTCGCCAGCACGCTGAACCGTATTCCCAGCATCGCATTCACCGGCGGGCCGACCGGTTTCGGCGCCACCTCGCCCTATCGCGACACCAATACCAACCACGGCGTTTTCTCCAACGTGACCAAGGTGTGGGGCAAGCACACGATCAAAGGCGGCTTTGCCTTCTACCACTACGAGAAAAATGAAAACTCCGCCAACGGCAACCAGGGCATTTTTTCGATCAATACGGCCGGGCAGCCAACTGCGGGCAACATCAGCTTTGAGCGCACCTGGGCCAACTTCCTGCTGGGCCGCGCCTCCAATTTCCGCCAGGACTCGGTGGATCTGACGGCCGTGATCCAGACCAACCAGTTTGAATTCTTTGCCCAGGACGAGTTCAAGATCAGGCCGAACCTCACGCTCACCTATGGCGCACGCTACTCCATGTTCCGCCAGCCGGTGGACGCGAACAACAAGCTCTCCAACTTCGAAGCCGCCTTATTCAATCCGGCGCACGCGCCCTGCATCAAGGCCAACGGGACCATCGATACCAACACGGTCACGTGCCCGCAGGCGGCCAACTTCGACCGGCTGAACGGATTTGCTATTGCGGGAAGGACCTCGCCCTTCGGCGATAAGGTGTCCAACGAAGACAGCGCAAATATCGCGCCACGCGTTGGCATAGCTTGGGACCCGTTCGGCACGGGCAAGACCGTGATCCGTTCCGGCTATGGCATTTTCTATGACAGCATTCTCTTCGGCAACGCCGAGAACGATGTCTTCCTGAACCCGGCGTTCAACCCGCAGGTGAATATCCCCAACACCACGCTGGACAACCCGGGCAACGCTGCCGTGGCAGCGCCCTCGGCGAATCCTCTGCGGGTGCGCGGGCTGATTGCGTCGCCGTATCAGACGCCTTATGTCCAGCAATGGAGCCTGGATGTGCAACGGTCGCTGGCAAAGGATTTCGTCCTGGACGTCGGCTACTATGCGTCCAAGGGGACCCATCTGCTGGGCATTCTCGATCTCAACCAGCCGCTGCCGGGCGCTTATGCGGCGCTGTTCTGCACCGCGACCATCACTACCAACTGCATTCCGGCCGGCGGACCGGTGAAGGGCGCCACCACGCCGCTGCTGAACCGCATCCGCCCATTCCCGGGCTATGGAGCGATCGATGCGATTGCCACAGTCTTCAACTCCAATTACAACTCGCTGCAGGTGGCGATGCAGAAGCGGTTCCGTGGGCATTCCATGGTCAACGTGGCCTATACCTGGGCCAAGTCGCTGACTGACAACCAGACCGACCGCAGCACGGCGCCGGAGAACTCCTACTGCATCGCGTGCGAGTACGGGCCGTCACAGCAAGACCGCCGGCATATCTTCACCGCCAACTACGTGTATGAACTGCCGTTCTTCAAGTCGCAGCAGGGTGTGCTTGGGCACGTGGCCGGCGGATGGGAGTTCTCCGGGATCATCACCTTCCAAAGCGGCTTGCCCTTTACGGTCACCTCCTCTCTGGACGCCGATCCCAGCGGGCAGGGCTGCCTGGGTTCGAGCCCCTGCGTGGTCCGTCCGGACGTGATTGCCGATCCGAACAGCGGTCCCAAGACGCTGACCCAGTGGTTCAATACCGCGGCGTTTGCGGCCGTTCCCGCTGGACAGCTCCGCAATGGCAATGCCGGTCGCGGCATCGTGCTTGGGCCGGGCTACAGCCAGTGGGACCTCTCGCTGTTCAAGAACCTGAAGCTGACGGAGCGGGTAGGATCGCAACTGCGGCTGGAGGCCTTTAACGCGTTCAACCAGACGAACTACTCAACGCTGAATACTACGTTCGGCTCCAGTACCTTCGGCCAGGTGACCGGCGCGCGTGACGCGCGCATCGTGCAGCTCGGTGCGAAGATCACCTTCTAGTGGAACTCCCTGGCGAGACGCTCAAACGGGCCGGCGAAAGCCGGCCCGTTTTTCTTAGCGAGGAGATTCCAGGCTATTATTTTACTTGTGGCACCGCCTCCAGCTCCTTCTCATCCACCTTCCTAAACCCGAGGTGCTTTTGCAGCCAGCGCACGCGGTCCAGGCGGGCCGCGCTGTTGAGCTCATGGCCGGCCTCATAGAACTGCATCTGCTTGTCTTTGGAACTGAAGAGCGAGAGATAGCGCTGCGCGCGATCGCGCTTGACGTAATCGTACATACCAAACTGGAGAAAGATGTCTTCCCGGTCGGTGTGCCCGAGGAAATAAACGGGATCATCAAAAGCGTAGTCGCGGAAGTACTGGCGCACCGCGTCGTCACCCAGCTGCTTGCGGGTGGGGTCATCGGGCGAGGCGAAGACGTCTTCTTCGTCAGAGTATCCGCTGGCCATGAGCACGTAACAACAGATGCGCGTCTCGACTCCGGCCAGAATGGCGCCGACGTGCGCGTCCCAGCTATGGCCGACATAGGCAATGCGCTTGCGATCGACGTCCTTGCGCACCAGCAGCAGGTCCACGGCCCGGCGCAGGTCGATCACCTGGTGCTCGCTGGCCTCACTCTGCTGTTTTACGCCCTCCAGCAGGTCGCTCGCGAGCGGAGGAAAATCGTGGCGCGCCTGGGGCGCATCCACCAGCACTGAGACCACGCCGGCGCGGGCCAGCAGCAACGCTTCCTGAAGGAACTCGTCTTTGTTGGCCAGCGGAGAGCCCTTTTTGAGCCAGTGGCCCCAGATAATGGCGGGATGATCGCCACCTCCGTGCGGCAGCACCAGGTATGCAGGCACGCGATCACCACTGGCTCCGGCATAGTTGATTTCTATCACCATCACGCCGTCGCGCTTTTCGATGTTCATGTTCCTGAGATCCAGTCCGGTATGGCTGTCATAATCGAAGCGATGGACCAGGTCCGGGTACCCCGGCCGGACGGAGTCTTCCTGAGAGCCCGGCTGACCGGCTTCCGGCGCGGGAGCGGTAGAGGGCGAAGGAGCAGTCGGGGTGGTCTGCGCATCCGGACGGTTGAGGGTGGGACGGTCAGAGGGCGTGGGCGTCGGCGACTGAGCGGACGCCGCAGCTACAAGGAACACTAGCGCTGCGGGAAAGACAAGGATTCGCATGCAAATGAAAGTTGGCGCTGACTTTCAATGTAACAGAGGGCTGGCCGGGAAGTCGCGTGAGCCGGCGGCATTTAGCGCTCGGCCTGTTTGCGGTCGATGAACTTAAACGCCTCTTCGACGTAGCGTTTGAACTCCTGCTCGGAGACTTCGCCGCGCTCGCGGCCCTGGTTCTGCACCATGAAGTCCAGTTCAAAGTACGGGGCGAGATGCGCCAGATCGGCGCGCTGGTCGGTCCAGGAGATGTCGTCATAATTTGCTTCCTGGAAGACATACGGCACCAGGGAGACGCGAGCTCTGTGCTCTTGTTCGGTGGGGAAGCCGATGGCGTTCAGGCAGTCTTCCATGAGCAGCAGCTGGCGCAGACGCACGTTGCCGATGGGATCGGCGTCAAAGTCGTGGTCAATGCCGAACCTGATCTGGCGGCGCAGCAACGCCACAACCTCCGGGACGGTCTTCATGGTGCGATCTTATACCGTTGCAGGCGGCAAGAGTTAAGAGCATGTC
>DASTJB010000225.1:0-14923 GCA_035717005.1 Candidatus Angelobacter sp.
TGACGCTTCTCGCAGATCCGCCGCGACGTACCGCGCGATCGGTATTCCGCAAATTGCCGCTAGTTCCCAGGGAAAAAAATTGGAGGCGCGGGTCGGAATCGAACCGACGCATAAAGGTTTTGCAGACCTCTCCCTTACCACTTGGGTACCGCGCCCTGAAAATACGTTAGCCCGACTCTGGTAAAAAGTCTACCGAGGCCCCACCCTGGGCCAAACAGCAAAATGCCCTCACCAGGGAGGGCTCCGAAGCGCAATTCTGGAGCGGGAGACGGGATTTGAACCCGCGACTTCGACCTTGGCAAGGTCGCACTCTACCACTGAGTTACTCCCGCTTGGCGGCTAAACACATTATATCGTGATGAAAAATCAGGGTCAATGAACGAAGCCTCCTTTTCCGGCGCTAACCCCTCGGCTTCCGGCCCCCGCACGAACTTCGCGTGATAGGTTGCGAACCCGAACAGGGCGTCAATTCGCCCTGCGGAAGGGGCAAGTGCAGTTCATCTGTACAGACGTTTTCCCGCTGTTTGGAGCGACGCCCCAACACTCAATGTCTCGCCCATTGCGGGTCCTGTTCCGCGGTAACGATCGATCCATCGCGCATGTGAATGATGCGGTCTCCGATCTCCGCTGCCTGCGGGTTGTGCGTGATCATCAGCACGGTCTGCCCGAATTGCTGATTGGCATCGCGCAGCATCTTCAGCACCACGTCAGAGTTCTGCGAATCCAGATTGCCCGTCGGCTCGTCCGCCAGCACGATGGCCGGACTGTTGACCAGCGCTCGCGCCAGCGCCACCCGCTGCTGCTCTCCACCGGAAAGCTCCGACGGCCGATGATCAAGCCGCCCTGCAATCCCCAGCATCGTCGTCACGCGCTGAAACAGCTCCCGATCCACGCCGTCTTTGCCCGCAATTTCCCTCGCGATCTCAATATTGCCCCGGGCGCTGAGTGTGGGCAGCAGGTTGAATTTCTGGAAGACGAAACCGATCTTCTGCTTGCGCATCGCGGTGCGCTGCGCGTCGGTAAGCTGCGCGAAATCGGCGCCGTCGATGGCCACGCGCCCGCTGGTCGCTCGCGTCAGGCCGCCCAGAATGTAAAACAAAGTTGACTTGCCGCTGCCCGATGGGCCGACAATGCTGACAAACTCGCCCGTCTCCACGCTGAAGCTCACGCCGCGAAGCGCGGTAACATCGAGCTTCCCGCTGCGATAGACCTTGGTAACGTTTTCTGCTTGGATAATCGGGGCCACGGGTAACTTCGATCTTATCAGACCGGCCCCGGCCGCATATTCGTTAAGGAACGGCAAAGTACGACATCTTTGTTCTGTCGCTTCGCTCCAATGCGCGCACCGGTCTGCCGTAAGCCGCGATCCCAGATGCTCCTGTCGCAGCGCCGCTCCGCGCGTGGTTGACCTCCCACCCCGGCCTCGCGGCTTGGATCGACGCCGTCCCTACGCCGCCCCGCCGATCCCCATTTTTGTGGTCGGAACCTGCTGCATGCGAATCGCGGTAGGCGGGGTCAGCCGCTTGGGTCCGCGCTTCTTCACCAGCATGATCCGGATACGCTCCAGCAGCTCTATCGGAGCGTACATCCCCTTGGGAAGAAAAATATCGGCCTGGGTGTCATGCTCGTAGGCGCGGATCTTGCCGGAGAAAAGGATCGTCGGCGTGCTGGCCGAAAGTTCCTTGATCTTCTGCACCAGGCCGGCTCCGTCCAGTCCGGGCATTTGAAAGTCGCTCAGCACCAGGTCCACTCCGCCCTGTTTGAATGCCTCCAGAGCCTGCAGTCCGTTGGTGCAGGCCACCACGCGGTAGCCGCGCGTCTCCAGCATCAGTTTACGTATGGAAAGTGCCTGTTCATTGTCGTCAACGCAGAGGATCGTTCTTTTTGGTCGCATCTCGCCCCCGGGATTTTAGGGCTCGTGACCGGGCTGGGCAGGCGGTCACAAGCAGTCATTTCTTCGCTGGGAAATTCTTCGATTCAACAAAAATGTTCTGGAATCTTAGGACCATCAGAGCAACGCTGTAAAGTACCCAAATCGCCAACAGGTGGAAAATTCTGTGGAAGATTTTTTCAACCCTGTGTGGACGCTGATGGCCGCTCCAAATCACCCGCTGGCTGTGATGCGCCATCACAAAATGACTTCGCCGTGCACCACTTCCACTGCATGCCCGCCCACGCGCACGTTGACGATCTTGTTACCCTGGCGCTCCGCGCTCAGATAAATCCTGCTCCGCCGCTTCATCTCCACGCCCTGCTCCAGCAGCACCTCCTCGCCGGAAGGAATCACGCCGTATTTCACCGCCCAGGCGGCGCACGGACCTGCGGCAGAGCCGGTGGCCGGATCTTCGCCTTTGTAAAAGATCATGCGGGACTGTAACTTGGCGCCAGGATCTGCAGCTTCGCGCGAAACGAAATAGAAAAACTTCGCCTCAGTCTTTTCCAGATATTCCTTCATCCGCGTCCACGTAGGCGCAAGTTTTTGCAGAACTGAAAGAGACTTCACTGGAACCATCGCAAATGCGTTGCCGGTGCTGACGGTCTGAATCGGAACGTCGTCGGCAATGTCGTCGATCACAAGTCCGGCGGCGCGGGCCACGTCGTCACGCGCATGTTTCTGGCCGAACTCAGGATCGCGCTGCGTCATGGTGCCAAACGGCAGGCCGTCGCGCGTGGTAAAGAGCACCGGAATGCGGCCAACGTTCAGGTCCAGCGCAATCTCGTCCACGCCGCTGTGCCTCGTGGAATGGTTTCTCAGCACCATGGCGGTGCCCAGCGTCGGATGCCCCGCAAACGGCAGCTCTTCATCCACGGTGAAGATGCGCACCCTGATGCCCCGCTCACGCTCCGCCGCCGAGTCTCGCGGCAGGATGAACGTGGTTTCCGAAAAGTTCATCTCCTTCGCCAGCGCCTGCATTTCCCCGTCGGAGAGGCCGCGCGCGTCCGTAAACACGGCAAGCTGGTTCCCCTCGAGCGGAACTGAAGTAAAGACGTCGATCTGAACCAACGCCAGCCGGCGCTTGGAATTTGACAAGGAACTCATTGCAACCTACCCTCAACAGTTGCCATACATGCCAACTGTACTAAATGAAACCTCATGACGGATGGAATAGCTGTAGCGCCAATCAAGCATGAAGTTTACGGCGCGCCGGAACTCTTGATCTCGATTCCTCCGGTTCCTCCGTTCCTCCGTGTTTCAAAGGTGTTCTCCTCGATTTTGGCAATTCCGGCGATTCTGGCAATTCATTCATGAAGGCTCTCCGCAAATTCCTCCAGCGCACCCCCATTTACGGCGCTTACAAAGCGCTGGGGCACTATCCTGACTACTGGTACTGGAATCTGCGTGGCCGGCCCATTCGCTCTCCCCACCTGCTCAAGCAGCGCACCGTGCGCGACTACGCCCGGCGTTACGGCCTGCGCGTGCTGGTCGAGACCGGAACTTACTACGGCGAGATGGTGGCCGCCATGAAAAACCATTTCACGGAAATCTACTCCGTGGAATTTGATTCCGCGCTCGCCGCGCGCGCCGCAAAAAAATTCGCGCGCTGGCCGCACATCCACATCCTGGAAGGCGACAGCCAGAAAAAAATCCCGGAGCTGCTTCAGTCGCTGCGCCAGCCGGCGCTCTTCTGGCTGGACGCCGGCTATTACGGCTGGGCCGGCCTCCAGGGCGACAAGCAGCGCCTCACCTCGGAACTCGAAGCAATCCTGCGCGATCGCCGCTTCCCCCACGTCATCCTCATGGACGACGCGCGCGGCCTCAACGGCCAGAACGGCGCGCCCACCGTCGAGCAGCTGAAGCAGCGGATTGAGGAGGAGTTTCCGGGACGAAGCGTCGCGGTAAAGTATGACATCCTTCGGATAACCTACCCTGTTTAAGCTGGTTGCAGAGTTGCTGTCACGGAGCCGCCTTTCCTTGGGCCGCTTTGCTGGAATCCCGCACGCTGGAGGTGAATCACTGCCGGCTTCGATGCCTGCGACGTCCAGGAAACGGCGTCTAACGGGCAATCCGGTCTCTGAGACTTCGTCTGTTTTTCCGGCCAGTCACCAGTATCGTTTTGAGCTACAATCTCGAGCCAAGACGAATGACCAGGGCTCCAGGGACACGATGAAACATTTTAACCGTGCTTCAGATCGCGCTGTGTTTTACTGCGACAGCGCATCGTAGGAGAAGAAAATGACCATACGATCGGCGGTCGCCGTCATTCTGATTTGCGGATTCACAGCACTCTCACTCACACAAACTCCACCAGAGCGCCCGAAGCCAGGCCCCGAGCACAAGAAGTTAGAAGTCTTCCTTGGTACATGGAAAGTGGAGAGTGAGATTAAACCCAACGGGTATGTGCCGGCCGGCAAGGGTGTGACCACCGAAACCTTTACCTTGGGTCCGGGCGGATTCTGGGTCGAGCGCCGCGCTCAAGGGCAAATACCGGAGACGTTCGGCATCATTGCCTACGACAGCTACGCGAAGGCCTACGTATCCTATTACGCGAGCAGTGTCGGACTCGTGGGTACCGGCACTGGAACGGTCAACGGAAATACATGGACGTGGATGGTGGACGACAGATTGGCGGGCCAAGCTGTCAAAGGAAGATCTACACTCACGTTCTCATCAGCCTCGCAGTATGCGTTGAAGTATGAAATGCTCGGCACGGACGGCCGTTATGTAACCATCTTAGAAGGGACCGCTACCAAAGTCGCGCCCTAGAGATGCACGCATCCAGACCTGACGCAAAGCCGGAGGACATTCGATGCCGAAGATCTTAACTCTCCTTCCGATCGCGCTGTGAGTTCCCCTAGTCTTTCTGCTGATCAGAGCAGGTGAAGCGCAGCTCGTCCGAATCGCTTCCGACGCAGCCTGGAAGAGCCGCCCGTGGGAGACACTTCCCACGCAGCGTGGAAGAGCGGCCCTTTAGGGTTCCGTTATGGTCGCTCAACGCTGCGCTTTAGCGCTGGCCGAGCGCCGTCAGGCGCGAACCAATGGTAGCCCAGCGCGGAAGCGCTGGGAAAAAATGGGAACCGGACAAGCGCCAGAGGCGCGACACTAATCAAATACATATTTAGGATCAAATGAAACACCGTGCTTCTTCAAAAAGCCAATGTATTCATCTTCGAAACTCATGGTTCGATGATGCCGCTCCTGGTTCCTGATGTACCGTTCCACCGCTCCAATGTTTGAGGCACTCACGCTAAACGCCGCATAGCCCTTCTGCCACGCAAAATCCCCACCCAATTCATTCACCCATTTCGAAGAATTCGATTTGATCGTTCGCACTGCCTCCGCCACCGCCAACACCGGCGGCAACTCCACTAACATGTGGATGTGGTCTTCCATTCCACCAATCGTTCGAACAAAAAGATCGTGATTGCGACAAATCCCGGCCATGTACGCCCACAACTTCGGCTGGAAAGCGCGATCAATTATTTTCCTGCGTTCCGCCGTGCTGAAGATGATGTGCTGGTGGTTCTTGGTAAAAGTATGAGACATGTGTCGCGCCTCCGGCGCTCTAATCTACACGAACGGTTCCCCAGCGCTTCCGCGCTGGACTACCTTTGTTTCGCGCTACCGCGCTCGTTAAGGTCCCAAGCATCCCCCAAGCTGGAATTGCCCCTTGACAGGGCGAACAAAATACGATAGCATTTCTCCCCATGAAAGCCCTTACGCCTCCCATCCCCATCAACTACCAGGCCGTCCTCGCCGATCTCGAAGCCAAACGCGTCGAGCTCGACTCCGCCATCGCCGCCATTAAGGTCCTCCTCAGGCAGACTGGACTCATGGCCGCCACCGCGCCGGTGCTTCCCCGCATCTCCAGCCTCTCTGAGGTGCCGCCCAACGCCTTCGCCGGCCTCAGCATCTCCAGGTCCGTCCGCCGCCTGCTCGAGATGATGCAGCGCCGCTTGTCCGTCGCGGAGATCCTTAGAGGTCTCGAGGCCGGCGGATTGAAGCGCAACAAGTATCGCAATGTCTACTCCATCCTGCGCGGGCGCGAGGCCTACCAGGCCGACATCATCAAGGTCGACCGCAAATGGGGCCTGGCCGAATGGAACCCGGAAATTCCCCCGCGCAGCAACCAGATTCCTCCCCATGAGCTCCGCTAAACGTGACCGCCGGAAAATAAGTCGCTGTTTGCGGAATCTGCCTCCAGCCCCGTAAGGGGCGAATGAGAATAGCCCGGCACGGCGCGAAGCGGCCCGCGTAGCCGGGCCCCCCGGACCGCGCCGCTTTTGCGCGGTTTGGGTGGGTAGCCGGGAGCGAGGGTAAGTGCCGGGAAAATCAGTTTTCGAGTTTGAGTCCCGCTCTTAGTAGCTACACGGAAATAATCTTCACGTAGAGACGTAGCATCGCTACGTCTCCACTGCAGGGTGACTCGAAGATTTCAAGGGCTCGTATACGCCAGCCCCGAAGGGGCGGATGAGAATAGCCCGGTACGGCCCGAAGCGACCCCGCGTAGCGGGGAGCGAGGGTAAGTGCCGGGAAAGGAGAAACGATTTGATTAGAGTCCCGCTTTAGCGGGACGACTGATCGCAGCTTCTTTGCACAAAATACAGAAGGTCTTTCGCCGGCTGTCCGGATCGATGCAAAAGCGCGCTGAGGCTCATGTAGACTAATTAACATCGCGGAAGCGCATGGGGTCCGGTGACCCTTCTGGTCTTCAAAACCAGCGAGAGTTGGTAAACCCGGCTCTGGTCGGTTCGACTCCGACACGCTTCCGCCAAATCTCCTCCGGGTTCCTTCGACTCGCCTTCGGCTCGCTCAGGATTTCGCCTGCGGGCTCCCGCTACGCTCACGCCCGCAAGATGGCTCAACTTCAAAACCAGCGAGAGTTGGTAAACCCGGCTCTGGTCGGTTCGACTCCGACACGCTTCCGCCAGCGCATTTCTTGGTTTGAAGAAGTGCCTGTTCAAAACCGGCGCTCTCGGCCAGTCAACTTGCTCCTGCCCCAGTTCAAAGCGTAACCTCGGGAATTAAAACGCCAAAACAATACTTGGATGGTGCATCGATGGACCGGAGACGTTTCCTTTCTGCAATCAGCCTTGGATCGGGCGCTTTGTTCACGGTTCCGGAAATAGCAAGAGCTGCCGAACCGCGCATCGCTGGCTCGGGGAAGGATTTCGCGCAGTCGAAACCTCCGCGTACGAACTTCTTTCCCGGGTTCCAAACGCGCGACGTCAAGACCAGCAGCGCAACCATCCATCTCGTCGTCGGCGGGAGCGGACCTCCGGTGCTGCTCCTGCACGGCTATCCTCAGACGCACATCGTCTGGAGAAAAATGGCTCCGCAACTGGCGCGCGACTTCACCGTGGTTGCTCCCGATCTTCGCGGCTATGGAGACAGCAGCAGGCCTCCCGATGGCGAAAACCATTCCGGCTACTCCAAGCGTGCCATGGCGCGCGACCAGGTTGAAGTGATGGAACAGCTCGGCTTCAGGCGCTTTGCCGTGATCGGCCATGATCGCGGCGGCCGTGTTGCCCATCGCATGGCCCTGGATTATCGCGAGTCCGTGGAACGTCTGGCCCTTCTTGACATCGTTCCCACATACAAGCTCTTCACCAGCGTTACAAGAGAGTTCGCAACTTCCTATTTTCACTGGTTCTTTCTCATTCAGGATGCTCCTCTGCCCGAGTCACTGATCGGAAACAGCCTGGAACAATGGCTGGCCTGGGCTCTTGACGGCACGCCGCCGCCCTGGATGGAAGATGCAGCCTACCGGGAGTATCTGCACGCCCTGCGCAAGCCGGGCACGCTGCATGCTCTCTGTGAAGACTACCGCGCAGCAGCAGGCATTGATTTGGACCACGATGCCGCCGACCTCCACCGCAAAATCGAGTGCCCACTGCTGGCCTTGTGGGGCGCCAAAGGCGCTATGCAGTCCCTGTACGATGTCTTGCAGACATGGAAAGAGCGCGCCACCGATGTACGCGGCAAGGCGTTGGACAGCGGCCATTTCCTGCCCGAGCAAGCGTCCGGCGCAGTGCTCACGGAGTTGCGTGCATTCCTGCAAGATGGGCAAGCTGGTTGATCGTTGAACGCCGGCTTGACTTTCATACGGCGACAGCACGATATAATACAAACCGTTTGCTAATCAGTCTTCGAGGTGAACATGGCGCCCAGCCCGGCAACTCCAGCGCAATCGCATTCAGCACCTTCGCCTTTCCGCCTGTTTCAGGCCATCAACGGGTTCCAACTGACTGAAGCCATCAGTACCGCCATCGAATTGGACATTTTTACCGGCATTGCCGCGGGGCACAACACCGCCAAAGCCCTGGCGGCACAATGCGGGATTGCCGAACGTGGCGCCCGGATTCTCTGCGATTTCCTGGTCGTCAACGGTTTCCTGAACAAGAGCGGCCATACGTACTCGTTGACTGAAGACAGCGCGACCTTCCTCGATCGCAAATCGCCGGCCTACATGGGGTCCTGCACCAACTTCCTGCTCACCGATGAGATACGGCAGACGTTCCGTGATCTGACCAGCGCGGTCAAACAGGGAGGCTGCCGGCACACGTATGCGCACGCTCCGGAGTCACCGGTATGGGTGGAATTTGCGCGGTCCATGGCCCCCATGATGATGATGGCGTCGCAGGGACTGGCGCAAATCGTCGCTGGCAGCGAAAATCGCCCGCTGAAGGTGCTGGATATTGCCGCCGGGCACGGGCTGTTCGGAATTGCGGTGCTGCGCGCCAACCCGAAAGCGGAAGTCACTGCCGTCGATTGGAAGAATGTGCTGGAAGTGGCCCGGGAGAACGCCGGCAAGTTCGGCGTCGGCGACCGCTACAAGACCCTTCCCGGAAGCATTTTCGACGTGGAACTTGAGGCCGGGTATGACCTGGTTCTGGTTCCCAATTTTCTGCATCACTTTGACGAGCCCACGAACATACAGCTGCTCAAGAAACTGCACCGCGCCTTGAAGCCGGGCGGGAGAGTAGCCACTCTGGAATTTGTGCCTGATGAAAACAGGGTGAGTCCGGCCATGCCGGCGGCGTTTGCTCTGATTATGCTGGCCCAGACGCCGGCGGGGGACGCGTTCACGCGCTCCGAACTTGAAAACATGTTCAACCGCGCCGGTTTTTCGCGTCACGAATTTCATCCCATGCCGCCGTCGCCGCACTCGGTGCTGGTATCGTTTAGGGATTGATCAGGGAGAGGATTTCGCCCCGCGCGCGGTAACCCCGGCTCCGGCCGGTTCCGCTCCAACACGCTTCCGCCCGGCCCGGCAAGTCGTCTAAATAACCGGCTTTAGAAACGTAAAGTCCGCGATTTCCCTCCATCCGTAACGGTATAATCGTCTTCTCCGGCATCTAACCATGCAAACCCCCCGGAGGAGGCTCATCGTGCTCCGCAAAATGTTTCTTCAATTCCTGGCGCTCCTCTTGTGCGTGACCATCGCCTTTCCGCAGGATAAAGATAAGCAGGACAAAAAAGACAAAGACAGGGACGAAGCCAAACAGAGCCAGGACGATGAGAAGTTCTATCACGGCGCCGGCATCAATGACGTGAATGCCATCGGCAACCGCAACGTCGGCTGCAATCGCGGCCTGTTCAACTGGTACTCGCTCGATAGCCAGGTCAAGATCGGCCGCGAGTTTGCCGCGCAGGTGGAGCAATCGTCGCACCTGATCACCGATCCCGTGATCAACGAGTACATCAATCGCCTGGGCCAGAACCTGGCGCGCAACTCTGATAGCAAGCTGCCCTTCACCATCAAGGTCCTGGACGTGGAAGAGCCCAACGCCTTTGCCCTGCCCGGCGGCTATATGTTTGTCAATGCCGGCACCATCTTGCTGGCCGATGACGAGTCCGAGCTGGCCGGCGTGATGGCGCATGAGATCGGCCACGTGGCTGCCTGCCATCAGGCGCGCCAGGCCACGCGCGGCACCATGGCCCAGCTGGCGATGATCCCGGTGATCATCATGACCGGTGGCATTGCCGGGATCGGCGTGAACCAGGCGGCCAACTTCGGCATACCTGCGGTCTTCAGCAAGTTCCAGCGCGGCTTTGAGGCCCAGGCTGACTACCTGGGCGTCCAGTACGCCTACAAAGCCGGCTACGATCCCAATGGCATGACCACGTTTTTCGAAAAGATCAATACTTTGTACAAGAAGCGCCCGGGCGTGGCCGAGCGGCTTTATGGCGACCATCCCCAGCCGCCGGACCGGGTCGTAAAGACTCAACAGGAGATCAACACCATCCTGCCGCCCCGCGAGCAATACATCATCAGCACCTCGGACTTCGAGCAGGTCAAAAAGCGGCTGGCCTTGATCATGAAACACAAGCTCCCCAGGGACGGCAAAGGTACGGCCAGTCCTGACCTGCGCCGCACCGCCGGCGACAAGAAACCCGACGACAACGGCGACGACCGTCCCGTGATCAAGCGCAACCCGGGCGGGAAATAACAGAGCAGATCTCTCGTCTTCAGAATTACGAACAAAACTGCCGCAACTCATTGGTTGCGGCGGTAGTGGGTCAGCTTGAAAAACTGACCCACTGGCAGACGTCATCGCGAAGCGATGAATCTTAATCGGAAACTGACCCACTACCGTTACGGCAGTTTCGCTAATCGCGCAAGAAATTGAAGACCGCTCTTGCGCTAGAACCCGCTGATGGCCAGCCAGCGCGCGGGATTGGCCCCGGCGGGTATCGCTACAAATACAATCGGAGCAATGCACGGCGAGGGCGGAGTGACGGTGCCTTCAAAATTGGCATCGCCTGCGGCGGTGGCGGGCGTTGTTCCTGCCACCAGGTTGACGATGGTCGGCGCGCCGGCTGCGTCGATACTCTGGCAGCTCAGGATGATGGCAAAGGTCCCAACCGGGTTAGCTCCGGTCCTCACCAGCACCAGCCCGCGCACGCTTACTTCAAGTTCGTTGTTGGCATTCAGCTCAGCTTTGCCGGAGGTGATTTTCCAGGGAGCGCCTGCTCCCGGAATTCCGCGGATGGGGTTGGCCGCGCCGGTGAAAGGCGGCACTACCGGCGCCAGCCGGTTGAATTCGAAAATCGAGAGCGCTTCGTTTCCGCCGTTTTTTGCCGATGCAGCTCCGATCCAGAGAATGCATACCAGCAGAACCATGATTTTTTTCATCGGGGAGACTCCTTCTTGTGATTTCTTGAATTGTCCGCATGCAGTTACGCCTGCGGTCGAGACCCACCGCGCAATGGCATTCCCGGAAGAGCCATCATCATACGTGAGGAACCGGCCCTCCGGATGAGAAATAGGTCAAATTCAGATGGTGTCCAAACAGACATTGGCCTTGGCCCATTTACCCGGCGGCTCCGCGTGCTGTGGCTCCTTTGAAATGCGGCTGAGATCGACGGCCGTGCCTCACAAAACACTTCCTTCATCGCTTGCAATTGCGTTAGAACATCACCATGACCCATCAGCAGCTTGTCCGTCTTGCCGAGCAGTGGCTGCGTAGCCGCTATCGCTGCGGAATCGTGCTTTCTGAACAATCCTGCGCCGGCGGAGAGACGCCGGATGTGATCGGCTGGAAGGGCCGCTGCCGCTCCGTGGTGATCGAGTGCAAAATTTCGCGGGCCGACTTCCTCGCCGACCGGGAAAAGCCCTTCCGCAAGAATCCCGAGCTCGCCATGGGCTGTGAGCGCTTTTACCTGGCGCCGCAGGGACTCATCCGTGCGGACGAACTGCCGGCAAAATGGGGACTGCTGGAGTCGAAGGGCCGCGAAGTGCGCATGCGCGTCAAACCCTGCCGCCAGAGCCAGCGCAGCTTGACCGGCTTCGAGTGGGAAATGAACTTACTGCTGGCGAGCCTGCGGCGGGTTGAGGTGCGCATTGAGCCGCAGACCATCACCGATTTCCTCAAATGGAAGAACCGGCTCATGGAGTACAACGGCGGCCGTTTGCCCAATGGGATCACTGCGCCTGAAGCTGAGGCAAACGTGCATCTGGTCTAGCGCCGCGCAGCGCGTAAAACACAATATAGAGGTAGCATGCCACCGGCAGAATAAAAGCACGATGAATGCCGATGTGATCGCTCAATACGCCTTGCAATTCAGGAATCACGGCACCCCCGACAATCGCAGCAACCAGCAACCCTGAAGCTTCTCCCGTGAGCGGCCCCATCCCTTCGATCGCCAGCGTGAAAATGCTGGGGAACATGATGGAGTTGAACAGGCCGACCAGGATGAGGCTCCACATGGCAAGGTGTCCGAAGGTAAGAATTGACATGGCCGTGAGCGTCGCCGCTACGGCGGCGCTGGCTGCGAGCAGCTTCTGGGTCCGCAGTCTGCGCAAGAGGAGCGCACCAGCGAAGCGGCCGACCATCGCCCCGCCCCAGTAGAACTGGAGATATCCCGCGGCCTGCGGGATCGTCAGGTTGCCGGTCTCGCGCTGGTTGAAATAGTTGGTCATCAGGCTGCCAATCGCCACTTCCGCGCCGACATAAACAAAAATAGCAACCGCGCCCAGCAGCAATCGCGAGTGGGCCCAAATGCTGTCTTTGACCTCTCCATGCATCTCAGCATAGCCGATCACCGGCAGCTTGAATCCGGCAATGATCACGGCGAGAACTACAAGCGCCATTCCCAGCCCAACGTAAGGCAACTTGACTGATGCGGCCTGTTGAACGCGATAGGCGTGCAGTTCGCCGGCGCTCATGGCCTGCATGGCTGCTGCGCTTACCACCGCGGTCGTGCCTCCCAGAATCAGCCAGGCGCCAAAACGCGGCGCCAGAAAAGTCCCGAGCGAATTGAATCCCTGGGTCAGGTTCAGGCGGCTCGAGGCGGTCTGCGGCGGGCCGAGGATCGCTACGTAAGGATTCGCTGAGGTTTGCAGGATCGTCATCCCAGCGGCCAGGACAATCAGCGCGGTGAGAAATACCGGAAAAGAAGGGATCGAGGCCGCCGGCACAAAGAGCAATGCGCCTGCTGCCATCGTGAGCAGGCCGGCGACCATCGAGCGCTTGTAACCGATCCACTCAATTAGTTTTCCCGATGGCATGGAAAAGATGAAATAAGAAGAAAAGAAGGCAAATTGCACCAGCATCACTTCGCCGTAATTCAAATCAAAAACATTCTTGAGGTGCGGAATGAGAATGTCGTTGAGTACGGTCAGAAATCCCCAGGCAAAGAACAGAGTAGAGACCATGGCCATGGCGGCGATGTCCGTTTTGGCCGGCGCGCTTGCGGAGAGCTGCACTTCTGCGGATTGGGGGATGGAGGTGATGTGGGACTCGGCCTTGGTCAACGCGAACCATTACACCCGAGGACAGACCTAATTCTCAAGTGCCTGGCCGCGCCGCTTGCATCGCGAAGTATAATCCTGCTACATGTCTTTCAGCCCAGGGACCCGACTCGGTCCATATGAGATAGTTGCGCCCGCCGGAGCCGGCGGCATGGGAGAGGTCTATCGCGCGGTCGATACTCGCCTCGAGCGGACCGTCGCCATCAAGGTCCTGCCTGGCCATCTTTCGTCGAAGCCCGAGGCGCGGCAGCGTTTCGAGCGCGAAGCCAGGGCCATATCCTCACTTTCACACCAGAACATCTGCCAGCTGTACGACGTGGGACGCCAGGGTGATGCCGACTTCCTGGTCATGGAGTATCTGGAGGGCGAGACTCTGGCCGAACGCCTGAAAAAGGGGCCGCTTCCGCAACAGCAGCTGTTGAAGGCGGGGATGGAAATCTGCGCCGGGCTGGAGAAAGCCCACCGCAGTGGGGTAGCGCATCGCGACCTGAAGCCGGGCAACATCATGCTCACCAAATCCGGCGCCAAGCTGATGGATTTTGGTTTGGCGAAACCCCTTGCCGCCGCGGTAGCTGCCGGGATGGCTACAGCGGTCACTCTCAATCCCAACCAGGAACCGCTCACCACCGAAGGGTCGATCGTGGGGACGTTCCATTACATGTCGCCGGAACAGGTGGAAGGCCGGGAAACCGATGCGCGCAGTGACATCTTCAGTCTCGGCTCGGTGATCTATGAGATGGCGACCGGCAAGCGCGCCTTCGAAGGTAAGAGCAGCGTCAGCGTAGCTTCAGCCATCCTGGAAAAAGAGCCGGAGCCGATCAGTGCGGTACAGCCTCTGGCCGCGCCTGCGCTGGATCATGTCGTGCGCACCTGCCTGGCCAAGGATCCGGATTTGCGCTGGCAAAGCGCCGCCGATATCGCCCGCGAACTGCAGTGGATCAGCACTTCCAGTTCAACCACCATGGCGGCTGTAGCGGGACGGCCGCGGCGCAAAAGCAGTGAGCGTCTGTTCTGGGCAGCGGCTGTGGTCTTATTGCTGGCTGCTCTAGGATGGGCGCTGCTTCGCGAACACGAGCAGAAAAGAACGCTGCGCGTTTATCTGCCCCCGCCGCAGGACGCCGCGTTCGATTTCACCGGTGATTATGCCGGACCGCCGGCGCTCTCTGCCGACGGCAAGCAGATCGCGTTCTGCGCAAAATCAAACGGCAAGAGCGCGCTATGGGTGCAGAGTCTTGAGGTCGGCGCTGCGCGCATGCTCGATGGCACTGATGGGGCAAGCGATCCGTTCTGGTCGCCCGATGGAAGATCCCTCGCTTTCTTTGCCGACAGCAAACTTAAGAAGATCAGCGCCGACGGAGGAGCGGTGACCGTGCTGGCCGAAAGCCCGAATCCTCGGGGTGGTGCCTGGACCCGGAACAACACGATCATCTATACGCCCAATTATCGTGATGGCCTGTGGAAGATCAGCGCCTCAGGAGGAACTCCCGAGCGGGCAACGCAGATGGATACACGCCTGCACAGTACGCATCGCTGGCCCGTGGCACTGCCGGACGGCAAGCACTTCCTGTTCTTCGCCACCAACCACTCCGGCGCCAATTCGGAGCAGAATGGGATTTACTTCGGATCGCTGGAAGATACGTCAGCGAAATTTGTTCTGGCAACGGATTCCGCAGCTGCCTATGGCTCTGGTTATCTGCTGTTCCACAGCCAGACGTCCGTGCTTGCGC
>DASTJB010000226.1:0-4608 GCA_035717005.1 Candidatus Angelobacter sp.
CTGACCTGATGCTCACCATCGGTGAAGATGCGAACGTTCACGTGGGCGTTCCTTACACGCGCGCTGCGCTGTTCCGCGCCGTGATCCATCCCAATGACAATTTCGCCTGGGGCGTGGAAATCCAGAACCCGCAGCAGTTCGTGGGCGCGGGCGAAGTGATCTTCCCGTTCGCGTTCAATGCGCAGCTGGGCCCGCAATTTGATGCCAACAACAACAACGGTACGCCGAACGCGTTCCCGGACATTCTGACAAAATTTGCCTATGACACAAGCCATATCCACTTTGAAGCCGGCGGCATGATGACTTCATTGAAGATGACCGTTCTTCCGGTAGGCGGCACGAGTTTCAACAGCCACTCGAAGATCGGCGGCGGAATCATGGGCGGAATCAACCTGGCCGCGAACAAGAGCTTCCGCGTGCTGGGCCATGGCATGTGGGGTAACGGCATCGGCCGCTATCTCATCGCCGGCGGTCCGAACGCGGTGGTTGTCCCCATCGCCACCGGCCCGGGCGCATTTAATGCCGATATCTCGCTGGTGCACTCCGGCAGCCTGATCCTGGGCGCCGAAGCCACGGCCAAGAAGAGCCAGTTCGGCTTCTACTACGGCGGATTCTACTTCGGGCGCAATGCTTTCCAGGACGTAACCTCGCCCCTGGTGACCAAGCCGTTTATCGGTTTCGGTGGACCCAATTCGCCGAACAGCGCCAACCGCGCACTCCAGGAGGGCTCGATCGAGTGGACGCAGACCTTCTGGAAGAACCCGCAATACGGCGCCGTGCTGCTGGTCACGCAGGCGTCTTACCTGACGAGAGCTCCGTGGTTCGTAGCTTCTGGCGCGCCGAAGAATGCGCACCTCGGCATGGGCTATATGAGCATCCGGTACGTACTGCCGTAAACGTCACGAGTTAGCTTCGACAAAGCGCCGGATTCGCTCCGGCGCTTTTTTTATGGCGCTTCACGCCCAACCCGCGCCATCATCTTTGCAGCGTAGAATGAGAACGTGATCTCGGCTTGCACGCGAATCGCTGCGGGGTTCCTGTTTCTCACTGTATGGTTCGTCCCCGCACTTGCCCAGCAGGCGCTGCACGCGCAAGTAGAGCTGCTTGGCGAGGAAGACGCGATTGTGCCCGGCAGTGATTTGCACTTGGGAATCCATTTTGTTCTGAAGCCTGGCTGGCACATTTACTGGATCAATCCCGGCGACTCGGGGCAGCCGCCCGTCGTGAAATGGCAGCTGCCGTCAGGATTCAGGGCGGACGAGATCGAGTGGCCGCGCCCCGAGCGCATGCAGGCCACTTCGGCGCTGGCCGATTACGGCTATCACGGCGAGGTCCTGCTGCCTGTTCTGGTCCATGCGCCGCGCGCGGCGGCCGCTGGAACTCGAGTGGCGATCGCTGCGAATGCGAAATGGCTGATCTGCCGCGAAGTCTGCATCCCGGAGCACGCGCAACTTCGCCTTGAGCTGCCGGTTGCGCAGAGCGCGAAAGAGAATCGGCAGTCCGCCACACTCTTTGCAAACACCGGGAAGCTGCTGCCACGGCCGATGCCAATCGAGTGGCATGTCTTCGCCAAGCCGGAGAGCGATGATTTCATCTTGATGGTCGAGACCGGCAAGCCTTGGGCGAAAGCAGAATTCTTTCCGCTCGAGCCAAATCAGATTGACAATCCTGCGCCGCAGAAGCTGTTGCCTTTGCCCACGGGTGTAAAGCTCGTGCTGAAGAAATCTGATCTGCTGACCAAGCCGGTCCGGACGCTGCGCGGCGTGCTTGTTCTGGGCGATGGCGCGGCATACCGGATTGAAGCGCCTGTGCGCCAGCCGATAAAATAAGGCATTAGCAAATGATCTTTCGTGTTCTGGATCTGAGCAGTTTGGCTCATTGGAGATGCGAATGAAATCCCTATCTCGTTCCCTGTTCCAGCTGGTGCTGTTGCTGGCGCTGATGGCCGCCGCTTTTGCCGTGAAAGTGGGAGATCCGGCGCCGAACTTTGCCGGCGTGGACAGCAACGGCAAACAGCAAAGTCTTTCGGCTTATAAAGGGAAGTTTGTCGTGCTGGAATGGCACAACCAGGGATGCCCGTACACCAAAAAGCATTATGAGAGCGGGAACATGCAGCGCCTGCAAAAAGAGTGGACCGGCAAGGGTGTGGTATGGCTCACGGTGATCTCGTCGGCCCCGGGCACGCAGGGGTTCGTCTCGCCGACGCAGGAGAACGAGTATCTGCAGAAGATGAATGCCGCGCCGACGGCGGTGATCATGGACCCGGGCGGATCGCTGGGGCATCTTTACAGCGCGAAGACCACGCCGCACATGTTCGTCATTGATCCCAAAGGCACGCTGATCTATAACGGCGCAATCGACGATCATCCGACCTCCGACCAGGCCGACATCGCGACTTCCAAAAACTATGTTTCTACGGCACTGGGCGAAGCGCTGAGCGGCAAGCCGGTGAGCGAAGCAGCCACGCGGCCTTACGGCTGCTCAGTGAAATACAAGGACTGAGCCGAACGGATGCGTGTGGCGCAATACCTGCTGGATGCGATCCAGGGGGAATTAGAAAAGATCGAGCGGCGACGCCTGGCGCAGGCCGCGGCGCGACTCACGGAGCGCTACAAAGCTGGAAATTTCTCTCATCCCGCCATTGCCAGCGACGCCGAACGCGCGGCCTATCTTGCAGTCCGATTTCCCGCCACCTACGCGGCCAACCGGCGCGTGTTCTCTGAAATTGCTTTGCGCGCGCCGCATGCTGAGATAAGGACTCTACTCGATCTCGGGGCGGGGCCGGGAACGGCGCTGTTTGCTGCCAGTGAAATCTTCCCGAAGCTGGAAACGGCCACTCTCCTTGAAGCGGATGAGCGCTGGGTTGCCATCGGGAAGACCCTGGCGGAGAAGAGTGGTCCAGCGGCAGTTCCACAGCCGCAGTGGCTGAGGCAGGACCTGCGGTCCGGCTTTTCCTGCGCCGAGCATGACCTGGTGGTCGTCTCGTATGCACTGGGCGAGCTTGCGCCGGCCGCGTTGGAAGGCGTGATCCGCAAAGCATGGAGCTGTGCGCGGGAATTTTTGGCCATCATCGAGCCAGGAACGCCGCGAGGGTTTGCCACTGTGAACGCCGCACGCTCGGCTTTGATTGCGGCCGGCGCCGAGATCCTGGCGCCCTGCCCACACAAGCGGCCGTGTCCGATGGCAGCGGCCGCAGACTGGTGTCACTTTGCGCAACGGCTGGAACGCACGACGGAACATCGGCAACTGAAGGGCGGCGCGCTGGGATACGAAGACGAGAAGTTCTCTTACGTGATCGCAGCCAGGCAGAGCGTGGCGGAGCAGAGGGCGCGGATCGTGCGCCATCCCGGCAAGCACAGCGGGCACATTCAGCTCGAGCTATGCACTAGTAAAGGACGCATAGAGAGCAAGATGGTGACGCGGTCAGACAAGCAGGCTTTTCGCGCCGCGCGCAAGGCAGAGTGGGGCGATGTGTGGGAAGAATAATTGTTCCTGTGGCATAGGCACTCTTGCCTGTGTTCAGAGATCTGGGTGAGGGACAGAGGCCCAGACAGGAGTGTCCGTGCCACATCTCTCCACACCATTCTCGCCGCAAGAGCGAGTCCGTCTATTTCGCGATTCCGCGCTGAGTTACCAGGTAGACGGCAAAGCTGCCCAGCCAGTGCCCGCCTTCGTAGTGCTCGCCCGTCACCGCGGCCAAACCTGCGGCGCGATGCGCGGCGGCGCAGGCTGCGAGCGACTTCAGCCGTGGGTCTTTCGCGGGCAGGCCGGAGGCAATGCCTTCGAGCATCCACGCCCGGCTGAGATTGAGTCCATCGATGTGTGCCAGCTTGGGGTCGGAAGGATCAGTGGATTTTTGCGGCAGCAGCCAGGTGGCCGAGCCGTCGCGAGGAATTTGGGGAAGAAATTTCTTCAGCCACCCCGCGAACTCCTTCGGCGCGAGTACGCGCCGCATCACATCGGCTTCCGCCAGGCAGGGTGAGAGAAAATCTTCGCCGGAAGGCTCGTACGCGAGCGGGCAGTTCTTGTCGGCGAAATAGAACTGATGTGCCTTGGCCAGAAGCAGTTTTTCAAAATCCGCATCGTCAACCCGGCGCGAGTAGTCGATCATCAGGCCCAGGGCAAAAGCCGTCTGATTATGCTCGCCGATCCTGACCGGGTACGACAGCTTGGGCAGCCATGTCTTCAGGCGGTCAACGGCGCTCACCTCCAGTGGAAGCAGGTTGACATACAACGCGTGCACTTTTACGTCTCGCGGATTGTCGGCCGCCCAGTCGCGCAGCTCCACGCCGAGCTGCAATAGCCAGGCGAGCCCGTACGGGCGTTCAAAGCTGGCGCGGCCCTGAGCCTGCAGATATGCGTTCTCCTGCTGCAGGTTCTCTGCCGTCAGGCTCTGCTGTAAAGCAGCACGCGCCTCGGCGGCGAAGGGCGCATCGGGGAAGGTGCGGAGCAGGCGAACCAGCAGCCAGTGTCCGTGCACCGACGAATGCCAGTCATAGCAGCCATAGAAGGCAGGCGTGAGCTTGCGCGGCGGAGCGACGTCGGCGTCACTGTTCATGGAGTGCGCGATCTTGTTGGGGTACTCCTTGTGCACGCAGGCGAGCGCGA
>DASTJB010000227.1:0-19953 GCA_035717005.1 Candidatus Angelobacter sp.
CACGCGTGGCGCAGGTGTCTGCCATCAAGCCCGGCACTGATACCTCTAGAGAATCAAAGAGCCACCCACGCGGGTGGCTTTTTTGTTTTTGGCGCCAAGCACTCAGCACTCAGCAGTCAGGAGGAAAGCACTCAGCACTCAGCACTCAGCGAAAGGCAAAAGCAAAACCTTGAAACACGGAGGAACGGAGGAAGCGGAGGAAATAGGGAGATAGGGGACAACAAGTCATGGGGACATCAGGACATCGGGACATCTTCAGGAGAAAGAACATGCTCACCAAAGACAAGCAGAAGAACCGTGGCGTCACCAGGGCGGAAATCATCGAGACGATCAAGAAGCTGGCGCGGCGGCTGGGGCGGGTGCCGACGGAGGCCCAGGTACAGACGCTGACGCGGTTGAAGCGCAAGGACCTGCGCAAGCACTTCACCAACTTTTCCGGCGCGCTGGACGCCTGCGGCATGGAGAACCCGCACCGCGGAGTGACGGTCTCAACGGCGAAGCTGTTTGAAGACTGGGCGCGGGTAGCGCGGATGCTCAGAAAGCTGCCCAGCACCAAGGCATACCGAAAGCTGGGCAGGCACAGCATGGAGGCGGTGATGCGGCTGGCGGGGCACTGGCCAGGGGTGCCGCGGGCGATGGCTGACTACGCGCAGCGGAACGGTCTCAGGAAAAAATGGAAGGACGTGATGGCGCTGATTGGGGAGCAGATGGAGAACGACTGGCCGACGAACGCGGTGAAGCGGCCGATACCCGCCAAGCGGAGGCCCCAACTGAAGAAAGACCGGCCGATTTATGGCCCACCGATCACGCGGAGGGCGATGCTGCACCTGCCGACGAACGAGAGCGGAGTGATGTTTCTTTTTGCCTCGATGGCGCTGGAGCTGGGCTTCATGGCGACGATTGTGCGGACGGGATTCCCGGACTGCGAGGCGCTGAGGGAGGTCTCGCCGAACCGGCTGCAGCGGGAGAGGATTGAGTTTGAATACCTGGCGAAGAATTTTCTGAAGCACCGGCACCGGCTGGATGGGTGCGACATTATCGTGTGCTGGATCAACAACTGGCCGGATTGTCCGCTGGAGGTAATCGAGTTGAGCAAGATCATCGGGAGATCGGGTGATCGCGGGTGATCGCGCGTGATCGGGTGATCGGAAAACAATCGCCGTAATCGCGCGGAATCGCCGTAATCGCCGGAATCGGAAAAGCAGAAGCTTACCGCGGATGAACGCTGATGAGCGCGGATTTTGAGAAGTCCGGAAGAGGATTGCCCAGAACCGAGAGGAATAGGCTTTGGGGAGAACTCCCTAAATCAGCAAATAAGCCCGACACCTTATCGGGATCCTTCGACGCGCCGTCACTTGCTTCGCGCGCTCCGGCTTGCTCAGGACGACAAGGGTACCGGCGGTGTCGACGAAACCCACGGATAAACACAGATGACACTGATTGCAAATCGGGTGATCGCACGTGATCGGGTGATCTGGTGATCGAAAAAGCAAAACCTCAGCGGCTAAAGCCGGTTTCGAGCTGTCGGGATAACGCAGGCATAAATGCCTGCTCCACCCCGCGGCACAAGGCATTGCTGTCGAGACTAAATCCCGAGCAGGCGCGCGGCGTTGCCGCCGAGGATGAGCTGGCGAAACTCTTTAACCACAAAGGACACCCGTTCGACTCCCTTCGGTCGCTCAGGGCAGGCTGCGGAACACGGAGGAGATCGGGCCATCGGGAGATCGGGTCATCGGGCCATCGGAAAGGCAAAACCCCACCACGGATGAAACGGATCGAAACCCAAAGTTCGAAATCGAGGCTAAATACCCAGCAGCCGGGCGGCATTCCCGCCGAGAATGAGCTCGCGGTCGGAGTCGGAGATGCGCATGGCGTGGAGGCTCTCCAGCATCCTGGGGATGCTGCCGATCTGGTGGGGGTAGTCGCTGCCGGCGAGGATTTGCGAGGCGCCGGCGAAGCTGACGGCCAGCTCGAGGGCGCGAGGATCGAAGTTGACGGTATCGAAGAAGAACTTTTTGAGATACGAGCTGGGCGGGTGCGAGATGTTGCGGCGGCAGTCGGCGAAGGCTTCATAGCCGCGGTCGAGGCGCTCAGCCAGGTACGGGATGGCGCCGCCGAGATGGCCGAGCACCCAGCGGATGTTGGGAAATCGCTCAGCGACGCCGGCGAAGACGAGGCTGGCGGCGGCGAGCGTGGTGTCCATGAGGAAGCCGACGAGGGGCATGAGCCAGTAGTCAAGCATGGCTTCTACGCCGACCGGGTTGGTGGGATGAATATGAATGATGGCGCTGAGCTGGTTGGCCGTCTCCCAGAGGGGCCAGAAGCGCTGGTCACTGAGCGCCGCGCCGTTGATGTTGGAGAAGACCATGGCGCCGCGGAAGTGGAGTTGTTCCATGGCGCGGCGAAGTTCGGTGACGCTGGCGGCGGGGTCACAGAGCGGAAGCGTGGCCAGCGCGGCGTAGAGGCCGGGGTAGTCGGAGACGGCGCGGGCAAAAGCGTCATTGGTGATCTGGGCGAGGCGGACGGCGGTGCGCGGCTCTTCAATGTGCGTGCCCGGCGTGGTGAGGGTCAGGACCTGGGTGTCGATCTTCGCTTCGCGGAGGACCTGGGCGCGGTAGGCGATGTCGCGATGGCCGCGCACGGCGATGTTGTAGTCGCCAGGGTAGTGGAGTTGAGGATTGCCCTGGGCGTCGTAGTCGATGCGCACGGCGCTGGGGCCCTGCTCGATGGCCTTGATGTACTCGCGCGGATAGTAGTGATTGTGGAAGTCGATGATGGGCATGCGTTCCCTTGCGTGCGAGAATCTCAACGGTCTATCAATTCAGCAGCGAGCCCGACTTGCGCGGCGAGCTGCTGGCCTCAAGCGCAGAAGAAATTCCCTCGGGCAAGGCTCGTCGGCGGTTTGGAGCGAAGCGACAGGAACGAGACGTAGCAACCGCTACGTCTCCGCCCTGCGATGAGACCAGACAAAATACACGGGAAGGCCGAGAAGAATCAAGCCGAGTCCGAGAGCGCTCTCGCGCGGCGAGGCGTAGATCTGGTTGACCGCGATGGCGGCCGCGGTGATGAAGGTTGCCGCCGGCAGCAGCGGAAAGCCAAAGCGCAGGAATTTGGGTTGGTATTCGCCGCGGCGGTGCAGAACGAAAATGCCCGCGGCCAGGAGCGCGAAGAACAGCCATTCCGTGTAGACGACGCGGGTGAAGAGCGCGCGGTAGGAGTTGGTCGCGGCCAGCACGCAGGCCCACGCGGCTTGCGCGGCGATGGTCAGATGCGGCGTGCGGCGCGCGGGATGGAGCGCGGCCATCCAGCGGAAGGCCAGGCCATCTTGCGCCATGGCATAGTAAACGCGCGGGCCGGCCAGCGCGATGCCGTTCAGTGCGCCCAGCGCAGAAACGATGATCGCCAGGGTGATCGCGGCGCTCGAGTGCGGACCCAGGACGCGAGAGGCGGCGTCAGCGGCAACGCGCGTGGACTGCGCGACCGCCGAGACCGGCAGCACGTAAAGATAAGCCGCGTTCAGAAGCATGTAACATGCGGTCACGATCAGCACGCCCAGCACCAGCGCGCGCGGGATGGTGCGCTGAGGATCGCGGACCTCGCCCGCCGTGTAGGTAAGCATGTGGAAACCACCGTACGAAAAAAGCCCCGCCGCAACCGCCAGGCCAAATTTCGTAATCGCAACCGGTTGCGCGGCCTCTGCCGGCAGGGCATGGTGCGCCGCTCTGCCCAGCGCAAACAGCAGTGCGCAAATCACGCCGATCGCCGCCAGTTTGGCCGCGGTAAGCGCCACCTGCACCGCGCTGCCCAGCTTCACGCCCAGGTATTGGACGATCGAAACCAGAATGATCGCTGCGACTGCCAGCAGGCGCACGCCAACTTCGCCCAGTCCGAGGAAGCTCGCTGCATATCGCGCCAGCACTACGGCGATCGCGGCCAAAATTCCCGTGTGCATCACCCAAAAAATTCCCCACCCCCAGAGGAACCCCATTGCAGGAGAGTAGATGCGTTTCAAAAAGACGTACACGCCGCCGGTTTCAGGGAAGAGCCACGCCAGCTCCGCGCAGACCAGCGCTGCGCACAGCGTGAGTACGCCCGAGGCCAGCCACACCAGCATGATGCCGCGCTGGTTCGCTGCCAGCCGCGTCACTTCAGACGGCTGGACGAAGATGGAGACGCCCACAATGATCCCCACCACCATCGACGCCGCGGCGGTCAGTCCCATCGATCTTTGAAGAGACGATCGCTGAAGAGTCGCGCTGCCCGTGCCGGTTGTGCTGGTTTCGCTGGCCATCAGGAAAAGTGGCGCGATTCTAACACGCAGTCGCTCGCGCAGACCGGCGTTGCCGCCGCGCAACTGGATGTTCAGATCGGTAACCAAGGTGCCGGTTTGTTGCGCGTGTAGGTAACGCCGCACTCGTACATTGTCCGCTGGAATCGCGGGCTCCACGTTGATCCTTATGGTTCACGAAACATTAACAATCATGCGGGTAAAACGCGCTTCGCGAACAGGAATCAAGCTTCAGATCAACGCCTTCCGCGTGTGACCGGCATCACGGATTTTCTCCGCGCACCAGAGTGCCGCGTCCCAAAGTCATCTATCCCGCAGCTCGCATCGCGCCGACCATACCACAATCACGGTCCCCGGACCGCGCGGTTTTACGCGGGCTGGGGTGGACGGTCCCCCGGCCGGTTACAAACAGCGTGGAGATACCACCATGAACAGCGCGGCCAAGAACCTGGGGCTCAGCTTTTTACTTTTGCTGTCGGCCGCTTACGCCGCTGCGTTTCCCGCGGTTCCCGATCCAGCGCGCAACGCCGTTCCCGTGCGCCTGCTGCGCGGCTATCTGATGATCGCACAGGTTTCCATCGACGGCCGCGGGCCGTTCGACTTCCTGGTCGACACCGGCAGCAACACCACGCTGCTCGATCCCTCGCTCGCCGCCGAACTCGGCCTTCGCGCCAAAGACAAATTGCAGCTGACCAGTCTGGCCCGCGCAACCGCTGTTCCGCGTTATGTTCTGGGGAAATTGGAAGCCGGAACGGCTTGTCTTTCCAATATCGAAGCGCTCGCGCTTCCGCTCACCGAGCTGCGCGCGCTCGACGCCAACATTCGCGGCGTGCTGGGCCTGAATTTTCTTCTGCACTTCTCATTCCGGCTCGACTTCGACCGCCCCGCGCTGGAAATTTATTCCTCACCCGAACTTGCGCACATTCCCGCCGGCTTGAGCGTGCCGGTCCAGATCAACCAGGCGCGCCTGCTGGTGCAGGTTGCCTCCAGCGCCGCGCTCGGTGGGACGTGGAAGCTTGTCCTCGATTCCGGCATCTCTCAGTTTTTGGTTTTCGAAAACCGGTTCGCTCCCGTCCAGGAAGTTCCTTGCCGCGAGCACAGCTGCCTGACCCAGGTTTCCACCAACATGTCGCAGGATGAAGCCGGCACACGGGAGCTGCGGGACATCTCACTTTCTGACGAGCGCCTGCCCGATCAGCAAGTCGTGGTTCTGCATAACGATATTGAATCGCCCGGCGATCCGCAGGATGGTCTTCTACCCGCCGCGCCGTTCCACTCCATCTTCTTTGACCGCACTACGGCCACAGTAATCTTCACGCCCTCACCCGGTGCCACCGCGATAGCTGCCTTGCAGTCGCACTAGCAATCGAGTCGAATGAAATAAGGGCGAGCCCGACTTGCGTGGCGAGCCCGTCGCCACAGGAGCAGAATTACGTTTCGCCGGGGGAGAATCGCCGGCGGGTTGGAGCGCAGCGACAGAAATAAGGGCGAGCCCGACCTGCGCGGCGAGCCCGCTGCTACAGGAGCAGGACACCTTACAGGAAAACGACGACCGTCGCCGGGTTTGGAGCGCAGCGACAGGAATTAATGTTGCCGTTTAAAATACTGCACTGCACGCTCATGTGTCTTGGCCTTCTCCAGAGACGAAAATGTCCCCAAATTGCGCCTCTTGCCCGTTTTTGCGTTCCTTTTGCGCGAGTACAGCCGGTATTCGCCCGACTTCAATTTACGAATCATACGCACCTCTTCGCTTCATACTGTCTTAAGATGTGCACGCCATCTGTCGCGCGTCTAGCGTGGCCACTCAAATTTTTTCAATACTTCCGGCTCGCGCGATTCTATGCTTGTTGCTGGAGCACAAAATGGCAACTGTCAGCAAAGGAGTACCCGAAGGCGCGTCGGCCATTATCCCCAGACTCTTCTGCCGCGACGTCGCCGCCGAGATCGATTTCTGCAAGCACACCTTTAGCGCTGAGGAGCGCGTGCGCCGCCCCGGCCCGGACGGCTCAGCGCAGCATGCTCTGCTTATGATCGGCCCGGCCATGCTCATGATTGAAGCCGAGTGGCCGGGCATAACCAGCCGCGCTCCCCAACTCGACGGCAGCTCCCCCGTGGTGATCTTCGTCTATGTCGAAGATGTCGACGCGACCGTCGCGCGCGCCGTGGCCGGCGGCGCAAAGATCCTCTTTCCCGTGCAGGACCAGTTCTGGGGCGACCGCATCGGCTGGATCATGGATCCCGCGGGCCATGTCTGGACCATTGCTACGCGAATCGAAGAAACCACAGAAGAACAGCGGCAGGCCCGGTTGGCGCGTATGATGGCACAATCGAAAACGTAGTTGCTCACGGGACGAATGGCACTGTTCATTTCCGAACGCTCCCTTGCGAAAATGGGCAAAGTCGGGAGCGTTTCATCGCGACCGGAAATTGGTAACTGCGCACTCATCAAGCAGTTGACCTTGCCTGCGCTCTTGGCACCACGCTTGCTCGAAATCGTGACACTCCCAAAGCCGGAGGGTGTGCAATGGCCAGGATCGAACGCATTCGCGAGGTGATAACGGGCTCCGTAGATATGGATTACGTACGCCGGAAGACCGAAGCCGGCTGGAAACTGGTGGCCATGGAGTGGCGCCGCGAACTCCCGGGCGATGAAACTAAAGAAGCAGTTTTGGTCGAAGAGATTCCCTACGGGCTGCGCGTCGCCGCCGACTGCAGCCGCCTGGAGGAAGACCCTGAAGAACGCGCAGTTCTCGTGCAAATGATGGAGCTGATCGTTCAGGATTATTCCATCACGCTGGTCGCCTCTGAACTGAACAAGCGCGGCCTGCGCACCCGCTCCGGCGGCTTCTGGACGCCCGTCTCGGTCTTCAACATGCTCCCACGCCTGATCGAAGTCGGCCCCAACATCTTCTCCAGCGATGAATGGGAGTCGCGCCGCGAGCGACTGCTGAAAATCGTATAGGGTTGACGATGCGGCGCGCGCAGCGAGGCACAGCAGTCGCCGAGTTGCGCTGCTACGGGAGCAGGAGACCGTCTGAGTCGAATTAGCGCGGTAGCGGTTTGGAGCGAAGCGACAAAAACCAAAGACAAGTGTCAGGGCACGACTTGAGCGGTTGGCCTGGGGTGAGCGTAGCGAACCGCAGGCTGCGAAGTCGTGCCGCACGAGCCATAAGAACTCGGGCTTTAGCCCCTGCTGCGGCTTCGGGCCGTTTTTGGATCGAACGCAATTCTTCCGCGCGAATTCTCTCCATTTACAATCTCCCTGAATCTCTATGCCCAACCTCGTCTTCCTCTTTGACGTTGACAACACCCTGCTCGATAACGACGGCGTCACTGCCGACCTCAAATCCCATCTGGAACAGCAGGTCGGCCCTGAGCGCCAGCAGCGCTATTGGGAGATCTTCGAGCAGCTTCGCACCGAGCTCGGTTATGCCGATTACCTGGGCGCGCTCCAGCGCTACCGCATCGAGAACCCGCGTGACCCCGGCCTCCTCACAGTCTCCCACTTTCTCATCAACTATCCATTCGCCACCCGGCTCTATCCTGATTCGCTCAATGCCGTCGAGCACGTAAAGCAGTGGGGCAAGGCCGTTGTGCTCTCCGATGGCGATGTCGTCTTCCAGCCGCTCAAGGTCGAGCGTTCAGGCATCTGGGAGTCGGTCGATGGCGTGCTGATCTACATCCACAAGGAACAGGAACTCGAAGACGTGGAGCGCCGCTTCCCTGCCGATCACTACGTGCTGATCGACGACAAGATCCGCATTCTTGCCGAGGTGAAGAAAATCTGGGGTGCCCGGGTCACTACGGTCTTCCCGCGCCAGGGCCATTATGCCTTCGATCCCAAGCTGGTCTCCTCCTACCCTGCCGCAGACATTACGATTGAACATATCGGCGAGTTGCTCAAGTATGGCCACGAGGATTTCGTGAAATCGCTGTGATCGGAAGACCTCACCCACGGATGAACACGGATTACACGGATCCATAAGTGCTTCTTACTCTGTTGAACTTTTCTGATCCGTGCAAATCAGTGCCGTCCGTGTCATCAGTGGGAAGGTTTTGGGTTTTACGGCCGGGCCGCCGTTCCCTGCACCTCAAATCTCGCGCCGAACAGCAACGGTCCGGAGCCGAGAAAAGCCCGCGCCGGAAACTCTTTCTCGAAGTACGTCCGGTAGACCACGTTGAACCGCTCAAACAGGCTCACGTCAGAGCAGAAGATCTGCACTGAAACCAGATCATCCATCGTCAACCCCGCAGCTTCCAGCGTGCTTTTCACTCCATCGAGCACCAGGCGAGCCTCTTCCTCCGGCGTGGCGCCGGGTTTGCCGGTCTTTGGATCAAGCCCGATGTGGCCGCTCAGGTAAAGCGTGTCGCCGTGCCACACGGCATCGCTGAACGGAAGGTTGGCCCGCACCGTGCGCTCGGAACGAATGCGCTGGCTCGCCAGCCCCACAACCGCGCAACACGCGGTCAAAATCGATGGAAAATCAGTGACCATTCTCATCTCCAATGATTAAACCTTCCACCAGATGCCGCAGCCTGGCTGGAGTATTCATTTTTTCGTCGCAACACGGTCAACGCCACCCATTCGGGTACAATGTTCCCCGAGGTTCGCACACGAAATTTTCCACCCTGGAGGGGGTTGCATGCGTAGTTTTCCCACGCTCTTTATACTGCTGCCGGCCATGGTCCTGGCGCAGACCACAGCCGCGCCCAAGAAAGCGCCGGCTAAGGCTGCCGGACCAGCCGCCGTGGTGGTCACACCTGACAAGGTTCAATGGGGTCCTGCACCTGCGGTATTTCCGGCCGGCGCACAGATGGCTGTGTTGGCGGGAGATCCCGGCAAGGCGGGTCCGTTCACGGTGCGCTTGAAGTTTCCTGACGGCTACCGCGTGATGCCGCACTGGCACCCCACCGCGGAGAACGTCACCGTGCTTTCCGGTGAATTTCACGTCGGCATGGGCGATAAGTTTGACGAAAGCTCCATGACCACGCTGCCCGCACACTCGCTGGCTGTGGTGCCGACCCACCACAACCACTATGCGATGGCCAAGGGCGAAACTGAAGTCCAGGTCAGCGCCATGGGGCCGTTCAAGCTGACCTACGTCAACCCGGCAGACGATCCGTCCAAGGGATCGGCCAGCGCGCCGGCAAAAAAGGGTGCAACGGCAGCTAAGAAGAAAACCGAAACTGCTCCCAAGAAGTAATTTTTTCAGGAATGAAGTGAAGGGTGCGCCTCAGCGCACCCTTTCTATTTGCTGAGTTTGACCGGCGGGCACGAAGGCGTTGCGGCCAGGCGGATTCGCTCGAGAATGCTGGTACGTACCTTGTCGGGGGCCGTCTCATCATCGAGCAGTTGCAGCGCCCAGTTGGCTCCCATCGCCAGCGAGTACATCTCCAGGGCCAACTGCTCCGGGTCCACGGAAGCCTTCAGGTGACGCGCTTTCTTTGCTGCCTCCACCGCCCGCGCCAAAGTCCCGAGCCATGTCTTCATCGTGGCGGCGATGGCATCACGCACCGGCCCGCTGCGGCTGTCAAACTCCAGCGACGCGGCAGTAAAGAAGCAGCCGCCGGCAAAGACCTTGGCTTCCACGTGCCCGAGCCACCGTCGGCAGAGCGCCAGGAGGCGCGGAACACCCTCCGGCTCGGCCAGAGACGGGCGTATGACGTGCTCCACAAAAATCTGCCGCGCCATCTCTATTGTCGCCAGTTGCAGCTCTTCCTTCGAGCCGAAATGCGCGAACAGGCCGCTCTTGCTCATCTTGAGTTCGTCCGCCAGCCGCCCGATGGTGAGCCCCTCCAGGCCCTCCACCGAAGCCAGGTCCACCGCAACCCGCAGGATGCTTTCGCGCGTGCGAACTCCTTTGCGCGGATGGGACGCGGCGATGGCAGGGCGGGATGCCGTCATGCCTGAACTTTACCTCGATAAAAATAATAGCACGAACGTTCGTTTTTGTGCGATACTGTTCCTGTTTCGTCGGAGGGCTCCCCCATGTCCCGCTACCTCGCGCGCAGCATCTTCCTTTTGTTCTTTTTTCTTTTTCTGCATTCTCAGGCGGAAGAGGTCCGCTTGGAAAGCTGTGACAAGCTTCCTGTAATCCAGGTGAGTGTTGACGGCGGCAAATCTCCGCTCCGCTTTCTCGTCGACACCGCCGCAACTTCCATGCTCAACAGCAAGAGCTTCAAACGGGGCGACTCGCGCACCATCGTGGTCACATCCTGGAGCGGCACGATTGAAGCCGAATCCCGCGAAATAACCATCGAGGAGCTGAGGGTAGGCCAGCATCGCCTGACCGGTCTGCGGCTGCCGGCGGTGGACCTTTCTGCCATCGGTAACAGCTGCGGCAAGCGTATTGACGGCATCCTGGGCGTCGATCTTCTCTCGCGACTCGGAGCAACCGTCGACCTGAAAAACCACACCGCGCAACTGCTCCCCGATGCGGGCAGCACTGACGCCGCAATCGCCGAACTGCATCAGCAGTTGAGCGGCTGCCAGGATGCTTTCAATCGCGCCGATGAAGCCGTCTTCGCCGAGTGTCTCGATCCTCAGATCGTCACCTTCACCGTCGCCGGTGATTTCTATGGCCGCGACGCCATCATGGCCTACTATCGCAGGAAATATTTCCAGCCCAGCCCGCCGGGGCGCCTCTCCATGATCATGCGCGCGCACCATCCCATAGGCGACGCAATCTGGGTGGAATATGATTTGAAAATCGTTTTAGGGCAGCAGGTGATCGTGGCGCGGGGCACGGCGCTCTGCCGCAAGGACCGCGGCCGCTGGCGCATCGTGCACATGAACCACTCCAGCCCGCCGCCGGCCGGCGCGGCAGGCATCAACTGAATCCGAACCTCCCGCATTGCCGGGAGCATCTTTAGTGGCAAAGGATCAACCATGGCCTCAACCACCAGCAACGGTGCAGCCAAAAAGCTGCAACGCTGGGTGAATATGTATCCACCCTATCTCGGAGCAGCCGTGCGGATGACCCGCATCTCTGACGATTTTCGCCACGTCGAGGTCGAAATGCCCCTGCGCTTCTACAACCGCAATTACGTCGGCACGCACTTTGGCGGCTCGCTCTATTCCATGGTCGATCCGTTTTACATGCTCATGCTCATCAACATTCTTGGCCCCGCTTACATCGTCTGGGACAAGGCGGCGACCATTCGCTTCAGGAAGCCGGGCAAGGGCGTGATGAAAGCCGCATTTCATCTCAGCGAAGAACAAATTTCGCAGATTCGCGCCGCAGCCGAAACCCAGCCCAAAGTCGAGCCGCAATTTCAGGTCATTATCAAAGATGCCCAAGGAAATGTGGTGGCCGAAGTCGACAAGCTGCTGTACGTGAAGAAAAAAATCGCCCCACTCGAGCGGGGCGATCAAAACTCCAGCGCGAAAGCCGGACTTTAGCAATCCTGAAGCCTATCTAGTTTGGGATCTTGTTGTCGTGCTCGTCAAAATCCTCTTTGGCCGCCTGTCCCACCGCCGGACCTACGCCCGTCTTGCCTGGATGAGCAGGAATCGTGATCAACACCTCTCCCACGTTGTTCGAGTAATTCGATTCTGGCAACTGGTGGCAAATCTGGTTTCCGTTGGCGTCGATCTTCTCCAAAAAACGGCATGGCTCGTTCGCAGTGGGTATAAACGGCGGGTTTACTGTAATGCGGATAATGTAATTTCCGGGCGGCACAACCGGTTGGCCGTCGCCGCCATCCAGGACAAAATACTGCCCACCCAGAAAGAAACGATAGGTGTCCGCCCAGCCGTGGCTGATCCCCTGATTGCCGGGAATCCCAATGGCGCCACAGTTCCTGAACTGCGAACTCCGCGGGGGCTCGGTGCCGTCGGCGGCGGGCACTGGATCAGTATCCAGCATGCAGAAACCCTTCTTGGCTGCCTTCCAGACGAACCCAGTATTGGGATCGATCAGCTCATACAGCGCGTAATGGCGAAAATGATAGTGGTGGTGGCACGTCGCAAATTCGAACAAACCGTCATTATTTGCCACATGAACATTGGGATCACCTACAACGATGTCCGCATCACCGATATTCGGCGTTTCCACGGTAAAGCGGATAATCGTGTGCGTTCCCGGCGTAATGCCGCCCTCTTCCACGCTGCACAAAGTTGCGTCCAGTTTTTCGTCGCGGACCACCCACTGGTGTGAAAGCAACGTCGTGTTTACGATCAGGTCCGGCGTACCGGTCGTGTCAGGCTGGCTGCTCGCACTCTGCGGCGATTGCGCCCCGCCCAGGCAGCATGTGACCAGCAAAAAGAGTGTTGTTAGCGATAGTTCTTTCAATCTCAAGGTGTGCCTCCCTTACCCCGCGCCAAGGTGTGGGGAAGCATATTAGCCATCCGGCGCCGCCATGGCAAGCCGGAAAACTCATTTCTTTAAAGGCGATTGCCACCGCTCCTCCGCCAGCCGGTCCGCGGCCTGGTACGTGGGGATCTTCTCCCGCTTGGCGAGTTCAAATATTTTTCGCAGCGTGCCATAAATCGCGTCGGTCTTGGCCACCGTGCGCTCCACGTCCCAGCCCAGCATCTCCCGGCAGCAGCCGTTGATCACGCCGCCGGCATTGGCCGCGTAGTCCGGCGCGTAAAGCATGCCGCGCTGCTCCAGCTCATCGCCATGCCGCGGCTCCAGCAGCTGGTTGTTGGCGCCGCCCACGATCAGTTCGACCTTGAATTGCTTGAGCGTTTGATCGTTGATGATCCCGCCCAGCGCGCACGGCGCGAAAACGTGCGCTTTCGCGGAATAGATTTCCTCAGGCGCCACCGCGGCCGCACCGTGTTCATCCACCAGCTTCTTCACCTTCGCGCCGTCCACGTCCGCCACAATCAGCTTTGCGCCCACACGCGCCAGCTCTCCCGCAAGAAAATATCCCACGTGCCCACAGCCCTGTATGGCGACCGTTTTCCCGCTTAGATCGTCGCTACCCCACTTGAACTTCGCCGCCGCCTGCATAGCCCGAAACACGCCGCGCGCCGTATGCGGTGAAGGATCGCCCGAGCGACCCTGCAAACCGCCGACGTGGCTGGTCTCTTTGAGGATGTACTCCATGTCGGCCGGACTGGTGCCCACGTCTTCCGCCGTAATGTACTTCCCGCGCAGGCTCTCCACCATGCGCCCGTGTGCGCGAAACACCTTCTCGCGATCATCCGGATGGTCGTCGCGCATGATAATCGACTTGCCGCCGCCAAACGGTAAACCCGCGAGCGCGTTTTTGTACGTCATGCCCCTCGCCAGGCGAAGGCCGTCAGTAATCGCCTCTTCTTCCGATTTGTAGCTCCAGTAGCGCGTCCCGCCGACCGCCGGGCCCAGCGCGGTCGAGTGAATCACCACGATCCCCTTGTAGCCGGCCGCCTCGTCCGTTCCACACACCACGCGCTCATATCCGGGCACACGGATTTCCCTGAAATTCATCGATTGGAGTCCTTTTGCTTGCGGATGGAGTACCTCTGAATGTAACAGATTTTCTGAAATCCCGAGCGTAGCGAGGGATCCCTATTTTCTTCGCGTGTCTTAGGGTCGGCCAAAAATATCTGGTGACGATAGGGATCCCTCACCCGCAAAGAACGCGGGTTCGGGACTTCGGAGAGAGCTACGGGTCTTCGGAAGGATTTACAATGCTCTGCTTATGTCCAAATCCTCATCCGCTCTGGTGCGATTCGTCCCGGCCTTTTTACTTTTATTTTTCGCGTCGCTCGCGCTTCCCGGCCAGCAGCTTGATCCGAACTTATACAACGGCCTGCGCTGGCGGATGATCGGCCCGCACCGCGGCGGACGCACCGTCGCCGTCAGCGGCGTTGAAGGCCAGCCGAACGTTTATTACTTCGGCGGCGTTGGCGGCGGCGTTTGGAAGAGCGTCAACGCCGGCGTAACGTGGGAGCCAATCTTTGACGGCCAGCCTATCTCCTCGATCGGCGCGATCGCCGTGGCGCCATCCAATCCCGACGTTATTTATGTCGGCACCGGTGAGTCCGACTTCCGTTCCAACCTCACCTACGGCGACGGCGTCTACAAATCCGCCGACGCCGGCCGCACCTGGACGAACATCGGACTCAAAGCTTCGCAGCACATCAGCCGCATCGTGGTCGATCCCAAAAATCCGGACATCGTCTTTGTCGCCGCCATGGGCAGCGCTTACGGCCCGGGCGCGGAGCGCGGTCTTTTTCGTTCGACTGACGGCGGAGCTAACTGGCAGAAGGTCCTTTTTCGCGACGCAAACTCCGGCGCCATCGACGTCGCGCTTGATCCCGACCATCCCCAGACAGTCTGGGCCGCGCTGCTGCATGATCAGCGCCCGCCCTGGAGTTCCTATCCGCCGGTCACCACCTCCGGCGCGATTTTCAAATCCACTGACGGCGGCAACGTGTGGACACCGGTCACTGGCGGCGGCCTTCCAGAAGGCGATTGGGGACGCGTGGGGCTCGCGATAGCGCGCGGTACGCACGGCCAGCGTATCTATGCACTTATCGACACGAAAGACGGCGGGATCTTCAAGTCCGATGACGGCGGTCAGACCTGGGTTCGCACCGGCGCTGATCCGCGGCTCGGCCGTCTCTGGTACTTTGGCGAGATTTACGCCGATCCCAAAAACCCTGACGCGGTTTACGTTCCCAACGTCTCGATTTACCGCTCTACCGATGCAGGCAAGACTTTTGTTGCCATCAAAGGCGCGCCCGGCGGCGACGACTACCACGCCATGTGGATCGACCCCGCCAATCCACAGCGGATGGTCTTCGGCAGCGATCAGGGCGCAGGCGTGAGCGTTGACGGCGGCCGCACCTGGTCGAGCTGGTACAACCAGCCTACGGCGCAGTTCTATCACGTTGCCGTCGACAATGAATTTCCTTATCACGTCTACGGCGCGCAGCAGGATAGCGGCAGCGTTTACATCCTCAGCCGCTCGAATGACGGCTCCATCACCTTCCGTGACTGGCATCCCGCGGGCGCTGGCGAAAGCGGCTACATCGCGCCCGACCCAACCGATCCCAACACCATCTACGGCGGCGGAACTTACGGCGAGCTCTTCCGCTATGACAAGCGCACCGGCCAGGCGCAGATCATCGCGCCGGACGCTATCCGGCAGTTCGGCGAAGCGCACCCGGAGCACCGCTTCACCTGGAGCTCGCCGCTGGTCTTCTCGCCGCAGGACCCGCACACGCTCTATTTCGGCGCACAGTACGTGATGCGCTCGACCGATCGCGGCAACAGCTGGGAGAAGATCAGCCCCGATCTTACGGGTGCAGATCCCAAAGCGCCTGAAGAGGGGCCGCTTACCGTGGCAAACGCCAAGGCCCGCGGCCACGGCGTGGTTTACACCATCGCGCCGTCACCGCTGAGCAATGGACAGATCTGGGTTGGCACAGATACCGGGTTGATTCACCTTACGCGCGATGGCGGCAAGACGTGGAACAACGTCTCCCCGCAGGGCCTCTCCGACTGGAGCAAGATCAGCCTGATTGAAGCCTCACACTTTGACGCCGGCACGGCCTACGCTGCGGTTGATCGCCACCGGCTTGACGATATCAGCCCTTACATCTACCGTACGCACGATTTTGGCAAGACGTGGACGCGAAGCAACAACGGAATTCCCAATGGAGCCTATGTTCGCGCCGTTCGCGAAGATCCCGTCAAGAAAGGGCTTCTTTTCTCCGGCACCGAACTCGGCGTTTTCTTTTCCATCAATAACGGCGACTCCTGGCAGCCGCTCCAGCTCAACCTGCCCGTTTCACCCGTCCACGATCTCGTGATCAAAGACAATGATCTGGTGATCGCCACTCATGGCCGCTCCTTCTGGATTCTGGATGACATCTCGCCACTGCGGCAGCTCACGCCTGAGATGCAGTCGAAACCGGCGCATCTGTTCCTGCCAGCGACCGCGATGCGCATCCGCGCCAACACCAACCATGACACGCCGCTGCCCCCGGAAGAGCCCGCAGGGGAGAACCCGCCGCCCGGAGCCATCTTCTACTACTACTTGAAGTCGGCGGCCCAGGCTGAAGTAAAACTTGAGGTTTTGGACGAGCACGGCTTGGTTGTCCGGTCTTATTCCAGCAAAGACCAGCCGTTCCACCCGCCTGTGCCGCCCGCCTTCCCCATGTATTGGATCCGGCCCGCCGCGCCTCCTTCCATGTCCGCCGGTGTGCACCGCTTCATCTGGGACATCCGTTATGCTGCTCCGCCAATCGCCCAGCCCGGCTATAGCATGTCCACCGCGCCCGGCACTGACACTCCCCGCGAACCTGAAGGTCCGCAGGCACTCCCCGGCAATTACAAGGTGCGGCTCACCGTGGATGGCGCGCCTTACACGCAAGCTTTCAAACTCGTGATGGATCCACGAGTGAAAGCGACTCCGCAGGATTTGCAGAAACAGTTCGCACTCGAACTGAAGCTCGTACAAACGGTCCAGCAGGCCGCGGCGGCAGTCGATGAAATCCATACCGCAGCGCAAGCCGGAAAGATCAGCGTGGAAGATGAAAAGAGATTGGCAGGACCGCGCCGCCAGCGCGGCCAACCAGCGGCTGACATCGGTCCGCCACAACCTGGGCTTACGCAGATGATCGCGAACATGGCACAGCTGATCACGGTGATCGATTCGGCAGATGCCGCGCCCACCACGCAGGCAACGCAGGCTGCGGAGAAGACGTTCGCTCAGGCGCAGGCTCTCATCAGGCAATGGGAGGCGCTCAGGCCCAAATAGCCATGCAGACGGCGGACGTTGTCATCATCGGCGGCGGGATTGTCGGCTCCAGCATCGCCTGGAACCTGACGGATGCGGGCTGTAAGAGCGTTTTGGTCATCGAGCGCGAAAGCTCGCAGGGCAAGGGTTCCACCGGCAAGAGCATGGGCGGAGTGCGCGCCCAGTTCTCAACGCCCGTGAACATACAGATGTCGCTGTATTCGATTCCCTTCTATTCAAAGTTCGAAGAGGTGGTCGGCCATCCGGCCGATTACCGCCCGCAAGGCTACCTTTTTCTGGCGACCAAAGACTCGCATCTTGCTTACTTGCGCAGCAACTTTGAGCGGCAAAAGCAGCTTGGCCTGAAGACGGCACGCCTCATTTCTGCCGAAGAAATCAGAAGCATGCTGCCGCAGCTCCGTGCCGACGACGTCCTGGGCGGCAGCTTCTGCTCCACCGACGGCTTCGTCGATCCTTACAGCGTGATGAATGGATTCATGGCCGCAGCCGCCGAACACGGCGCCACGTTGTGGAAGAAGACCGAAGTCACCGGCATCACGCGCGACCCGAGCGGAGCGTTTTCCGTGGAAACCACGCGTGGCCTGGTTTCGACGCGCACAGTAGTGAATGCCGCAGGCGCCTGGGCAGCGCAGATCGCCAAATTCCTCGGCATCGATCTGCCGGTCGAGCCGCTGCGCCGCATGCTGGTTCCCTCAGAGCCGTTCGACGGCTTCCCGCACTCGTCGCCGATGGTCATCGACATGAGCAACGGCTTCCACTTCCGGCCCGAAAGCCGCGGCTTCCTGCTGGCGTGGAACGATCCTGAAGAAACTCCCGGCTACAAGACTGACTTTGAACCTTCATTCGTGGAGAAGATCCTCGTCCACGCCGCCAACCGTGTGCCCGCTTTCGAAAATCTTCCTATCAATCCCAAGCGCGCGTGGGCCGGACTCTACGAAATGACGCCCGACCACCACTGCATTCTTGGTCCCGTAGCTGCCGTCCCCGGGTTCTTTCTGGCCAATGGCTTCAGCGGCCACGGCGTGATGCACTCGCCTGCGACGGGAAAGATTCTGGCCGATCTGATCTTGCACGGAAAAACGGACGTCGTCGACGATGTTTCCGTGCTGGCGCTGGAGCGCTTCGCTCGCGGCCAGCTGCTGCATGAGACCGCCGTCTTGTGATTGCAGCAGTCGAAAAGGACAGCTTGCTACTTCGGAAAGCCGACAAATCGAATGATTAAGCGCGAGGCCGGCCACGCGCTGAGCGCGCTGATTTAAGCGCTCCTCAATGCTTGGAGCGGACTGGGCTCGCCTGCGGGTTGGAGCGAAGCGACAGAACAAAACCTCTGCGGGTGCTTCGCGCTGAGGCCGACTTGCGTGCCGAAGCGCGTGCCCCAGGAGCTGGAAAATGTCTAGCGGTCGACAATCTGCAGCGGGTTGGAGCGAAGCGACAGAATAGTTAGTTATGTGCCGGATTCACCTGGTGAAATGAGTTGATGATCCGGTCCAGTTCGGCCGGGCGCTTGCCTTTGTATCCGGCGCTGAAGATATAGAACAGCTTGTTGCCGCAGTGAAAACGATGCAGCGTGCGGTCGCCCGTTTTTCCGGTTTCATATTCCAGTCCTTGCAGCCCATCGAGCGATACCTGTTTCAGCGTGCCACGCACTACCGGCTGGCTCGGATCTTTGTTTTGGTCGGCTTTTTCCCAGAGATCGGCCAGGGTGGTCTCGCAATCCATCAGCCGATGCACTGCGCGCAGGCTGAAGACGCCGCCGCCCGCCAGACGCACCGTGTACACGTGAATGTGGCGATCGCCACCGTCGTTCACCGGCGTGACCGGCCTGGGCAGCGAGATGCTGAATCCATCGTCCGGGAAGACAAAGGACTGCAACTGCTGTTTTGAGGCTTGCTCCCATGCGGGACAGGCGAGACTTACGATCATCAGCGCGGCAAACAGGCTCTTCATCATGCACGAACATCTTACCAGCCGCGGCGGGAACGCGAACAATTACGCCCTTTTAATTAGCGCAACGTCCAGCTTGCGCATCGCTTCGCGCATGGAATCCAGGCCGATGTAGGTTCCGCCCTGCACTTCCATCTCTGATGCCAGCTGGTTGCACATACGCGTAATGCAGCGGATGCGCTCCTCTGTGATCATCGTCGAAAGCTCGCGGCCGTCGCCATCCAGCCAGCTTTGCACCTGCCAGCCGGTCTGGCGCGCCCGGTCCACCGAGTAGCGAAATTCAGCCAGAACGCGCCGGTCCACCATCCCCGCGGTCAACAATTGTTCCAGGCGATTCAGTTCCGCCGTAAGCCGCGCCACCTGGTTGGTTACCTGCTTGCTGAACGCCCGATTGGCTTCTTTCAGCGCTGATTCCTTGATTACTGCATCTGTCATTGGGCACTCCGGAAGGTCATGTACCTCGTGAGCCCAGAGTAGTACACCTTCTGTGAGAAACGTTAATGACGTTAGTAACCCACCGCTCATCCCAGACCGGCGAACCAGGGCAAATCCGGCATCAATTACGGCAGATGCCGCTTGTTAACAAAAAAGCCTGCGGCGGGCTCCGCAGGCTTGCCCTTTCCTGTCCTATTAGGCTTACGCGGGCCTGCCGACCGCCGCGGCAACCCCGGGGTACATCCTGGCAATCATGGTTTTGTCCTTCGCGGAGAGCTGGAAATTGAGCGGCGTGGCTTTGTGATCGGTGAACAGCTCGGCATCGAACTGATAGAGCATGATCGAGCTCCGGTCAAAAAGGGTCGCGCTCACCCCGTTCGGCGAATACTTTTCCAGAATATTGTGGTCGATTTCGTCCTTGCTCCAGTTGTTGGGCGGCCCGGAAAACACCTCGTACACCTTGGGGACGTTCCACTTCAATTTCTCTCTGGGGCTTTGGTGCTCGTGAATGCATCCCAGGGCGTGGCCGAATTCGTGCACCACCACTCGCTCGTACTCCTGGTCATCGGTATCGTCGCGCAGCC
>DASTJB010000228.1:0-7360 GCA_035717005.1 Candidatus Angelobacter sp.
TCCACACTGCACACCAGCAGGCGTATGCGGATGGTGAGCAGTTCGACATTGGCCAGCGAAATACGGATATCGCCCGCGACTACCAGGCCTTTATCGAGCACCCTATCGAGAATGTCCAGAAGATTGGCTGTTCCGGAAACAGTTGGAGCTCTTTGCATAATATTCAGGAAAATACAGAAGAGATCGCTTAGGAACGGTGAAAACCCGCCCAACCCATGTCCCGCATCCTAATCAGCCCCGGCACAAACTGTCAACCAGCGCCGCATTTTTCGCCATGCACCGGCCGCCGATAGTATCCGGAAGGGGGGAGCCGGCGCAGAACGTAAGATGCTGCTGAATCTTTAAGGGTTGGCCGCCGATTTACGCATCGAATTACGATATTTTAGGCCTCATTCGCCTATTGATCCAGCAGGTTCCCCAGGGGGCCCAGTTCCAGATTCAGGTCTTCCGGCTTCAGCCCGAACATGGCTGCGATTTCGTGCACCTTCGCCTCCAGCTTCATCAATGCCTGCCCCATTTCTTCGATTTTCGCCTCGGGTAATGAGCCCCCTTCCATCCTGCGGATCGCCTGCCGCTCCAGCAGCCGCCGCAACAGTTCGATCAGGCTCAGCACCAGCCGTGCCAGCCCTTGCTCGATGTTCTCCGGGGAGCAGTCAATGCGCTCGAGCGGCGCTTCGCCCACCGCCTTGAGCTCGCGGTTCATCTCTGAAACCGCAGCGGCGATCTCCTCCGGCGTAATTTTTCTGAGGTCCTTCACTGTGCTCCCGCCACCTGTGGCGTTCGTACCTGATCGCTCAAAAACTCGGCTGCCGGCCAGGGTCCGCTGATACGCCGTGACAGCGCGTGTGGCAGGGGCGTCTGCTCCACCAGCTCCCGAAAATGGCTTTCCCTGCCTCGCTCCGCCAGCACGAACAGGCGCGTACCGCTCTTCGTCTCCCGCACATGCAGGTCACGCGCCAGCGGCCGCAACCGCTCCCTGAGCTCCGCCACGTGGTGCTCGATCAGCCGCAGCATGGCAGCCCGCTCCCGCAGATAGACCGCACCGGAGCTTATCTGGCTGGCCGCTCGTCCCGGCGCTGGATAGACTACGCTCTCCATTTGCACGAAATCCTTCAGCCTTTCCAGGTCGGCGATGAATGCGGTGGCATTTTCTGCCGCAAAGGCAGCCAACTCTCCGTGGTTCGAAAACACTGAAAGCAGCCGAAACGGCACGACCGCCGCCTGCTTTAAAACGTGCTGCACCACGCCATGGAACTCGACGGAGTTTTTTTGCAGCTGCGCGGGATTGAACGGCCACTCCACCTCGGACCACAGCAGGCGGAGTTCGCGCTCCGCCATCACCTGCACCGCGGCCGACCGCACTCCCGTCTCGGGCAAGGAAATCTCCGGTCGATGCAAAAAGGCGCAGTAAGCCAGCGCGCGGCTCATTTAAGGCCCCGCTTCTCCTCCGAGGATTGCAGATTGCGCAGCGCCGTTTCCACTGAGGTAAGCACCACGTTCAGGCCCACATAAACCAGGTCCACTCCGGCCAGTGAGATCACCAGCGAGCCATGGATCACCACGCCGGCGTTCAAAACGTGATCGATGATCTCAAGCAGGGAGGTTTCGTCCTCCCCCGGCTCACTTAGCGTGATGGACTGGAAATCATTCGGCATCGGCAACAAACGAATACGGCGGCCAGGGGCCATTTACTTCGATGCGGCGCAGCCCCGCCCACCGTTCCACGAATTCACCTAAAACCCTCTCCCATTGTCTGCGGCGGGTGCGCGGCACCAGGAACGTGGCCTGCCACACCAGGCTGGGTTGAGTTCCGCTGACCTTGCCGCTGGGAGCCGTGTCACTTGCAACTTTTTCCAGCTCTCCGGCAAATTCCCTGAGTTCCGGATCGTTGCGGTCGGGTCTCTCTTTGATCTGCGACGCTTTTTGCTGCAGGTATTCCCTGCCGGAACGCGCTGCCGCGCTCCTGGCGGACACCTTCTTCTCGGCAAAGACCTTCACGCCCCATTCGTCGGCGCCGGCCACGCGTTCAAATACTCTCTTGAGCGCCGCGGTTCTGCTCAGCACATCCTTCAGCAGGGCGGCCTCGCCGCTAAAAACCGTACCGAACCGCGCCGGAACGATCGCCGTGTGCGCCGCGATTTCGCCCACTACCTGCTGATGGCGCACGCTGTGCAGCGCCAGCCACTCCAGGTTTTCGATATTGCGCTCCATTGCCTGCGCAAAACTCGAGTGATCGACCTGTGACACCCAGCAGAGGAAGTCGCCACACGGCAACGCCTGCACCGCGCTCTCGCCGTCAATCCCCGGGCTGGCCGGCTTGGTCGCCGCATGTTTCCTGCCTGCGGCACGCGAAACACCGTACAAATAGAGCCCTTTTTGGCCGGCTACTTTTGTGCTCGGATTTGCCATAATTCGCCGGTAAATTCCTTAAGCGCTTCAGCGCCCGCAATCTCCGCAGGGAACTCGCGCAGTACGTAGATGCGATGGGTCCCATATTTCCGCTGCAGTCCCTGCAGGGTCGCCATCTGCCACCTGTGCGCCCGCGAGCAGCACTTACAGGTGCGCTCCTCATCCACCAGAATGCGATTCACAAACACCGAATCCACGGCCAGCGAGAGCTCCTTGAGCGCGGCCAGCAGGCGTTGCGTCTGGCGGTCCGGCACCGGCTCCGCCAGCATCACGGCCCAGACGCTGCTCTGCTTTCGGTCGCGCATCACTTCCAGCAACTTTCTCACCCGCTGCCCCAGTTCGGCCAACTCCACCGCAACATCCTGCGCGACGCTAAGTGTACGGTGGCTGGCGAGGCTTTTCAACAATAGCCGCGACCACAGGAGTATCCGCTCAGGCATGCGCAGCAGCTCCAGCGCGTGACCCGTGGGCGCCATATCGATCAGCACGCGGCCCGTTTTTGCCTGCAGCAGATCGATGATGCGCACAATCGCGAACACCTCATCCACGCCGGGCGGCACCACATCCATCAATGCGGCGAAGACCTGCTTTTCAAAGCTCAGGTCGACGTGCAGCCCGCCGGATTCCATGCTGGTGGCCGAGTCGAGCTTCTCTCTGAGCCGAGCCGCCCAGCGGCGAAACTCTGCCACCGAATCCATCTCCATCGCGGCCAGGCCGGCATCGCCAAGCACCTGCACTGGTTTGTCGCCGATTTCGCGCTGGAAAATGTCGTCCAGCGAAGGTGCAGGGTCGGTGGAGCAGACCGTCACATTTACTTCTTTGTGCAACGCCCGGCTGTGTACGGCAAGCGCCGCTGTTGTGGTCGTCTTGCCCACGCCGCCTTTGCCCACGGTAAAACCAAGCCGGCTCGCGCTGGCTGGCCAGTCCGCTTCGGCAAATTGCAGCTTGATTGTCCCTTTGTTCGGCGGCTCCGCCGTGATGTTGGCTTTGCGGCCGCCAAAAACTGCATCACCGAATCGCCGCAGCAGATCCACGCCGAGCAGCGGGTTCCCCGGATCAGGGCCCACCAGCCGAGGCATTCGCGGGAACTTGCGTTTCCAGAAGGCCAACGCTTTCCTGGCGGCTTGCGCGCGCCGGCGGCAGCGCCGGCACCGCTCCGGCCTGGTGACAACGCGGTTGAAAACCACTCCGCCGACCCGCATCTCCGCTGCTGATCGCTCGAGCAACTTCAAGCTGCGCACCGCTTCATTGAGTGAGAACGTTTCCGGGGTGGTTACCAGCAGGATTTCCGCATCGCGCGAACTGAATGCCTCTTTGATCCGCTGCACCGTTTCCTGCCAGCGCTCCAGGAAAGTGTTGGTGGTTCTGCTCACGCGCCCGCCGAAGCGCTGTGCCAGCAGGGCATCACGGCTGGCCGCTATGTCAAGAAAATCCAGGAAGCGCTGAAAATGTGCGGGCAGTTCGAACAGCCGCAGCGTATGGCCAAACGGAGCTGTATCCACCACAATGTGGTCGTGCTCGCCGTTTTCGAGCAGCCTTTGAATCGCCAGCAGCGCGGCGACCTCCGCCATGCCCGGCAGCGTGGTATCGAGCAGCGGCGCAATCTCCTCTTTGCTAAAGAAGGTGCCGCTCTCCACGATATTGAGAATCTGGTCACGGTTGCCGGACAGAAATTTCTCAAATTCACGCCGGCTGTCGATCTGCCACAGGGAGAGCTTGCCCTTCACTCCGCTCAGCCGCTGCGGCCCCGCCTTTGTTTTGATTTCCATCATGTCCGCCAGGGAGTGTGCCGGATCGGTGGAGATCAGCATGGTCGATTGGCGCGGATTTCTCGCCGCCAGGTGCAGAGCCAACGCGCAGGAGACCGTGGTCTTGCCGACTCCACCCTTGCCGACGACGAAGGTCAATTTGGCCACAGAAAGACCTTACCACTGATGAACACTGATAACACCGATCGGAACGGGTGTTCGGAGCAGCTATTATCAGTGTAAATTCCCCATGTCGGGTTGCGGATTGGTCCACGGCCACGATTCAGATCAGTGTCATCAGTGCAGGTCAGTGGTGAGACGTTTGTTTATCCCAGGCAAAACTCCGCCACCAGCGGCAGGTGGTCCGAAGCTACCAGCGCCATCCGGCTCCGGTGAAGAGCAAACTCCTCCAGCGCCAGTTCCCGATCAAAGTACATGTGGTCGAGATGCATGATGGGCAGCACGCCGGGATAGGTCCGTTTACGGTTGAGGTGCAGCTGAATGTCGACGCTCTCAAACGAGTGCTGCAGCGTGCGCGAAACCAGGCCGCGCGTCCACTCATTGAAGTCACCGATCACCAGCCGCGCGTGCTTGAGATGGGGCGAGAGCAGGACGTTGCGGCTCATCAGCAGCCGGGATTGCTTGCGCCGCTCCATGTACCCGGTCCCCAGGTGCACGTTGAAAATGTGCACAATTTTGCCCGGCGCAATCTCGATGTCGCAACGGATGCAGCCGCGCGCCTCGCGCCGCGAGGCCGTGAGGTCATACACCGCGACCTCTTTCAGCGGAAAGCGGCTGAGCACCACGTTTCCGTAAGCTGCGCCGCGCAGCTTGCGCGTTTCGCCAATACGAAAGTGGTATCCCACGGCGTCTGCCAGATATTGCGCCTGGTTTTGCTCTTTGCGGCCGCCGGCCAGACTCACCACCTCCTGGAGCGCGATGACATCCGCATCCAGTTCGCGCAGCACCGCGGCTACGCGCGACGGCCGGATCCGGCCATCCATGCCACGGCATTTATGGGTGTTGTACGTGGCGATTCGAAACCGCGGACGCTCCTTCATGATCGTCTGATTTGAGGATACGCGGGCTACTGCTCGCGGGCAATGAGCCAGCCCCGGTGGCATGCGAACGACAGCGTTTAGAATAGCTGTGTGGCAACGCTGGCAAAGCCCGAAACCCATCGGACGCGAACAGCTTCTGTTCTGCGTGTTCTGCAGGCCGCGCCGCTCAGGCGGATTCCCTGGCTCGTTTATGGGTTCAGCACGCGGCGTGGCGGCGCAAGCGAAGCATACGGCGGAGAGTCGCTCAATTTGAGCTTTACCAAACACGATTCACGCCAGAATGTGGAGCGCAACCGCAAGCTCTTCTTATCGGCTGCGGGGGCGGGCACAAAGACAGAGCCCTGGCCACTGATAACGCTTCGCCAGATCCATTCTGACCTGATTCACGTTGTGCGCACCGCAACGCCAGAAAGGCTAGCCGGAGATGGGATGGTGACCAACCTTCCGGGAGTCGCTCTCGGTATCCTCACTGCGGACTGCTTTCCTGTTCTGCTGGTCGACGCGAAGAACAAAGCAGTCGGCGCGTTTCACTGCGGCTGGAGGCCCACGGCCAAACGGATGGTCGAAAAGGGCCTGGGAGTCATGCGCTACGAATACGGCACCCGGCCGGAAGACGTTTACGCGGCGATCGGGCCGGGAATCCAGAGTTGCTGCTATGCAGTGGGCGAAGAGCTGAAGGAGCAGTTCGAATCGCAATTCGCTTACGGCAGTGAGCTTTTCCATTCCGTGCAGGAATCTGACCCTGTGCGTGAAAAATATCCGCTGCTGTTCATGAACATGCGCGCGCCCGGCCACGGCGATCTCTGCATCAAGCTGCATCTCGATCTGCGCGAAGCCAACCGGCGCCAATTGCTGGCGCTGGGAGTTCCGGAGAAAAACATCGCGGCGCTTAAACATTGCACCGCGTGTGATACGCGCAATTTCTTCTCTCATCGGGCAGAGAGAGGCCACACCGGACGGATGCTGGCTGTAATTGGAATGAAGAGTTAGCCCGGCTGTCCTTCAGAAGGCGGAGCGGACGCACCGCCCTCACCCGCTTTGCCGTGGTTGATCACGTCTTTCAATTCTTTGCTGGGCTTGAAGTAAGGAATCTTCTTGGCCGGCACGTCCACGCGCGCTCCGGTCTTGGGATTGCGGCCGACGCGGGGCTTGCGCTGGCGGGTGCGGAAACTGCCAAAGCCGCGGATCTCGATCTTGTCGCCCGATCGCAGAGAGCGCACGACGCTATCAAAAATGGTTTCCACGATGATCTCGCTGTCTTTGCGGGTCAGCTCCGCCAGCCGCGAAACCTCTTCAATCAGATCGGCTTTGGTCATGGCCTTATTCCACCTTAAATACCGGCAAACGTCAAGAACCGTCTTAGTTACAGCGAGATACGGGCAGGCACAATGACCCTTAACGCTTTGGATATTACCCTTATGGCAACGGGGGTGCGGCAGATGTAATCGCCGTCGGCATAGACCTGGAGCGGCCGTTCAGCGTCAATCTCCAGTTGCCGCGCCTGAAAGTACTCGACTTGCCTCAGGCGCAGGTGCCCGCCGAAGAAGATCGTTGGCACCCAGCACAGCAACTTGAGTTTGTTCATCCGGCTGACAAAGCAGACGTCCAGCAGTCCGTCATCCGGCGCTGCACGCGGCGCGATCTTCATTCCGCCGCCGTAACGATGCGCGTTGCCCACCGCAACAAAGAACGCCGACTGCCGGATTTTCTTCTCGTCGGAAATCGCGCTCATTTCCACAGCTTTGAACGCGACCAGCGAGCGCAACGCGGCCAGCAGGTATCCGCCATGCCCTTTGAGCCATTGCGGCAAACGATTGGCGCGTGCGTTGGCTTCGGCGTCCATGCCGACGCCGGCGACACAGGCGAAGAGCGCCTCTGCATCCACCTGACTGCCCGGCTCTCCTAGGGAGCGGATCAATCCGAGATCGACCTCTCGCACATCTGCGCCGCCTGCGCAAAACTGTTTCCACGCTTCCAGCGCGATTGCTTCGTTGCGCAACCCCATCGCCTTGGCAAAATCATTTCCGCTGCCGGAAGGAACCACCAGTACGGGAACCTTCAGTTTGCTGACTTCCGGAAGATGGCGGTGGACGGTGCCGTCGCCACCAAAGATCAGGACGGCGGAGCAGTTCGGGGCGGTCT
>DASTJB010000229.1:0-3587 GCA_035717005.1 Candidatus Angelobacter sp.
CGCCATCTCACGCACCAGCAGAAGCGGGGCGTGGCGCAGCTTCATCTTTTCGCGCGCCTCCACGGCCAGCGCGGCAACCTTTTCGGCCGCGACCTTGGGAACCAGCTGGCGGATGCGCCCGGCGATGGCCACGCCATCCTCGTAGAACTGGTCCTCCCACAGCATGCAGGCCAGCACGGAGCGGCGCAGCTCCTGCTCAGCGGAGATCAGCTTTGCCGGAGCGCCCTCGTGCGTGCGCTTCGTCATCCAGGGAAGTGTAAGGTTCATGCGGGCCATTTTTGGGTCTCCTTTATCGATTGTGGAGCGCAGGCGCCCTCGCCTGCGCTGGCAAAATTATTCTTTCGCAACGGCCGGGAGGTCCTCAGGCTTTTCTTCCACCGTTTTCTCAGCCGGCTTCGCCAGCTCTGATGCCAGCACGAAACCGGCTCTTGATCCGGCGCTCTTGCTCCGGATCTCCCACGCGAATTCTTTCATCTCTTCGAAATCCGGCAGGCGTTTGTCTTCATACATGCTGCACTGGCGGACGTTGAACGGCACCCGCGTCGGCGGGTACATGGCGTCACAGAACACCAGGCGCTCGCTTTCGGCGTAGCCTTCGATAATGCGGGCGCTGACGCACGTGGTGCAGCGCGACTCATTACCCACCGGCGTACCACCATACACCTTGCGTAATGTCATTGTTTTTGTCTCTCCGCTCCAAACCGCCAAGCAGCTACGCTTCGCGGCATCTGTCCTGCTCCTGTTGCGCGCGGCCCGGCGCCCCACCGGCCTCGCCGCTTTACATCTGGAGAAAGTTTTCTGCCGGGGAACCAGCGACCCGGGTACGTTTAGGCGCTCTGCCACTGAGCTACGGTCGGCACTCCAGAAGAGCGACGCCCGGCGGGGGTTCGAACCCCGCGACCTCCCGCTTAATTGGCGAAGTAACCCAAATCTTCACCACCGGCAAAAGCAGTTAATCCATCGACGCACATTGCGCCGAAAATTGAGCCGGGGAACTGGCGGTCCAGGTAAGCTACACCAGTCCGAAAACCGGCGGCGGGATTCGAACCCGCGATCTCCTGCGTTAAGCAGGCGCCTTACCACTTGAAGTAACCCAAACCTGCGCCACCGGCTCTATTTTGTCGTAAGCAGCCAACGCTGGAAACAAATCCCAAACAGGGAACAATCGAACAGAGTGTAATGGTCCGTCATTCTAGGTTGAAACTACGGCACTCGAGATGCCGGCGGGAGTCGATCTACTGAGCGCGATAGTCTCGCGCTTATAAATCTACCCGCACCTACGGACAGGCGATGTAACTCCAGTTCTCCACCACCGATGAAACCTGTTCCAACGTAAAACTGCTGCAAAGGAGCAAGGGCGTTAACTTATCCTTGCTCCGTCCTTGGCGGATCTTTTCATTCTGTCGCTGCGCTCCACCCCGCGTGCGACCTTCGCCCAGCCTAAGAGCGCGTTCCGCTCCCCATGCAGGCGGCTCGGCGCGCAAGCCGGCCTCGCCGCTACATCAAGGCATTCATTTGCGATCATCCACCTATTGCCGGCGAGCCGCCGGGTACCTGGTTGGCCTCTCCAAGCCATTCGCTTCCCGCGAAATACCCGGCCGGCCACCGGCAATGTTGCTACCGGGGAATTGGCGACCAAAGCACAAGCAGCATTTCTGCTGGTTTCCACTGCTCTGCATTAAGCTACGGTCCCCTTCGCCCCCGCAGCGTAGCTGCGATCTCAAAGCGACCGGCAGGATTTGCACCTGCACGCGTGGTTTAACGAAGTATCTCTGGTCTTCACCACCGGTAAAGCTTCCATCAGCGACGCCTCAGGCTGAAGGAGCAGCCGAATTCTTGCCTGAGGCGCCGCTACTGGGCGCGCAAACTGCCGCGCCCATTCAATGCTGCCAGTCGGGGAACCATCGACAGGAGCGTGCATGGGGACGCCTGTCTGCTGCTGCCTTGTGCTTCGAGGCTGCGCCTCCGCCGCCGCAGGGTACGTTGGTCCCGCAGAGCTCCTACTCTGCGCTGCACTGATGGTTGGAGGAAGTATCTCCCGCCATCCACCACCGACTGAAAAAAGGCTCTTGCCGGGGGAATAAGCGGTTGCGGCGTTTTGTCGATTAACAGTCGAAGTAGCCGAAACCTTCACCACCCGGGCGAAAGGGAAAGTCATCCTGGCTGCGCAGAGGTACAGCTTCGCAGGCAAATAGTTATGAACCTATCCAATGCTTTAGCAGTTAGCGGATTTGCGTAGGACTGAAGCGCCTGGGGTTAGCTGATGGAATAGTCAAACGCCCACAGGCTAGCTGAACCCGCGACGGGTTCGGTCAGCCTCCGCACCGAATTTGGGTTGATGCATTTCATTTGGGCGTTACTCCTACGCATGAATGACTCTACCAAACTATAGACGCGCGGTGAAGACGAAAGTTACGGAATAACAAAAATTATTTTGCGAAAAGAAAAGTTCTTTGCCCGAAGTTGTGAAAATCGAAACGGTTGACGCAAGATCTGTCTCTCTGCTCGCCGCATCCAACAGCTTCCGTGCGGGCCGGATGGCAATGGCGCTACGCCGGCCCTCGTCCAATCGGAAAAAACGCGTCTACCACGTGTAATGCGCGGTATAGGTCACTATTTTTTCTCCATCGGGCGGGACCTGGACGCGGAATTCGATTGTCTTGCTGTCCAGTTGTTTGAACTGATCAGAGTTTTTGACGATCTCCCAGTTGGTCCAGCGGTACAGGTGCTCGACCACCCGAATTTCCATGGCTTCTTTCTTGTGGTTGCGCAGCCGGACCTCAAAGCTCTCATCCAGCCAGCGGGCGTTGCGGTCAACATGGTAGCTGGTCCGCTTGCGGTCGCCCACGGCGTCAAAGACGTTGCCGGTGTAAAGGCGGATGGTTTCGTCCGACGGAGTGTGATCGATCAGGTTTTCGCCCGTGAATTCAAGCTGGCCATCGGTATCGCGCCGGTAAAAGCGAACGCGGCCCTTGGGCAGCGGCATGCCGAGGTGATTCTCCTTGCTGTTCTTGAACTCCACCATCGTCCAGATCTTGGGATTGGACTGGATGCCGAAATTTTCCATCTCGCGAATGTTCTCGTATGCATAGCCACGATAGTTCTGGTCGATCTTCACGCCGTCATAGACGTAGAGCCGTTGCGACGGCACGCCCGACGCGCGCACAAACTCCACCTGCTTGGTCTCGCGATCATAGAGTGTGGTGGGGCGTTCCAGTGTGTAAAGGTGATATTCATCAAAGCTGCGTTCGGTGACCGCAGGTGCCGGGGCTTCAGCGCGCATGGGTAGCCCCGCGCTGACGTACGCCATGTCCATGTTCTCGGGCTGAAGTTTGTTCACATCGCCCGCCATCAGCTTGATGTGAGCGTTGGGAAAGCTCTTGCCGGTCTGGTTGTCGAGCGTCACCCAGCCGACGACATCGAGCAGATTGCCGTTGACTGGCGCTACCACGTTGTAGTCGGCGTGCCAGCTCATGCCCCCGGTCACGTAGCTGAATTCTGCGTTGGTGGCGCCGGGGCGGTCGCTCTGCAGCAGCCAGGAAAGCGTGGGTTTCAGGATCGTCTCATTGGTGAGCGCCGGGAAAATC
>DASTJB010000230.1:0-10132 GCA_035717005.1 Candidatus Angelobacter sp.
CGCGGGTGAGGGATCCCTTTACTCACCACGCTGCTTGAGAAGAGCACGCAATGGTTTTTGAGGACGATTTGAAAGAGGGTGGGGATCCCTCGCTCCGCTCGGGATTTCAGAAAAGCTAGCTGCCAGCTGCTCAAATCAGCGGCAGGCCCTGCACGCCCCAGGTAAGATGGAAAACTGAATTGGTCGTGACCAGGACTGCGCCGGCGGTGGGCGTGAATGCCAGGCCGACCAGGTTGTGCCCGGCGACCGCCAGGCTGGCCTGCTTGTCTTTGCTGATCTTCACGATCCCGCGCTTGCCCGCGAGCGACGCGGCCACATACAGATTGCCCTGCGCGTCAAAAGCCAGGCCCTGCGGGCGGCCCAATCCGCGATAAAACACTGCGACGGTTCCGTGCGGGTCCACGGTATAGACCGCGTCAAAGCTCGAAGTGGTTGGGCCGGTCACGTACAGCATGCCTTCGGGAGAAAACGCCAGATGATAGGCCGCCACGCTCGGCTCCAGCGTGGCAAAGACAAAAATCTGCCGGTCCGGCGCGATCCGCCAGATGGTGCCGCTGCGGTCTCCGACGTAGAGATTGCCCTCGCGATCAAAAGCGATCCCTGTGGCCACGCCCATTCCTTCGGCATACGTCGTCATGGTCCCGTTCGGCGCAACGCGATAGACAGTGCCGTCATAACGCGACGAGACATAGAGCTGGCCCTGTTTGTCGAAGGCCATGCCGGTGGCATTCATCAGCTCGGCGAGGAAAGGCTTAACGTTGTAGTTAGTATCGATCTTGTAAATAGCTACCGGGACCTTCTGCCCGCGCCCGCCCGAGTAAGTAACGTAGACGTTGCCCTCGTGATCGATAGCGGGATTCGCAACCGGATGCAGGCTTTCTGCGATCGGCTGGGCGATCTTCAGCTCGCAGCTGTTGCTCTTGTGGCTGTTGTTTTGGACCGTGACTTCGCCGGAATGAGCGCCGTAGGGTACCCGGGCGATGACAAAGCTGTCCGAGCTGACCACGATCGAGCCGCGCACTCCGCTGAAGTTTACTTCCGGACGCGAGAGCTGCGGAGGCTTCAGCGCCCGGCCTACAATCCTGACTTCGCCACCCGGCAAGGCCGCAGCCGGCTCGACGGCATCAATATGAGGGTTGCCATCAACGTTCTTCTTGCCGAGCAGACTCTCGCTGATTCCCATTAGATCGGTGGCCTACCGCGCTATAAAGTGCAGCCAGAGCTGGAGCAGGACAAGCGCGTACAGCCCCGCCCCGACGTCGTCCAGCATGATGCCCGTCCCCTCCGGCAGCCTCTCCAGTCGACGAAGAGGAAAGGGCTTCACAATGTCGAAGCTACGAAAGAGTATAAAACCCGCAAGAAGGTATTTCCAATGGACCGGCGCGCCAATGAAAGCAATCAGTTGGCCCGCAACTTCATCGATCACCACGAATCCCGGATCTTTGATCCCGCTCTCCCGGGCCACGACCGTCGAGACCGGAATGCCGATCAGCGTGACCGCCACCGAGGCGATCATTGCGGCCGAGAAAAGCCAGGCTGTCTGGATCCAGTGGCTTGCTCCCCACCACAGCAGCACGGTGACTGCAGAAGCCCATGTCCCTGCCCCGGGCTGAAGATGGCCGATGCCAAGAAAAGTGGCGATCAGCCATGAAAAGCTCGATTTGGAACCTGGGGTTGCCGCCTCTGCCATGGAGATTCAGGATACAACTATTGCTTGCGCTGCGGAGTTTCGTCGCCGTCGCTGCTTTTTCGCGTCTGTTCCTCGGCAATGTTCTCCAGTTGCTCGGGATCGGTAATCGGAGTGGAAATCACATAGCCGCCGCTGGCCCACTTGCCCAGATCGATCAGCCGGCAGCGGTCGCTGCAGAACGGGAAGTTCTCGTTCGAGCGCAGAACCAGTGTGCGGCAGGTGGGGCAACGCAGCGAACTGGCCTTTTTTCGAGGCATGATCATTTAGATGATCTCGGCAAACTCAAAGAGGCATTGTGTAGAGACGTAGCATGCTACGTCTCTACGTTGGGCTTCTCAATCTAACGGATAATCCTGGCCACCAGGTCGTAATCGTGCGCCTCCGTGATCTCGCAGCGATAAAACGTTCCCGGCACAAGCTCCTCGCGATCGCCAAAATCGTTGATAAACAGTTTGCCGTCGATCTCCGGCGCGTGCATCTCCGTCCGGCCTTCCCAGAGCAGGTCCGTTTCTTCTGACGGGCCAAGCGCCAGCACGTCGAACTCGCGGCCCACCAGCCGGCGTTTGGTCTTTTTGCTGATCTGCCGCTGGATTTCCATCAGCTTCCTGCGCCGGCGTTCAGTCTCGCGCGGCGGAACTTTGCCGGGCAGATGGTACGCGGCCGAGCCTTCCTCATCCGAGTAGCTGAACACGCCCAGCCAGTCAAACTGGGCCTTCCGCACGAACTCGCACAGCTCGGCAAAGTCTTGTTCGGTCTCACCGGGGAAGCCGGCGATGAATGAAGTGCGCAGCGTCAGCTTGGGAATCATCCGGCGCATCTTCTCAATCGACTTGAGAAATATCTCCGCTCCAGCACCGCGCTTCATCCGCTTGAGCACCGGCTTTGAGGCATGCTGCAAAGGAACATCGATATAGGAGCAGATCTTCTCGTTGCCGGCGATCGTCTCCAGCAGCTTGCCCGTAATCTTATTGGGATAGGCATACAGAAAACGCACCCAGCGCAACTCTTCAATCTGCGCCAGCCGCTCCAGCAGCAGAGCCAGCCCGTCTTTCAGACCAAGGTCTTCGCCGTAGCAGGTGGTGTCCTGCCCGATCAGCGTGATCTCGCGCACGCCCTGCCGGGCCAGCCGCTCGGCCTCGGCAATGACCGACTCAAAATGCCGCGAGCGAAACTTGCCGCGAAGCTGCGGGATGATGCAGAAGCCGCAGGGGTGGTCGCACCCTTCGGCGATCTTGATGTATGCCGAGGCCTTCGGCGTCGCCAGAACGCGCGGCGTTGTTTCATCGTAGAGATAGTTGGGCAGGTCCGCGATTGCGCCTTCCCACTCCCCTCGCGAGAACCGTCCGCTCTGCTCGCGCGCCACTCCTTCAGCCCGCGCCGGCACGCCTGATTTCAGCGATTGGCTCCTCGACGGTGAGTTCGAAAGCGAATTGAGAATGACAAAAGGAGAATCATCAGCAGAGGGCTTCTGAATCGGCGCCATCCCCGCAGCCGCCAGAATCTGCTCCAGTTCGCCTGTCCCCACCACGGCGTCAACTTCAGGGATATTGTTCTGGATCTCGCTGCGATAGCGTTCCACCAGGCACCCTGCCACCACCAGCTTCTGCGCCTTCCCGCTGGTCTTGTGCTGCGCCATCTCCAGAATGGTGTTGACCGACTCCTGCTTGGCCGTCTCAATGAACGAGCAGGTGTTCACCACGATGATGTCCGCATCTTCGGCCTTGGCGGTAATCTGCGCGCCGCCGGTCTGCAATATGCCCATCATCACCTCGCTGTCGACGAGGTTCTTGGGGCAACCCAGGCTGACAAAGCCCACCTTGACCGGGGTTTTTTCGGAAGCAGGTTTCTGCTGGGGAGGCGCTGCTGTGGGGTTCTCAACCGGCATGCTGTCTCCCTATTTTAGCATTGCATGCCGGAGTCTCCTGGCAGGTCCAACTCACGTTAAGGCCCGCCAAAACGAGTACAATTCTGCTGTTCAGGAGAGCGTTATGAAAAACAAATCGTTCCTGTTGACTGTTGCAGTCTGCAGCATCCTGCTGGCCTTCACTGCCGCCTGGGCCAAAGGCGGCAAGACGGTGAAGCTGCAAAACGGGCAAGGCAAGGAAATTGGTACGGCAACGCTTTCTTCCGCAGCCAAGGGCGTTGCCATCAAGCTCAATCTGCACGATCTCCCGCCGGGCGAACATGCCATCCATGTTCATCAGACCGCGAAATGCGAAGGGCCCGATTTCAAATCCGCGGGCGCACATTTCAATCCCGATAGCAAGAAGCACGGCCTGGAAAACGCGGAAGGGCCGCACGCCGGTGACATTCCCAATTTCCAAGTCGACGCCAACGGCAAGGCCAGGACTACGGTAACGGCCGTCAACGTCACGCTGGGCGACGATCCGCATTCGGTCTTCAGCGGCGGCGGCACCGCGCTGGTCATCCATGCGAAAGCCGACGACGGCAAGACCGATCCTTCCGGCAATTCCGGCGACAGGATCGCCTGCGGAACTATTACAAAGTAGTTTATCGGCTCATCATCACCTTTCCATCCGCCGTTCGTTCCAGCGGCGGTGCATAGAGCCCCAGCAGCTCCCGCCGCCACCATGCGCCGGTTTGCCGTTTGGTTGCGCGATCGGTAAACCAGTACTGCGAAATGACTGCGCGCATCTTCTGCGGTGGTGCGCCCGAAAACGGATTGCCCGCAAAAAGCTCGAGCACATCAGGATCGTTTTCGAGAAGCCGCGCCTCCACGTTCACCACCCACTCGTTCCCGCGCCAGTTTTCGAGCGACGCGAACCACAGGTTCCACTCAAAGCGCGGCTGGTAGGGCGCGTAAATCCCCGGAGCCTTGCTTAACTCCTGCGGCTTGTAACGGAAGGGATATGCTTTCCACTTCTGGCCGTCATTCGACCCCTGGAACTCGATCTCGTAGCGCTCGTGCGTCATGTTGGCAAACAGGCCATAGCTGTTGGCGACTCGAAACTGGTCCAGCGCTCGCGCCGGTCCCAGCGGCAATTCTGGCGCATGCGGAATCGTGGCGAGCAGCAAAGCCGTGGTGGCATAGAAGACCCATCCCAGCGCGATCGCCGAGAGAGCGCGCGAGATGGGCCGCAGGTACCTCGCGGCAAGGCCAAGCCGGGGCTGTGCGTCGTCTGCAGGTTGAGACGGCTTCTTGCCCCATTGTCTCCATCGCGCTGGCAGAATCGACCGGGCAAAGCCATCGTCGAGCAGCAGGACCCCGAGTACCAGCACCAGGTAATTCAGGAAGGTGTAATTCGCGGTGAGAATGATGCCGATTTGAAACGGCGTCAAAATGAAAAAGCAGATGATCCGCAGCCGCCGCGGCAGAAACAGCATCCAGACCAGCCCCAGCTCGGCCACCAGTGTCATCAGGGCCGTGGTGGCGTGAAACCAGTGCGGCCACTGCTGCACGTACCAGCCAATCCACGTGGGCAAAGGGCCGTTCTGGTAGTAGTCATCCATGGCGGTCAGGTGCCGCCAGGAATAGTCATGGCTGGCAAGCTTGACCACGCCCGATTCAAAGTAAATACGGAACCACTCCCAGCGCAGAAGAAACAGGCTCAGCCGCGACGGCGGATGGCGCTCGCCCAGCCCCGGCCGCACTCCCGGAGGCGCAAAGAACAAGGCGATGAACCCAGCCTCCAACAGCATGCCGTCAGACTGATAACTGGAGAACACCTGCAGCGCCGAAACAAACGACAGCAAACAAACGAAGCTCACCGCCAGGGACAGGCGCGGCCACAGATTCAAGACAACTGCGACCGACGCCACGATACCGAGCCAGCAAACCACCATGAGCGCATGGTCCCCCGAGCCGAACCAGAACACCGTGGGCACTTCCCAGAAGCGCTGTATCCCGGGAAGGTATGGCGCCAGGCCTCCGAGATAGTCGCCGGCGGGAAGGATGCCCTGCGTACCTATTAATCCCTTTGCCTGAAAAAGCAGCGAGTAGAAAGCCGAAAAATAGATGAGTCCCAGAGCACGAAGAACAAACCAACGTGGCAGCAGGTGGGTTCGCGCCGTTTCCGCCGGAGCCGGGGCTCCCGGATCGCGCGGCTCTTGCCCGCTCTGGAATGGACGGCTTTCCGGCCCAAGCAGCCATTCTTCGATCTGCTGCAATCGTTCTGGCATGGCGTTCCCGCGGATTATATCTTTAGGATGCCCGCGCTCGTCGGTTTCGGCCGCTCCATTCATCTTCGGTATCGGGTGGATAAGCCACAGGCCACTCCCTCTTGTGTCATCGATATTTCTGCGATTCAGGAGTAACTTAGCTCAGGTGGATTGTTTGCTTTCCGGAGGTTACAGGATGCTGAAACGATTTCTTCTTATTGCCGGCTGCGGTGTGCTGCTGCTCAGCGTGCCGAAGGCACTCTTAAGCCAGGGCAACAGCCAGGGACATGGCAAAGGCCACAACAAGCAGGCCCAGGATAACGACGACGATCGTGGCAACAAGAGTCGCGGCGGCGTGCGGATTGTCTTCAGCGTGCATGACCGCGACATCATCCGCGACTATTACCATGATCAATATTCCAATCTGCCTCCCGGGCTGGCCAAGCGCGGCGGCAATCTTCCTCCGGGACTGCAAAAGCATCTGGAGCGCGATGGCACCCTGCCGCCGGGATTGCAAAAGCGCGTACAACCCTTTCCAGTAGAACTGGAGCGCCGTTTGCCGCGACTTCCCGATACTTATACCCGCGTCACGCTCGGAGTCGATATCCTGATCCTGGACCGGCGCACACAGCGCATCATGGACATCGTCCACGACGTCCTCAGGCCGTAATTTTCGAAAACAAAAGCTTGCGAGCAGCGGGTGACCGCTGCTCGCCTTCGTCTTCGGCAAACTTATTTGCGGCCGGCCATCTCTTCGTAGAGTTGCGGCAGGCGTAGTGCGTCTTCAATCGATTCCGCGAAGCGCGCTTTCTCGTAGTGCTGCGTAAACAGTTCGACCGCAGACTGTATGCGCGGGTCGGTGATGGAAGCAGCAAACTCTTCCGGCGTCTGTGAAGGTTCTTTGCGCAATCCGCGCCTGGCCATCATCTTGAGCATGCGCATGTACCAGAAGCTGGCGGCAGTGCGCGGCGCGCGTTCCGGATTGCGCAGCATGCGACGGCGCTGGTAGCTGCGCCATGCGCGCGGCATGAAAGGAGCAGCCAGCAGCAGGCCTACCAGCACGCAGCAGAGTGCCATCTCAGCCGGCGAAAGCGCCTCCAGCTTCCGTTGCCATTCGGCCGTGAGCCGCACGATCTGGCGGTATTTTCGCAGGAACCACATCCGCAGGCTGGACTGCACATGGCCGGTTTGCGCGCTGATCTCGGTGCGCAGCCGGAGCTGGTGGCTGAAGTCGTAGTTGACGATCCACTCGCGCCACATTTGTCGCAGGGCATCCATGTACAACGCCACCCGCGACCATCCGGTGGCCGGCGCGGAGCCAGGGCCGCCAGGAGTGGGATCGAAGGTGACCCACCCGTATTCGGGAAAGTAGGCCTCCACCCAGGAGTGCGCGTCTTTTTCGCGAACAATGTAACTGCCGGTCAGGTCGTTATATTCTCCACCGCGAAAGCCGTTGATCACGCGCGAAGGTATGCCCAGCGTCCGCAGCATGATGGTCATGGACGAAGCAAAGTATTCGCAGTGGCCCTTCTTCCGCTCGAACAGGAAATGCGCCAGCGGGTCGGCTTCACGCATGCCGGGCAGCTCCAGCGTGTAGCCGAAATTATTGTGCAGATACTGCTCCACCGCTTTCGCGCGCCCATAGTTTGATTCTGCAGACGCGGTTACCTGCCGCGCCAGTTGCGCAATGCGCGGGTCAAGCCGCGCCGGCCTTTGCAGGTACAGGATGGCCACGCGCGGCGGGTATTCGCGCGAGTTGGAATCGCGAACGTACGGTTCAGGGTCGCGCGTGTCGGCTTCGGCCGTATAAACACCCACGCCTTGTCCGTTGTCGCTCTCGCTTGCGGCTCCGCTGCCTTCCGCGGGGCGGGTGTTGAAAATCGAGCCGTCGGACTTGATTTCCAGCACGCTGTAGTTTCCGTTGATCTTCAGCGGCGCAGGCGCCAGGAAGAACAGGTTCAGCCCCATCGGCTCCATCACCACTCGATATGAAAGATTCGGCAGGTGGGGAACGGATTGGACATCGGAATAAAACGAGAAATTACTGATGTGTGTCAGGTCCAGCGGCGAGTTGTATAAGCCGTGGAAAGTCGGGACTTCCGTGGTGTTATACCAGCGCTGGCCATCGAAATTAGCCAGAGCGATCCCGCGCCATTTGATGTTTTCCGGCAATTTGCCATCGAGCACCTGAACGTGCATCACTACGTTGCTCGATTGCTGGATTTGCCCGATACCTCCCAGGCTGACCTCCTGGCTGAAGCCGCTCATCATCGCGCCCTGCACACCCAGGCTGCGCAGGAAGCCGCTGGAGTTCACGCGGGGAAGAATAAAAAAGATCAGGGCCGCGCCGGCCAGCGTGAGCACGCCGAGAATGGTCGAGACGGCTGCCAGCGCGCTGTGGAACTTGACGTCCTGCTGCGGCGGAACTCCGGCCGCCAGCGTTTCGCGCTCGGAGCGCCGCATCTCCATGCTGATGAAAGTAGCTATCGCGACCAGAATGAACAATGAGAACGTGAGCAGGAAGAGCGTGTCCACGGTCAGCACCGCGGCCGCCAGCACCATCAGGAAGGAAAGCACCGCCAGGTAGAGCAGGTCGCGGTCGCGCCGGACGGAAAAGACCTTGACCACCATGCTGAAGAGAACCATGTGCACCGTGGCATCCAGGAAACTCTGGGAAACGTAAAAGTAGTCGGCCGCGTAAAAGGCAAAGTAAACGATGGTCAGTGTGCTGGTCCAGCGCTCGGAAATCGTAAACGATTTCCGCATCAGGAGAAGACATCCGCGCAGAAGCAGGGCCGGCAGAACCAGCGCCAGCGATGGCAGATCGAGTTTGTTGGTGCCCATCAGCGCCGTGAATCCCACCACCACCAGCAGGTAGAGCGACCATTGAAAGAAACGCTCCGCGCTGCCGGGAACGGTCCTTACCGCAGCAACAGAAATGGCGCGACTGGACATGAAACATTATTTTCACCCGAATCCGCCTCCGGATGAAAGTCGTTTCCGGCCGATTGTGAACCAACGTAACTCAGCCGGAGATAAGGTGTTAAAATAGACGGGCCGGGTCCCGCGCGACGCAATCCCGCCAACCCCGCCAGGTCCGGAAGGAAGCAACGGTAACGGGCTAGTGCGTGTGCAGCGGGGTGCCCGGTTTGGATTTCTCCATCTGCGCCCCCTCACCAGAAGCTCTATAAGAAAATTTGTAACCAGATTACAATGAAAGACATCCTTCGTCTTTTAGCTGAGAAAGGCTTATGTCCTCATTACCTTTTCCGATAGCCGCGTTTCTGGCGGGAATCGTGTCATTTCTGTCTCCGTGCGTGCTGCCTCTGGTGCCGGGGTACGTTTCGCTGATCTCCGGCGCCAGCGTTGAGGAACTTCAGTCGAAGGACCGGAAGCTGTTGAATACAGTGCTTTTGCACTCAGTCATGTTCATCCTGGGGTTCACCCTGGTCTTTGTGGTGTTGGGTGCGGCTGCCACCACACTGGGACAGTATGCGCGTATATACAAGAAGCAACTCACGTGGATCGCGGGCGTCGTGATCATCATCTTTGGCCTGCATCTGACCGGAATTTTGAAGATCAAGGCGCTTTATGCCGACAAGCGGCTCCACTCGGTCAAGGGCAGCAAATCGCCACTGGGCGCATTCGTGATCGGCTTTGCCTTCGCCTTTGGCTGGACCCCCTGTCTGGGCCCGATCATTTCCACGATCCTGCTGATGGCCGGTTCAACCGATACGGTCGGTAAAGGCGTGCTTCTGCTCTGGATTTATTCCCTGGGATTGGCCGTGCCCTTTCTGGTCACGTCATTGCTGATCGATCAGTTTCTCCGTTTTTATGGCCGCTTTCGCAGGCACCTGCATACGGTGGAAGTCATCAGCGGCGTCCTGCTGATAGTGCTGGGAGGGCTGATCCTGGCCGGCCGATTTACCATTCTTTCCGGCTATCTTGGATTTTTAAATCGCTTCACCTGGTGAGGAAGTCTCTTTGAACCGCAATGTCATCGTTGTTCTTTGTGTCGTGATAGGAATTACCGCGTTGCTGCTGGTTGGCAAGCGCGCCTCCAAACCACCGGCCAACCAGGCCGTGGATGCGGGTGCGCTGCTGCCTTCTTCCGGCGATCCGCCAGTAGGCTCCGTTGCTCCCGATTTCACTCTGCGCAGCCTCTCTGACGGTAAGTCAGTCCAGCTTTCCTCGCTTCGCGGCAAGACTGTTCTGATCAACTTCTGGGCCACCTGGTGCGGTCCCTGCAAAGGCGAGATGCCCGGGCTTGAAAAAATGCAGAACAAATACGGCCCGCAAGGGTTCCAGATTCTTGGCGTCGCC
>DASTJB010000231.1:0-2757 GCA_035717005.1 Candidatus Angelobacter sp.
CGGCGTGACTTTCTTCGATACGGCCGAGGTGTATGGGCCGTTCACGAATGAAGAGCTTGTGGGCGAAGCGTTGGCGCCGTTCCGCGACCAGGTGGTGATCGCGACGAAATTCGGTTTCAAGATCGAAAACGGGAAGCAGGCGGGGCTGGACAGCCGGCCGGAGCACATCAAAGAGGTCGCCCATGCGTCACTCAAGCGGCTGAAGACCGACCGCATCGACCTGTTCTATCAGCATCGCGTTGATCCGAATGTTCCCATCGAGGATGTGGCAGGCGCGGTGAAGGAGCTGATCGAAGAGGGCAAGGTAAAGCATTTTGGATTGTCGGAGGCAGGGGTGAAGACAGTCCGGCGGGCACATGCGGTGCAGCCGGTAACGGCGCTGCAGAGCGAATACTCGCTGTGGTGGCGAGAACCCGAGGCCGAGATGATAGGAACGCTCGAGGAATTGGGTATCGGCTTTGTTCCGTTCAGTCCGCTGGGCAAGGGCTTTCTCACCGGCGCGATCAAAGAGGACACACAGTTCGATAAGAGCGACTTTCGCAACGTGGTGCCCCGCTTCAGCCAGGAAAACCGCAAGGCGAACCAGGCGATGGTGAATGTGATCGGCAAGTTTGCAAAGCAGAAGAACGCGACGCCGGCGCAGATCGCGCTGGCCTGGCTGCTGTCGCAGAAGCCGTGGATCGTTCCGATCCCGGGGACGACCAAGGTACATCGTCTGGAAGAAAACATCGGCGCGGTGAATGTCCAGCTCTCGGCGGATGATCTGCGCGAGCTGGAAAGCGCGGCGGCAAAGATCCCAGTGCAGGGTGCGCGCTATCCAGAGGAGTTGCAGAAGCTGGTGGGACGCTAGTAAAGGAAGTTGGTAAGTTGGTGATTTAGTAAGTTGGTGAAGCGTCATTTGCGACCGCAGTCTTCGATTATCAACTCAAAAAATCATCACCTTGCCAACTCTTTTTTGGGGCGATTTTCTGGGCTTCCGGCGGCCTCTCAACCGCTATGAAACCGGCTGCTCCGTGTGCTATAATTTCCTGTATTCCTCTGGCAGATAACTTCTTGTAAATGCAAGCATTTAGCGCACATTTCGACGGGGCCAACGGGGCTGCCGCGACAGCTTCAGGTGCGTCTCAATTTCGCGATCTCAGGTGATAAGAAAAACATGGCAGATGAGCAGAACCCACAACTCCCATTGACGCCGCCTCCGGGCGGCGACGGCCCGCAAGGTCCGGGCGCAGCGAACATTCAGCCGGTCAACATTGAAGAGGAGATGCGGCGGTCGTATCTCGACTATTCGATGTCGGTGATCATCGGCCGCGCGCTGCCGGACGTGCGCGACGGGCTGAAGCCGGTGCACCGGCGCGTGCTCTACACCATGCAAGACATGGGGCTCTATTACAACAAGAAGCACACCAAGTGCGCCAAGGTTGTGGGCCAGGCCATGGGCCAGTTTCATCCCCACGGGGACGCCGCGATCTATGACACGCTGGTGCGGCTGGCACAGCCATTTTCGCTCAGGTATCCGCTGGTGGACGGCCAGGGAAATTTCGGATCGGTGGATGCCGATCCTCCGGCGGCGATGCGTTACACCGAATGCCGCCTGATGCGCATTGCCGGCGCGCTGATGGAGGACATCGACAAGGAGACGGTGGATTTTGTCCCCAACTACGACGAATCGACAGTCGAGCCCACGGTGCTGCCAACGCGCATTCCTAACCTGCTGATCAATGGCTCAGAAGGTATCGCGGTCGGCATGGCGACGAAAATTCCGCCGCATAATCTCACGGAAATAGTGGATGCGACGATCATGCTGGTAAACAATCCGGCGACGCCGCTCGCGGAGATTTTGAAAATCGTGAAAGGCCCGGACTTTCCCACCGGCGCCTATATCTACGGCCGCAGCGGGATTAAAGACGCGTACACAAAAGGCCGCGGCAAGTTCATGATGCGGGCCAAGGCCGGCATTGACGACCTTTCGCAAGGGCGCAAGGCGATTGTGGTAACCGAGATTCCCTACCAGGTGAACAAGGCGGCGCTGATCCGGCGGATCGCCGAGCTGGTGAACGACAAGGTGATCGACGACATCGGCGACGTGCGCGATGAGTCCGACCGCGACGGCATGCGGATCGTGGTGGAGCTGAAGCGCGGCGCGGAGGCGCAGATCATCCTGAACCAGCTTTACAAGCACACCGACATGCAATTGAGCTTCAGCATGATCTTCCTGGCGGTGGTGAACGGGCAGCCGAAGGAGATGGGGCTGGTGCAGGCGATCCAGCACTTCATCGACCACCGGGTGGACGTGGTGCGGCGGCGCACCGTCTACCTGCTGGCCAAGGCACGCGAGCGCGAGCACATTCTGGTGGGATACAAGATTGCGCTCGACAATATCGACGAAGTCATCAAGATCATTCGCGGGTCGACCAACCGCCAGGAGGCAAAAGAGAAGCTGATCGCGGCGAAGCTTCGGGTAACCGACAAGGCCTGGGCGAAAGTTCTGGCCGAATCGGGAACGCTGGCGCGCAGCGGGACGCTCGATGGACGCCAGGCGGATGCCATCCTGGAATTGCAACTGTATCGACTGACGCGCCTCTCTCAAGACGAAATCCTCAAAGAGCTGGAAGAGATTCGCGGGAAGATCGCGGAGTACGAAGCGATCCTGGCTTCCGACAAGAAGCTGCGCGGCGTGATCGTGAAAGAGCTGGAGGAAGTGAAGAAGGAATTCGGCGACGAGCGGCGCACGCAGATCACCGACGAGACAACGGA
>DASTJB010000232.1:0-7794 GCA_035717005.1 Candidatus Angelobacter sp.
CATGCCCAGGATTTCGCGCAGTCCCTGCCGCAACTGCTTCAACTCTGACCTGCCGGGCCCGTTGGGCACGGCAAACGGCAGGGGCGACTGCTTACGCTTGACCTCGGTACGCAGGTGCTGGCGCGCCCCGGCGATCGTAAATCCTTGATCGTACAGGAGGTTCTTGATGCGCAACACGCTCTCCACGTCGATCTTGCGATACATGCGCTGGCCGGTGCCGCTCTTGGACGGCTTGAGCTGCGGGAACTCGGTCTCCCAGAAGCGCAGCACGTAACTGGGCAGCCCGCAAAGGCGGCTGACTTCGCCAATGCGAAAGTAGAGTTTGTCGGGAATAAGGACTTCGCCGGCGGCGGGCTTCCGCGCATTCTTGGCAAGCTTATGCATTCTTGTGATCCAGAGGACGACGCGGCTAGAGCGGATATTAAGTCCGTTCCTGCGGCCCGTCAACAGAATAAACGACGAATCGTTTGTCTCTCCTCCGGTGAGCGATGGCGAGCGCCGAATTGCGCGAGCTATCGCGAGGGCAAAGCAGCGTTGCGGCGCCCCTAAAAATTAGATTTGCGGAGGCGTAGGGGTCGGCGTGGCGGTCTTGTCTTCTACTTTGTCCGCGGCCTTGCTGGCGGCGTGCGCGCCCTTGTGGACCACCTTCTTCGTTCCATGCTTGATCTTGCGGCCGGTCTTTTTGGCCGCTCGCCCGGTGGCATGCGCCGCGTCTTTGGTGTCCTGCTTGATCCCGCCGTTGTCCTGGGTTTGTGTCCAGCCGCTCAGCGAGAGCAGAAAGCCGAGCAGCGCAGCAAAAATGAATTTCGTTTTCATGGATAGTCTCTAGTCTGATCGGATTCCCCCGGTTGCGCGGAAGTTGCCCTGGCGCACACGATCGGCCGCCGATTTCACTGCATCGCAACGCGGAAAGGCGCACTCCAGGCGGGTGCGCCTTTTTCTTCCGGGAACGAGAACCTTCCGGAATCTATTGCTGCCCTTTGAGCGTGGCCAGTTGGCGGCGGTGGCTACGGCTGAGCGTCACCTGTTTGCCTGACGCCAGAGTCACGGTGTACTTTCCGCTGAACGCGCGCCGCAGCTCCTGCACGCGGTTGCGGTTGACAATGACCGAGCGGTGGATCTGCACGAAATCATTGCCCGGCAGATTCGCAGCGAAGGTGCTCAGCTTTTCCCGCACCCGGTATTGCCCGTTCCCGGCATGCACCTGCACGTAGTTTCTTTCGGCTTCCAGAAACTCCACGTCTTCCAGAGGGACAAAAATCGTACGCCCGTGTTCTTTCAGAGGAAGCCTTCCACCCATAACCATTTCTGCTGTGCTCATACGTTTCCCTGTGTTGCCAAGATGGACGGTTAGACGAGCCACATCGCGGATTGTCACCAGCCGGGATCTGCTGACTCCGTATGAAGAGCCCGTTACGGAAGACAAAACTGAGAAAAGCCTAAGAAATCTCTGGAACATGGCTGCCTGGGCATATGAATCGGCACTGTTGCGATAGGTTTTTTGCCCAAAGCTGGGTTATGCTTTGCCTGCTGAATGCCATTTAATCCAATAAAACCGCATGTCCCGCCGCCGATCCCGGAACTGGAAGCGCTGCGGGAGGAGTTTCGCGCGCGCATGGCCACCCGGCCGCGGCCAAACGCTTTTTCGTCGCGAAACGGAGTGGTGCTGTCCGGCGGAGGCGCCCGGGGCGCTTATGAAGCCGGGGTGCTGATGGCTTTTCAGGATGCCCAGGTCCCTACCCACATCATCACCGCAACGTCGGTGGGCAGCATCAACGCGGCATCGTACGCGGCCGAAGCCGAAGGGCTGATAGGGCGCGCCGAGCCGCTGGTAAACGCCTGGCTGGAACTTACGCCGGCCACGCTGGGCATTGACTGGTCGCGCTACATCTTTCTCCTCACCGGGCTGATTGCCGCCTCTGCAGGAATCGCCAATTTCCTGTGGCAGTGGACGAAAGAACGAGGCGTCTACCTCCATGCGCATCATCCCAAGCTGATGTGGCTCGCGCTGGCCGGGGCCGGTGGGACCGTTCTGCTCTTTTCTGACAAACTCTCCTACATCGGCTACGTGCTGTTGAATTTCTTTCGCAAGCGAGGATGGCAGCCAGACCGGCGGAAGGCATGGATCTCGCTCGGCGGCAACCTGCTGGTATGGGGCTTCGTGGCTGTCTTTCTCGCTTTCACCCACGTGCACCTGCCGGTCCATGGCGACCGCATCTATGAGCTGTGGGCGCCGTGGCCGCTGCTGGCCGCGGTGATCATCGGATGGGGGCTCTACAAGCTGCTGCAAAACCAGTTGAGCAAGCTCAGCCACCTTTTTTTGCGCATGCCCTTGCGCACCGGGCTGTTCCCCAATTTCGACCGCATCCGGTTTTTGCGCGCGCGCATCTCGCAAAAGAAGCTGCGGCGCTCGGCCATCCGCGTCATCATGACCGCCACTGATCTCACCTGCGGCGCGGCACGTTATTTTGCCAACAAGCCGGTCGACATCCTGGTAAAAGACCCGGGGGCGTACGAAGGATTCATCCGCCGCGAGGTGGAGAAGCCCAAAGACCTGGTGCTGGCAGCCGTTGCCTCCTCCGCCTACACCTTCGCCTACGAGGCGGTGGAGATGAATGGGCGCCTGTGGACTGACGGCGGCATCGTGACCAACCAGCCTGTGCTTCCTGCGCTGCGCCTGGGCGCCGATGTCCTCTTTCTGGTGCTGATCGCGCCGTTAAAAGGCGATGAAGCGGGCGAGGTGAAGACATTTCTCGATGTCGGCATTCAGGCGGTGGACATCCTGATTGAAAAAAACTTCAAATCCGATGTTGCCATGCTGACCAACGTCAACCGCCTGTGCACCATCTATGCCGCCGAGATGGGCGTAAAGCCGGAAGAGCTGGAGTTGGAGATCGGCAAACAGCATTATCACTACGTGAAGTTCTTCAACATTGCGCCGGAAAAGCCGTTGCCCGCGGGCGCTCTCGATTTTGACAGCGAAATCGTGCGGCCGGTGATCGTGCAGGGATACGGCGATGCAGGCAAGGTGATTGAGGATTATCTGAATTATGAAGCCACGCGGCCGGCGCGCGAATCGCGTCGTGTGGTGGCGCTGGCAGCGGAGCGCCCCGAAGGCGACTACTACACGATGAGGCGGTGATGGAATTCAGCAAAGGACCCGAAGAGCGCAAGAACAACAAGCAAATTACCGCAGAGGACGCAGAGAGCGCAGAGGAATTCTGATCTAGATTTTTCTCTGCGACCTCTGCGTTCTCCGCAGTGAGCCTTCGCGCCCCGCGCGGTAATCATTTCTGCTTCGAGAAGCGCACCTTGCGCACGTGGTCGAGCACGATGATGCCGGTCACCCAGAGAGTTGCGGCCAGATATCCTGCGAGAACGTCGCTGGGATAATGCACGCCAAGATAAATGCGCGACAGCCCGATGGCGATGATGAGGAGACCAGCAACGGTCCAGAGAACAATCCGCCAGGCCAGAGACTTGATGCGGGCCGCCAGCAGGCCGGCGAGCACTCCGTAAAAACAAAGCGAGGTCAGGGCGTGGCCGCTGGGAAAGCTGTAGGAGTCGGGCAGGTCGCCAAAGAATGCCACCGGCCGCGGACGGTGGTAAGCCCACTTGAGCGTGATCTCCAGCAGCAGCGCGCCAGTCATGGTGATGGCCAGCCAGATGGCGGCGCGGCGCCAGCGCAGCCAGGCAAAGATGATCAGCACGACCGCGAGTTGCGCCACCAGCACGCGCGATCCCAGGCTGGAGACCAGAGTCATGGCCCGCGTCATGCCGGTTGATGCGAACTGGTGGACCCAGAAGCGCACCGCATCATCAAAGCGGCGCGTATCGCCTTCCAGCATTTCATGTCCCAGCCAGGTGAACAGAAGCAATGCGAGCACGGCGACGGCAAAACTCAAGACCACCACCGCTTCAAACAGCGGCGTGGGCTTGGGCACCTCTTCCGGGCCGGAGACTTGAACGTGAGGCTCAGGCATCGGCGGCCCTGGTTTTTTGGCGAAGAGCGTCGTCCATCAGATCGTCCAGCTTCTTGAGCAGCGCCTGATTGCCGGCACGAGGATAGGTTTCAAGCTTCTCGGCATAGACCGGCAGGTTGAAGAGAAACGATTCGATCTTCTCTTTGGTCAGCTCGTCACAGAACGCGCCATAGCCCATCTTGGCCACATAATATCCGTTAAAAATCTGCTCAAACTGGTTCTGCACCGGAACCGCAAGGTAGGGCTTGCCCAGGTGCAGCGCCTCGCTGACCAGGGAAAAACCGGCGTTCGCGATCACTGCGCTCGCGCCCGCCAGGTCCTGAAGGAAGGTAGTCAGACTCGGCTTCTTGAAAAGAACGTTGCCCTCCTGGCCTTCGTTGCCGAAACCGTAAGCAATGAATTTGTAGCGCACCCGCTTGAGCAGCGCCGCGATCTGTTTTGCCGGCGAGGTCACGTAAACCAGCGCGTAATCTCCGGTGCGCGGAACCGTGGAAAGAACTTCCTGCCGCAGGATGGGCGGAAAAAGAAAGGTATTGCGGCGCCTGACAGGAACCGGAAAGAACGAAAGCACCAGATAGGCGTCAGCGTGCGGGGTCATCATATGCGTGACCAGCTTGACCGTGGCGGCGTCGCGGGCGTAGCCGCGGGGCAGCGAGACGCGCGTATTGGTGATGGCGTGCTGGTTATCGATGGCGATCAGCGGCAGCCGCCTGCGATGGGCCACGTGCGCGGTGAGCGGCTCGAAGTCGGTGATGACGAGATCGATCTTTTCGTCGTCAACCAGCTTGCCCAACTGCTTCATGCTGCGGGCCGCCCCGCGCGCTTTGATCAGGTTCTTGATCAGCGTGCGCCGGTAACGCACGCGATTGTTCACGTAAGTGACGCGGAGACCGAAAATTTCAGTGACCGGGAATGTCTCACTCAGGTTGCGCAGCCCGCGGTCAAAGGAAACCACGTGCACGGCGTGGCCCTGGCGCTGGAGATGCGTGATGACTTCCCGGGCGCGCGTGGAGTGACCGGCGCCTTCACCGTTGACGCCATAAAGAATGTTGGCCATGAATCAGGAAACAGAAGCAATGGCGGAAGTATATCGTTTCAGCGGCGGGAAAGTGAAACGCGGTTACGCCGGCGCCTGGAAGAATTTGGCGCGCTCCCTGGCCAGAGAGGTCAGGCCACGCAGCACCTGGTTGAACTGCTCCGGCTGGCGGGTGACGAACTTCAGCCGGTTGCCGCAGGCAAGATAGGCTTCCGGGTTGAGCTGTTCCAGTTCCTGCCAGAACCAGCGCTGCATGCGCTTCAAGTCGAAGGCGGTCCCGCTGCGGGAGTACATCGTCTGCGCCGGCCCGAGGGTGAGCCAGTCATAGTTGACGAAGATCTTGTAGTCGCGGTCCGGCGCCTCCGCGTCAAAGATGTACCACTCATCGAAGACCTCGAAGGGAATGGAGGAGACGCTCTCGCCAACAGGGATGTGGATGGAGCGCCCGTAGACTCGCCACCCGCGCTGCATCTCAGACGGAGTGGGCTGGAGCGGATCGATGTTGAATGATGTAACGACGATATGTTTGTTGGCGGCGACGGCGGGACAAACGTGCAGGACATCGTAGATCTGATGGGCTGCCGTTTCCAGCCATCGATATTCGCCTTGAACGCCGTGAAACATATTGCTGTCGCTTCGCTCCAAACCGCTTATGAGTCTGGAATGAGAAAAGTTTTTTTGTGCTCCCGTCGCAAGCGCCTCTCACCCCGGGCTCGCTGCGCGATTCCAATAAAAACCTCAGGCCGTCAGCCCTTCGGCCTTGCTGTCGAGCGCCTCCCAGACGCCCTCAAAGTCCACGAAATAGCCCAGCACATGCAATTCCGGAATGTTGGCGCGGAGAAAATCCAGCGCGCGATGCAGGTCCTGGCGATGATTTTCGGCTTCGCGAGCGGTATCGTTGTCAAACGCCGCCAAGCCGCCGTAGGCGCCGCAGTCGGAATGGAGCATGAGCAGCACCGTATCGGTGCCGTGCAGCAGCATGGAACTGCGGAGCTGCTTCAGAATAAATTGGCGGTCGGACTCAGGGTCTTTACCGGCCAAACACCTGGCGCCCCCGGCCACGCGAATGGGATCGAAGGAATTGATGTTCAGCCGCTTGATCAGCTTGCGCAGCGCCTGCTCAAACCGGTGATCGAAGCACCAGACAATCGCGGCATCGCACTTGTAACGTTCGCGCGGAGATTCGAAATGGAAAATCTTGCGAATGGGGGGACCTCGCCCAGCCCATGCACACGCAAAAGCGGCGCGTGAATGGGGCCCTGGAGCGATTATTATAGCCGGAGACTCGCGATCTGTTTTGTAAAATGATCGGCAAAAGCTCGGCTTCGAAAAGAATGTGATTATTTTCTATTGTTCCCCGGAGACCTCATGAACCCTGCTCAGCGCTGGTCAAAACGTGCTCTTTCTGTTGCGATCTTCTGCCTGGTGGCGTCGCTTTCTGCCTCGGCCGCCAGCATTACGTTCAGAATTACGCTGCCCGCTTCGCAGCACGAGCCGATTACCGGGCGCGTGTTTGTAATGATCGCGCGCGCCGGCGATCCCGAGCCGCGGCTGCAGGTGGGAAACTGGCGGTCGCGCACGGAGCTGATCGCCGTGGACGTAAATGGCCTGGCGCCGGGACAGGCAGCCACGCTGGATGCGCTGACGCTCGGGTTTCCGTTGAAATCGGTGCGAGAGCTGCCGCCGGGGGATTACTACGTCCAGGCTTTGCTGAATGTCTATACGCGGTTTCAACGGAGCGATGGGCATACGATCTACGCGCACATGGACCAGTGGGAAGGCCAGCAGTTCAATAAATCGCCGGGGAACCTTTACAGCGATGCCGGGCACTTTCATCTGGATCCGCTGACCGGGTATGAGATCAGGCTGACCCTCGATCACAAAATCCCCACGCCGCTGCCGCCCGGCGATACGGCGTACGTGAAGCACGTGAAGCTCCAGAGCAAGCTGCTCAGCAATTTCTGGGGACAGCCGATCTACATCGGCGCCACCGTCCTGCTGCCCGAGGGCTATGATGCGCACCCCAACGCGCATTATCCGGTGCTCTACGAGCAAGGCCACTTCAGCCTGCAGGCGCCGCTGGGGTTTTCGACGGAGCAGCCCGCGAACGCGCCGCCGCCGCGCGAGGGACGCATCTCCGGCGTGGAGCTGTACAAGCGCTGGACCGCGGCAGGCTTTCCGCGCGTGATCGTCGTTACCTTTCAGCATCCGACGGTCTACTTCGACGATTCGTACGCTGTGAATTCGGCGAATAACGGACCGTACGGTGATGCCCTGATCAACGAATTGGTCCCTTATCTGGAAGAGCACTTCCGCATGATCCGCCAGCCGTACGCGCGCGTGCTCTCCGGAGGCTCCACCGGCGGCTGGGAATCGCTGGCGCTGCAGGTTTTTCATCCGGAATTTTTCGGCGGCACCTGGACCTTCTATCCTGATCCGGTCGACTTCAGCCGTTATCAGATCGTTGATATCTATAATGACAATAACGCTTTCCTAACGCCCGGCTACGATCCGCCGATTCCCGAGCGCCCCATGGAGCGCACGCCGGAAGGCCAGGTCACTACCACCATCCGCCAGGGTAGCCAGTTCGAAGAGGTCCTGGGATCGCACGGCCGCTCGGGCGAGCAATTTGAGGCCTGGGAGGCGGTCTACGGACCGGTCGGGCCTGACGGCTATCCCAAACCGCTGTGGGACAAGACCACCGGCAAAATCGATCCCACGGTCGCGGCCTACATGCGCCAGTACGATCTGCGCGACTACCTGGAAAAAAATTGG
>DASTJB010000233.1:0-10183 GCA_035717005.1 Candidatus Angelobacter sp.
CGGTTGCGCCTTCGATTAGGCCGGCCGGCGTGGTCACGGCTGCCTCCATGAACGTAAACGCCTCCGGCACCACGGTCATGCCCTCCCTGGTGATTGACGGGCGCGCTCACAAGCTGGATGGCACGCTGGTCGATCGTACGCAATGGACAACTCCTCCCAGCAACGTCTGCTCGGATGTTTCTGCCCTGGGAACAGATACCGGAGCGGCGCAACTGGAGTCCGTGCTCGACCAGATGCGGAAGAACATCGTCAACCTGGCTAACAATTCCTGCAAGGCTGACGGTTCGTCCATGAATGGCAACTTCTGCACGCCCGGTCTGTGGTGGGTGCGTGGAACTGATTCCAACCCCAAGTTCGTGACCACCATCAGCACAAGCGGGTCAACCAGCGGCTCCAGTGATGGCGGAAGCAGCGGAACCAGCGGCAGTGATGGCCATAGCGGCAGCAGCAGTACGACTACATGCAATGCGACTACCCCGAACTGCTACACATATCTGAATCTGGCTTCGCCGCAGCTTTTTGGCACTTCCGCCACCACCGGACTCCATGTTCCTACGGTTACGCCCACGGCCGGGCCGGCCCCATTTACGGGCGGCTCCGGGAACCAGAGCGACAGCACCATTTACCAGCCCAAGCTCACCCAGACCGTGGCCGATCAGATCTCAGCGGTCCAGAACCTCCTGACCGCCCCTTCGAGCCAGCAGAACAGTCTTACGGCTTCTTCGAGCACGCTGGGCAGTACCTATGGGAGCAACGGTAACCCGGTGGTGCTGAATTTCACGGACTCCACGTTGAGCCTGCCAAACGGCAGCCTTACCTCACTGACCGGCTACGGCGTGCTGGTTATCCAGAACGGGCTGGAGATCAATAGCGGCGCCACGTTCAACTGGACTGGCATTGTGCTGATTAACTCCGCCGGCGGCCACATGACGGTAAACCCCGGCGCCCGGGGCTTTATCAATGGCGCTCTTCTGCTTACCCCGGGGGCGGTTTTCAATACTCCTGCCAGCAATCCTGTCTCGGGCCCGCCACAGTTCGCGATCGGCTATAGCTGCGAAGCCATTGACATGGTCTTCTCCATGCAGCCGTTCAAGGTCATTTCCGCTTCAGAAACCTCGTTCTAACCACCTGGAAAATCATTGGCAGACTGGATTATTCCTGCACCTTAGGAACTTTTTTGCCGCGGCGTTCGTATTGATTGACAGCAGCCTATGACCAAATTTCTTTTGTGGTGCATCCTGTTTGTGCTCTGCTGGCCGCTGGCCCTTGTCGCGCTGGTGCTCTATCCGCTGGTGTGGCTGGTTCTGCTGCCGTTTCGAATCGCCGGCATCGCCGTCGGCGGTGTATTGGAGCTGTTGCGGGCCATCATTACCTTGCCGGCGCGAGCACTCGGCGGGCGGCGCCGCGCATACCGCTAGACTCCGATAATCTCGCCCTTCTCATTTACATCGATAGTCAACGCGCGGGAAGCCTTGGGCAGTCCTGGCATGAGCATCATATTGCCCGAAATCACCACGACGAAGCCGGCACCGGCGGAAACGGAAGCATCGGTGACGTTGAGCGTCCAACCGCTGGGCGCCCCCAGGAGCTTGGGGTTGTCGCTGAAAGAATACTGAGTCTTGGCAATGCAGACCGGCAGCTTGCCGAAGCACCACTCATTGAACTGCTTCAGTTTGGTCCGCGCGTTATCGCTGAAGTTGACTCCCGCTGCGCCGTAAATCCTGGTGGCTACGCTCGCAATCTTGTCTTCAAGCGAGCTTTCCAGGGAGTAGATGGGCTGCACCTTCGGCGCGGGATTCTTCTCGATCGTCTCAACCACCTTCTCCGCGAGCGCTGCTGCTCCCGGGCCCCCTTTGGTGTACCCCTCGCTCAGCGCGGTAGCGACTCCCTGCTGCGCGGCATAATCGGCCAGCTTCTGGAGGTCAGCGTCGGAATCCGTTGGGAACCGGTTGACGGCGACGACGATCGGTACGCCGAACTGCTTCATATTCTGGATATGGCGGACCAGGTTGGGCGCGCCGCGGTCCAGGTCGCCTCCGCCCTGGTTGCGCAAACTTTGTACGGTGGTCACCAGCACCGCGCATGAAGGAGCGATGCCGGAAGAGCGCATGACGATATCGAAGTATTTCTCGGCGCCCAGGTCAGCGGCAAAGCCGGCTTCATTGATCACGTAGTCGGCCAGCCGCACACCCATCTTGTGCGAAATCACGCTGCTGGTGCCGTGGGCGATGTTGCCGAAAGGCCCGGTATGGACCATCGCGGGCACGCCCTCGGTGGTCTGGACAAGGTTGGGCAGGATCGCTTCGCTGAGCAGGGAGAGCATGGCGCCGGTGGCGCCCAGATCGGCCGCACGAATCGGTTTGCCCGTCTTTGAAACGCCCACCACGATGGCATCCAGCCGGCGCCGCAGGTCTTCAAGGCTGGAAGCCAGCGCCATGACCGCCATGATCTCTGAAGCCGCGGTGATCACGAAGCCGGAGGTGCGCGTCAGCGCGCCCTTTTTCTCGCCGATATCGAGCGTGATGCGCCGCAGCGCGCGGTCATTCATGTCCATGGTGCGCGGCCAGGTGATCCGGTCCAGGTCGAGCTGCAGGTCATTGCCGTGGAAGATATGCGCATCGAGCAGCGCTGCCAGCAGGTTGTGGGCCGAGGTAATGGCGTGGAAGTCGCCGTGGAAATGCAGATTGATTTTCTGGCTGGGCTCGATCTGCGACTTGCCCCCGCCGGCCGCGCCGCCCTTCATCCCAAACACCGGCCCGAGCGAAGGCTCGCGCGAGGTGATGATCGGCTTGCGCCCGATATGCGCCAGCCCTTGCGTCAGGCCGATGGAGGTCACAGTCTTGCCTTCGCCGGAAGCAGTCGGCGTGGTCGCGGTGACCAGGATCAGCTTGCCGCGTGGCGGAAATTTCGGGTCAGCAAGGATGTCGAGCTTGAGCTTGGCGCCGTAACGCCCGATGGGTTCGAAATACGATTCTGGCAGCCCCAGGCGCTCGGCGATGGCAGTGATCGGAAGCAAAGATTGGCTCATAAGGCAAACGGACGAGTGTAGAACTTCCGCGATATGCCACGCAAGTAGCAATCCGGCTTCTGCTGCGGTCCGGTGAAGCCGATTTCACGATCCCTGGTAGGCGCGCTGCAATTCGTTGATTTCGATTTTGCTCATCTTCAACATCGCGTGCATCACGCGTTTTGATTTTTCCGGGTCGGGATCCTGCAGCAGCTGCATCAGAGTCCGAGGGATGATCTGCCAGGAAAGACCAAACTTGTCTTTCAGCCAGCCGCAGCGGCTCTTCTCGCCGTCGGCGGAAAGTTTCTCCCACAGCTGGTCGACTTCTTCCTGGGTTTCGCAATCGACGAAGAGCGATATTGCCTCAGTAAAGTGAAACATCGGTCCGCCATTGAGCCCCATGAACTCCTGGCCTTCGAGCTGGAATGTCACTGACATCACCTTGCCTTCGGGGCCAGGACCGCCTTTGCCATAGCGCGTGACGCGGCCGGGCTTCGAATTCTTGAAAATCGAAGTATAAAAGTGCATGGCCTCTTCGGCCTGGTCGTTGAACCACAAGAATGGCGTGATTTTCTGCATGAGATCCTTCCCGGGTCGGTGCCACTTGGGTTTCTGCGAAAGCAGCAGTTAGCCGATGGCTTTGAACTGCTCGTCGATCTCCACCTGGTGGCCGGCGACGAGCCGGTTGTTCTGGTTGGCCAGCCCCACCACTGCGAGCATCTCGTTGAACATCGTCTCCGTCATGCCTTTCTTCCGGGCAGCGGCCGTATGCGCGGCGATGCAGTAGTCGCACTGGTTGCTAACGCTCACCGCAACGTAAATCAGCTCTTTTATCAGCGGATCGAGCGCCCCTGCGGCCATGATCTGTTTGGTGTCCTCCCAGGTTCGCTTCAGCCGCTCAGGATCGTGCGCCAGCGCTTTCCAGAAGTTGGTGACCTTGTCGATCTTGCGCGTGGCCATGATGTCGTCATAAACCGCGCGGACCTCAGGGCTGGCTTTTTCGTATTCGATGAATCCGAGTGTGGACATGATTCTCCTTGATATGAATTTCCGATTACGAAGGATTGTGAGCGATTGCGACTTTCTCAGTGGTAGAGACGCAGCCGGCTACGTCTCTACGTTTAGTTTATCGATCACGCCAGGTTTGACGTAATGCCTTTGTGAACGCAGGCGCTCACGGCACGAGCAGTATCTTGCCGGTGGTCTTTCTGGCCTCGAGATCCTCGTGCGCCTGCTGCACTTCGCTCAGCTTGAACACATGCGGGATCCGCAGCTTCAGCTTGCCTGAGCCGATCATGTTGAAAATGTCGCTCGAGCGCTGCTCCAGCTCTTCACGCGTCGCGATGTAATGCAGCAGACTTGGGCGCGTCAGGAAAAGCGATCCCTTCTGCGATAACTTGATCGGGTCAAACGGCGGAACCGGCCCGCTGGCGCCGCCGAAGAGCACCATGTAGCCGCGCGGGCGCAGCACATTCAATCCTTTTTCGAAGGTGCTTTGACCTACGCCGTCGTATACCACATGCACGCCTTTATTATCGGTCAGGCGCTTTGTCTCGGTCTCGAAGTCCTGTTTGGTATAGACGATCACCTCGTCGGCGCCGGCTTCACGGGCCAGTTTGGCTTTCTCCTCACTGCCAACCGTACCGATCATGCGCGCCCCGATCGCCTTGCCCATCTGCAAGAGCAAAAGGCCCACGCCGCCCGCGGCTGCATGCACCAGCGCCGTCTCACCCTTTTTGAGCGGATAAGTCGTCTTCACCAGATAGTGCGTAGTCATGCCCTGGAGCATGGCTGCGGCGGCCTGCCGGTCGGTAATGTTGTCCGGGACGCGGACCAGGCGATCGGCCGGAGCGGCGGAATACTCGGCATAGGCGCCGAGCACGCCGGTGTAGGCTACGCGATCACCGGGTTTGACTGACGTTACGTCACTGCCGACTTCGGTCACGGTTCCGGCGGCCTCCTGGCCGTCGACAAAGGGCAGGGGCGAAGGATAGCGGCCTTCGCGGAAATAGACGTCGATGAAATTAACGCCAATGGCCGCGATTTTGACTACCGCCTCATTCGGCTTGGGCCGGGGAACAGGAAGATCGACCAGGGTCAGGGCTTCAGGACCGCCGGTTTTCTGGACTTGAATGGCCTTCATGAAAAACTCCGGAGACGGCGGCGCGGGGCCGCGCATGGCATTCAGGACAACAGGAAATTGTAATTGTCCCGGCGGATTTTGTGTTGTGGTGAGAAGCCATATCACGCGGCGGGCCTTTTCTGCATTTTCATTCTGCCCAAGTGCTGCCATAATCAGAGTTGCCGCCATGCCGCAGATACCCAACCTGATCCACCTGGCCATCCCCGGCTTCATCGCGCTCCTGGTTCTGGAAGCCGTGGTGGACGCCATCATGCGGCGCGACCTCTACGAACTGAAAGACACCGCAGCCAGTCTTTCCATGGGCACGGGCAACGTGTTGCTTGGCCTTTTGAGTAAGGCGTTGATCTTTGCTGTGTTCACGGCGGTGCACCGCTTCGCGGTTTTCAAGATTGGCTATCAGTGGTGGGCGTGGCTGCTGCTGTTCTTCGCCGACGACTTTACCTACTACTGGTTTCACCGTACCAGCCACGAATGCAGGCTGTTCTGGGCGTCGCATGTAATCCATCATTCGTCGCAGCGCTTCAACCTGGGCACCGCGTTGCGCCAGACATGGACCGGCAACTTCATGTCGTTCGTCTTCTGGCTGTGGCTGCCGTTGGTGGGCTTTGAACCGATCATGATTCTCACGATGCAGGCCATCAGTTTGCTCTACCAGTTCTGGGTCCATACCGAGCTGGTGCACAAACTGGGACCGCTCGAGTGGGTGATGAACACGCCCTCGCACCACCGCGTGCATCATGGATCAAACCGGCAGTATCTCGATCGCAACCACGCCGGCGTGCTGATCATCTGGGACCGCATGTTTGGGACGTTTGAGCCCGAGCGCGAGAAAGTGGTTTACGGGTTGACGAAGAACATCAACAGCTACAACCCGCTGCGCATCGCCTTTCATGAGTGGATCGATATCTGGAATGATCTAAGGAGCGCGAGCAGCTGGAAGCAGCGGCTGGTTTCGGTTTTCGGCTCACCCGCCAGAAATGCCGCCAACAAATCTTCGGCCGGTACCAGCGCCTAGCTCTTCTTTCTCGGTTTCATCATCTGCCATTGCTCTTCGGTCAGCAGGTCGCCCAGATGGACAAACTCGCTGGCGCCCTGGAGCTGCTCGCCGCCGTCCATGACGATCTGCTCGCCGTTCACATAGCCTGACTGGTCGCTTACCAGGAACGCTGCGAGGTCGGCCAGTTCCTGGTGCGTGCCGAAACGGCCGAGCGGGTTGCGCTTTTTTGCCATCTCTTCCAGCGACTTCACGGGCATGAGCCGAGAAAACGCACCTTCAGTCGGCACCGGCCCGGGTGCGATGGCGTTGAAGCGAATGCCGCGCTTGCCCCATTCGACGGCGAGGCTCCGCGTCAGGTTCAGCACTCCGGCCTTCGCCACCGAAGACGGCAGCACGTAGGGCGAGCCCCACTGCGCGTACGTGGTCGTGATGCTCAGGACGCTGGCTTTGTGTTTCTCCTTCAGCCAGCGTTTGCCGCAAGCCATGGTGCAGTGGATGGTTCCCATCAGAACGATGCCGATCACTGCCTCAAAGGCGCCGATCGAGAGATCTTCTGTGCGGCAGAGGAAGTTCCCAGCGGCGTTGTTGACCAGCGCGTCGAGAGGCCCGTCCTGCCAGATGCTTTCGATCATCGCTTCCACGCGCTGACTGTCGCGGACGTCACAGGAAAAAGTTTTGATTGACCCGCCGGTCGACTGCTGCAACTCATTGGCGGCGTCTTTCAGGACGTCTTCACGCCGCCCGCAGATGTAGAGTGAAGCGCCGAGCTCCAGAAATCTTTTGCCCATGCTCTTGCCCAGGCCGGTGGCGCCGCCGGTAACAAGAATTCGCTTGCCCGAAAGCAGATTTTGTTGAAACACAAGTACGTCCTTTCGCACTAAAAGGGGTGACGCAACATCCTACACGGCGGCTGCTTTGCCGCCAATATCGGTTGCGCCATGATTGTTTTAGGCGCATAATTCTGCGCACGAGAGGAGGTACTCGGGATGCGTAGAGTGTTGTTTGTTGTCATTGCCGGCCTGATTTCGATTTCGGTAGGGCATGGCTCCACCAACGACTGGGCCATCAACGCCACGGCAATCGAGGCATGCAGCTGTCCTCAGTTCTGCATGTGCTATTTCAACGATCACCCCGCCGGGCACCACGATCACGGGCAGGCGCACAGCTACTGCAAGTTCAACAACGCATACAAAGTCAACAAGGGCCATTACGGCACCACGGACCTGACCGGCGCAAAATTCTGGATCAATGGCGACCTGGGCGGCGACTTCAGCAAGGGCCAGATGGATTGGGCCATCGTCACCTTTGACAAAGCCACAACTCCGGATCAGCGCAAGGCGCTGGGCGAGATCATCGGCCACGTTTTCCCGGTGAAATGGAACTCGCTCCAGACCGCGGAAGGCAGCATCGACACCTGGACCTTCGATAAGAACACGGCCCATGCCACGCTGAACGGCGGCAAGACGGCTGAGGTTAAATTGAAGCGTTTTCAAGGCATGACCGATGAACCGGCAGTGCTCAAGGGCGTCCGCTACTGGGGCACTCCGCGCAATGACGGCTTCATCATGATGCCGAACGAGATGGAAGCCTATCGCGAAGGGGCCAAAGCGTATGAGTTCAAGGGGACCAACGGATTCATGCTCACTTTCGACATGACATCAAAAGACGTTCCCAACGCAAGCGGATCCATGGGCAAGTAGAGCGGCATTCCTTCGAACTGGATGCGCCGGGAAGATCCGGCGCATTTTTTTTGCTCATGAGGTTTTCCGCACTGCAACCAGGGGAAGATCGCGCTCAGCGGCCCAGCGCTCCCATTCGGCAGCGCTACGCTCATGGAAGATGCGTTCCAGTTCGGCGCGGTCGGCCTTTTCAAGCTTCAGCTCGGAAAGCAGACGCTGGGCAAAACGCGGCTCCAGAGCCGCGATCGCGACCCAGCCGTCGCTGGCCTGATAAAAGCCGTACAGCGGATAGCCCCCGCCCAGCAGACCGCCGGTCGTCGTGAGCCCGGCGCGCAAGGGCGCAGCGAGATCACGCGCACATTCGTAGAGAGAGACCCAGGCACAGCCGGATTCTCCAGTGTGAGCGCGCTTGATCAGCAGCCCGAGCGCCATGCTGACCGCGCGTTCTGCGCCCGCCATGTCGATAAAAAGAGTCGGCGGCATCTGGGGTGGGCGGAGCAAGTCAAAGTCGGCCTGATACGTTAGATCGTGGCCGCTGCGTTCCTGATCAGGCGGGGGATGGCCGATGATTCCTACGAGACAGAGCCGCGGATGCTGCGCATGCAGCGTCTCCCAATCCAACCCCAGCCGGCGTAGCGCCGAGGGGCGAAATGAAACCAGAAGCAAATCGGCGTGCGCGAGCAGTGAAGCCAGTTGCTGTTTGCCGCCGGCATCTTTCAGGTCGAGCCGGAGTACGGTCTGGCCCGTGCAGAGCTGGTCATACCATTCCGGCGCAAACTTGCTGGTGCCGTCGCCTTCTGGAGGCTCGATCTTGGTGACCTCAGCGCCCAGCTGTTTGAGCCGTGCGGCTGCTACGGGACCGGGCGCGTTCAGGGCCAGGCTGACGATCTTTGTGCCTGCTAATAACGACGACTCTGCGCTCTCTTTCATTGTGGCTTCGAATCTTACAGTACGGTCTGTCCGACAGTCGAGAATGGCGGCGGCGGCGCGTGGTAGAATCCGCAGCGCCATGAGAAGACGATTTTTCCTGATCGCGTTCTTGCTCTGCCTTGCCGCCGCGTCAGCGGCGAACGCCACAGAGCGTCAGCCCAATTCCCACTATCGCGCACGCCGGGTCGCGCTGGCCAAGGCGCTGGAGGGGGGCACGCTGGTTCTCTTCGCGCCTACAGAGGCCGAAGGTCCCAACAATCTTTACGGTTTTCGCCAGGAAGACAATTTCTACTACCTGACCGGCTGGGGCGAGCCGGGAGCGGCGCTGCTGATCAACGCCAATCCTTACGTCGAGATACTTTTTCTGGCCGAGCACAACCTGACGCAGGAGAAATGGACCGGGCCCAAGCTGGGGCCGGACGATCCGCAGGCGCCGCAGAAGACCGGCTTCGACAAAGTCGAGAGCCTGGACAAGATGCACGACGAGCTGGTGAAGATCCTGCCGCAGCCGCGTGCCGTCGTCTACTCTGATCTGGGCGCCAATGGGCAGACCACTCCTTCCACCGGACCACTGGAGTGGCTCCGCCGCAGCAATTCCTTCCCGAATTATGTTTCATTCCGCGATGCGAAGGTGCTGATCGCACGGCTGCGCATGGTGAAGGACGCCGGTGAGCTGAAGTTTATTGCTGAGGCGTCAGATGCTTCCGTCGCGGGGCATCAGGCGGCGCTGAAGGCAATCCACCCGGGAGTCAACGAGCGGGAGATTTCCGCGCTGATGCAGTATGAGTTCGGCAAGCGGGGTTGCGAGCGCCCGGCGTATGCGCCGATCGTCGGCTCAGGATTCTACTCCACAGTGCTGCACTACTCCGCCGATGATCGCACCATGCAGGACGGAGACCTGGTGGTGATGGACGTGGGCGGCGAGTTCTCCATGTACGCAACTGACATCACGCGGACGGCGCCGGTCAATGGCAAATTCACGGCACGGCAACGCGAGATTTACAACGTCGTGCTGGGAGCGCAGGAAGCGGCGATGCAGGCGTTCCAGGCAGGGAAGTCAAAGCTGGCCACCAGCCGCACTGATCCTGATTCGCTGTACAAGGTGGCGTTTGACTTCATCAATTCGCATGGCAAGGACACGCATGGCGAGCCGCTGGGCAAGTATTTCATTCACGGACTGGGACACCACGTTGGGCTGAACGTGCATGATGCAAGCGACAACAGCGTGCCGCTGGAGAAAGGCATGGTGTTTACGCTGGAACCCGGAATTTATATTCCGGAGGAAAAGCTGGGAATACGGATCGAAGACGTGTTCGAAGTGGGACAGGATGGAAAGCTGGTGCTGCTAAGCCACGGTCTGCCACGAACAGCCGACGAGGTGGAGAAGGCCATGGGGAAGTAGGGAGGGTACGTGTCCGAAAAAGCCC
>DASTJB010000234.1:0-3714 GCA_035717005.1 Candidatus Angelobacter sp.
GCGAGTTCCAGTTGCCCGCCGAAGTGCTGAAGAAGCTGGGACTCAAGCAGGTGCGGCTGCTCTCAAACAATCCGCAGAAGGTGGCGGCGCTGGAAGCGGCGGGAATCAAAGTGGTGGAGCGCGTCCCCTGCGAGGTCGAGCCGCACGCGGCGTCAGAGCGGTATCTGAACACGAAGAAGGAAAAGCTGGGACATCTCTTTACCAAGTAGCATTCAGCATTCAGCAGTCAGCATTCAGCCCCGCACCCGTATGGTGAATCCACGGAAACCTTTGAAACGCAGAGGAACGGAGGGAGCGGAGGAGCAATGATCTGGTCATCGGACCATCGGTTCACCGGGCCATCTGGAAAACCGCGATGACCGAGAGCTTTTCAATTACCAGATAACCAAGTTACTCAATTGCCAAATTTCCTCCGCTTACTCCTTTGCTCCGCGTTTCAGAGATTTTTGTAAAAGACCCAGAAGCTCTCTTTTCCTGGCTGAGGGCAAATCCATCAGCGCCGATTTCACCAACGCGCGGTAGAGCTGGCTGGCGCCGGGAACACGTTTAAGTTCGCGCAGATGGCGGCGGACGGTCGAGAGGTCGCCGCGCTTGATGGGGCCGCTGAAGGCGGCCGCGGCGCCACGTTCCTGGTAATTCTTTAACGTCTGGCGGAGGATCGGCCCCATGACTTTGCGGGTCTGGCTGGCGCTGAGGCCGGCCGCGCGGCCCACGCGCTCGGCCGTGACCAGCGTGGCGACGAGTAGCGGAGATGAGAAAGAACCCAGGGCGTGGTAAAGCGTCTTGGACCGCTTCTTGATTTCGAAAACTTCGGCGCCCAAATTCTTAACGATCCTTTTGGCCGCCGCGACGGCCTCGCGGTCGCCTTCCACGGCAAACGGCACTTCACTCATGCGCGGCGTGGCGCCGGGAACGAATGTCATCATGGGATGGAGCGAGGCCACGTGGGCGCCCTTGCGGCGGAGCGGCGCAAGCACGTCACTGGAGAGCGCGCCGCTGGAGTGAAAAGCGATTTTGTCTTTCCATCCCGGTTTGCGCGAGAGCAGAAGCGCTGTTTCAGCCAGCGCGTCATCGGTGTGGCAGAGCCAGATGATCTCAGACTGCGGCGTGATCTGCGCCAGGGGAACGGTCTTTGCGCCCGCGATTCGCGCCAGCATGGCGGCGCGGCGGCGGGAAGAGGCGGTTTCGCGGGCTGCAACGGCATCAATGGTGTAGCCGGCTGCACGCAGAGCCGGACCAAGAGCGTGGGCGAGATTGCCCGCGCCGATCAGGGTGATACTGCGCCGAAGAATGCCTCTGCGTGGCATTGCAGCGGAGAATAACAGAATCCAAGGATTGATTCTAAGGGGTACTGAAATGACAGAAAACGTTCCGCCTGTCCCCGGTTTTCGGGGTCCAGGGGGCCACAAGGTTTAATTCGTTTTCTCCATCGTGGCCGTCAATGAGACCTGCGAACCGGAAAGGACCGTCATCTCCCGGGCCCAATCCTTGTATCCCGCCATTGAGATTTTTATGGTGTGTCTGCCGGGCTTTAGTTTAAGAGTCGCAGGAGTGTTACCAACAAAAGCATCATCCACGTTTACGTCGGCACCCGCCGGGGTCGAGACCAGAGCAATCATCGCGTCGGCTTCCGCTGCGGTGACATTCGATGCAGCAGGGGCAGGCGCGGGCGCGGCATCCGAAGAAGCGGCATCGGGCGCAGCCTTGCCGGGCTCTTTCGATTCAGCCGCCTTCGTTTCTTGCGGCTTTGCGGTCTGCGTGGTGATGCCGGCTGGTATTTCACCCCTTTCTTTCTCCGCCACTGAGACAGGAAGACCGGTTACGCCCTGAAGCGCGACAATGATCGCGCGGAAATTGCTTTTATCACCCTGCAGCAGAAGCCCTTGCTTTTTTCCGTCCTTGTCATCGTAGTTAACGCCGATATAGTGCAGCTTGGTCTTGTGGAGCGCGCTCAGAGCGCCGATACCCAGAGAAAAAACCCCGATGAGAACCGCTGTGCCTACTCTACGGTGCGCCTCCTGTCCGTAACTCAGGGAGGTGACCTGGCGCGGAGGTATGGAGATGGCCTGACCGTCCTTAAGCGTGAAGACAATGGCATCGGAGCTGACCGTGAGCTTGTTGTCCCAATCGTCAGGCTTGACCTTGGTGGAGATGCTGCCGCCGTTGTAGCGGACTTTGTTGAAGGTGTTTCCTTCCTGAGCCCAAACCACGAAAGGAACACAGATGAGCAGGACAAAGGCGACAAGCTTCTTCATGTTGTAGTTCTCCGTTCAGATAACCGGCCGATTCTATCCTACTCAGAAGAGCCACACGCCATCATTTACGCCGCTCTTAGAAGGATTAGTGAACTCTTATCTCGATAGAAGGGTGAACCACCCGCCGAACGCATCGGCGTTATTTCTTTGCCGGGGCGGCCTGGTAAACCAACTTCCCGCCAATGAAAGTTTTCAGCACTCGGGTTGACAGAAGCTCCTTCGGTTTCGAGCCAAGCCGGGTAATGTCGCGGTCGATCACAATCAGGTCGGCGAGCTTTCCCGGCGCGAGCGAGCCTTCCTCCTGCTCTTCGAACCCGGCATACGCTGCCTCGCGGGTGTATCCGCGCAGGGCTTCGTCCAGGATCAAGCGCTGCTCGGCATGCCAGCCGCCCGGAGGATTGCCGTCCGGATCCTGCCGGGTGATGGCGGCATAGATGCCGTAAAACGGATTCAATGTCTCTCCGGGAAAATCAGAGCTGAGGGGAAGGTGAACGCCGGTTTTGAGCAGCGACCGCCAGGCGTAAGCGCCGAGGATGCGCTGCGGGCCGACGCGCTTCTCCGCCCAACCCATATCGGAGGTGCAATGGACCGGCTGCATCGAGGGAACCACATGGAGCCGGGCAAAGCGGGGAATATCTTCCGGCGCCAGAACCTGGGCGTGTTCGATGCGCAGGCGCGCGTCCTGCGCGGAAGGCACGTCATGCAACGCCTGTTCGTAGGCATCGAGCGTGAAACGGTTGGCCGCGTCGCCGATGGCGTGAGTGCACACCTGAAAACCCCGGGCGAGGGAGCGGCGGGTCAGGTCATAGATTTCCGCCTGGGAGGTGGTGACGAGGCCGCGTGTCTGCGGGGCATCACTATAAGGAGCCAGCAACGCGGCGCCACGCGATCCCAGAGCGCCATCGGCGAACAGCTTGAAGGCGCGAATCGTCAGCCGGCGATGGGGATCGACCTCAGGGCCGCGTTCCAGCCATTCGTTGACCAGTGCTTTGTCGGCGCCGTCGAGCATTACATAGACGCGCACGGGCAGGCGTCCTTCGCGCAGCAGCTCGCGGTACGCCCGGACCATGAGAGAAGAGACGCGCGCCTCATGCACTGAGGTAAGGCCGTTGCGCACGCATTCCCCGGCCGCCAGCGCGATAGCTTTCTTGGTGTCCTCCAGCGTTACCGGCGGCAGGCGGCCCTCAACCAGTTCCTGGGCCCGATTGAGCAGGATGCCGGTAGGCTGCAGGGTTTTTTCATCGCGGACGATTTTGCCGTTCTCAGGATCTTTTGTGGCCGCGGTGATGCCGGCGCGCTCAAGCGCCATCTTGTTGGCCCAGGCGGCAAAGCTATGGAGTCCGACCAGGTAAACCGGGTTCCTGGGCGAAGCGCGGCTCAAGGCTTCATTGTCAGGATAGTGCGCGGCCCACTTGCCTTCATCCCATCCCCAACCGAGGATCCATTCTCCGGGCTGCGC
>DASTJB010000235.1:0-8592 GCA_035717005.1 Candidatus Angelobacter sp.
GGTGTGGCACTGCAATGATGCCAAAGATCCGCGGGGCTCAAAGCGCGACCGACATGAGCACATCGGGAAGGGAACGATTGGCCTGGAGCCTTTTCGCCGGTTGCTGAACGATCCGCGCACGGAGCACGCGGCGTTCATCGCGGAGACGCCAATTGACGAGCCGCAGGACGATTTGCGGAATGTGGCAATGTTGAAGTCATTGGTGGTGGCAAAGAAGGAAACAACGCGGGTCCCGGTCAAACGGAAGAGAGCGTAGAGTCATAGGTACAGCAGCGAGCCCGAGCGGCGAGCTGCTTGCCTCAAGTCAGAAGAAACCCCGCCGGAGAAGGCGCGCCGGCGGTTGGGAGCGAAGCGGTAGATTAAGGGCGAGGGCGCCCACGCGCCAAGCCCGCTGCCTCAGGAGCAGAAAAAGCATATTCCGAGGAGAGTCGTTGAGCGGTTTGGAGCGAAGCGACAGAAATGAAAGAAACTATCAACATGACCGCCAACCAGCCACCGGAGCAGCGCGAGCTTCGCTACGAGCCGCAGCGCATTGAAGAAAAGTGGCACGCACGCTGGGAGTCCGACCCGGCGCTCTACGCCGCGGAGCCGCACGACAGCAAGCGAAAGAAGTTTTACGTCCTGGAGATGCTGCCGTATCCTTCAGGCGCGCTCCACATGGGGCACGTGCGCAACTACGCCATCGGCGACGCGCTGGCGCGTTACATGTGGATGAACGGCTACAACGTGCTTCATCCCATGGGCTGGGACGCCTTCGGTCTGCCAGCGGAAAATGCCGCCATCAAGAACAGCGTTCCGCCCAAAGAGTGGACCCTCCGCAATGTCGCGCATATGAAGGCGCAGATGAAGCGCCTGGGCTTTGCTTACGACTGGTCGCGCGAGGTGACGACCTGTCTTCCCGAATACTACAAGTGGAACCAGTGGTTCTTCCTGAAGCTATACGAGAAGGGCCTCGCCTATCGCAAGAAGAGCAAGGTGAACTGGTGTCCGGAGTGTGCCACCGTGCTCGCCAACGAGCAGGTTTTGCCCAACGGCTGCTGCTGGCGGCATGAAGAAACGCCAGTCCAGCAACGCGAGCTGGAGCAGTGGTTCGTGCGCACCACAAATTACTCTGAAGAACTTCTCGCCGGGATCGAAAAGCTTGACGGCTGGCCGGAAAAGGTGCGCACCATGCAGCGCAACTGGATCGGCCGCAGTGAAGGCGCGCTGCTCGACTTCAAAATCGATGGCGCCGTCACTCCGGGCAAAGAGACCATCACGGTTTTCACCACGCGCATCGACACGATTTACGGGGCAACGTCAATTCAGCTTGCGCCTGAGCATCCGGCGGTGGCTGAGTTGATCGGCAATGATCCTGGATTGCTCGCCGGGGTTGAAGATCTCACACGTGAGCAGGCCCGCGCCCGGGAAGCAGGCGACGTGGCTGCAGTGGAGAAACACGGCGTCTTCACCGGACGATACGCCATTAATCCCTTCAACCAGGAGCGCGTTCCCATCTGGGTAGCCAACTACATCCTGATGGACTACGGCACCGGAGCCATCATGTCTGTGCCGGCGCATGACGAGCGCGACCACGAGTTTGCCCAGAAGTACGGCCTGGAAATTCGTGTGGTGATTCTTCCGCGCCGCACGGCGGAGCCCCCGCGTAATGGCGAGCCCGAGCCGCCGGTGCTTCCGTACACGGAAAAAGACAGTTTGCTCATCAACTCCGGCGAGTACAGCGAGCTCTCCAACCAGGAAGCCATCGCGAAAATGTCCGCTTATGCCGAGCAGCACGGCTTCGGCAAGCGCACTGTCACTTACCGGCTCAAAGATTGGGGCATCTCGCGCCAGCGCTACTGGGGCACGCCGATCCCGATGCTCTACTGCGAGAAGTGCGGCGTGGTTCCGGTGCCGGAAAAAGATCTCCCGGTCCTTTTGCCGGAGAACGTAGACATCACGTTGCAGGGCGGGTCACCGCTCGGCCGGGTGCCGGAGTTTGTAAACGCCACCTGTCCTAAGTGCGGCGGCACAGCCCGGCGCGAAACCGACACCATGGACACCTTCGTAGATTCGTCATGGTATTTCTACCGCTATACCAACGCGAAACTCGCCGACCGTGCGCTTGACACCGCTACGGTCGACTACTGGTTCCCCATCGACCAGTACATCGGCGGCGTGGAGCACGCGATCCTGCACCTGATCTACTCGCGCTTCTGGACCAGATTCATGCGCGACCTCGGAATCGTCCACAATGACGAGCCGGCGACGCGCCTCTTTACCCAGGGTATGGTGATCAAAGACGGCGCCAAGATGTCCAAGAGCAAGGGCAACGTGGTTTCGCCTGACGACATGGTGGCGCAGTTCGGCGCCGATTCCACGCGCGTCTACTCGCTCTTTGCCACTTCGCCTGACCGCGAACTTGACTGGCAGGAGGCCGGGGTGGAGGGCGTGCACCGCTTCCTGAGCCGTACCTACAGGTTCGTGATGCGCAACGGCGCCACTTCGCGCGCGGCCCAGAACAAGGATGGAACCGGCGCTTCGGCGCGGCTCTCCGCCAAAGCGCGGCAAATTCAGCGCAAATTGCACCAGACCATCAAGCGCGTGACCGAGGACTTCCAGGGACGCTGGCATTTCAACACCTCTGTGGCGGCAGTCATGGAGTTCGTGAATGAGCTTTACAGCGTTGAAGATGAAGTCGTGGCCGGGAAATTTCCTCCGGCGCTTTTGGCCGAAGCGCAGCGGAACGTGATCCTGCTGCTCGCGCCTTTTGCGCCCTACCTGGCGGCGGAATTGTGGGAGTACATCGGCGAGACGGAGAAGAATCTTCTTCGCCATCCCTGGCCCGCTTACGATCCGGCTTTGGCCAAGGAAGACGAGATCACCTTCCCGATCCAGATCAACGGCAAGCTTCGTGGGCATGTCGTGCTTCCAGCCGAGAGTGCGGAAGAGACGGTACGCGAGCGCGTGCTTGCCGACGAAAAAGTGCGCGCCGCCATTGAAGGCAAGCAGGTGGTCAAAGTAATTGTCGTACCGGGCAAGCTGGTGAACGTAGTGGTGAAATAGTCGTTGAAGACAAATGACTCCTCCCAATCCCATCACGCAGGGTCTCCGCGCCGCCGGCCGCAATCTGCGCATTTTCCTGCTCGAGATTCTCTGGCGATGGTCGTTCGCCATCACCGCAGCCCTCCTGGCTTTATGGGCCTGCCGCATCATGCTTACGCAGCTGCAGGTGATGGATTGGGTCCTGACGGCCTGGCGAACGCAGAATTTTCGCATGCTCGCTCTGGCCGGCCTGAGCATCGTGATCAAACCGCTGCCCAGCCTGCTGCCGGTGCTCTTTGAACTCGCCGCCCTCGCTCTCGGGCTGGGACTTCTCTGGAGTCTTCTGGCCGCTTTTGCCCGCCGGATCACGCTGCGCCGGCTCGAGCCCGCGCGTGCACCACTCGGCTTTTTCGCCATGCTGCTGGTGCAGTGGCTGCGCGCCCTGTCCACGGTTGTTGGTTCCTTGCTGTGGCTGGCTTCGTTGCTGATGGCCGTCTATTTCGCCACCAAGGGCACGCACACTGACCTGGGCCGCTTCTATCTGATCGCAATCCCTTCGACCCTGGTGCTTACGACGATCTGGCTCCTAGTGAACTGGCATCTCTCGCAGGCCGCGATTTTTGGTCGTGCAGGGCAGGGGTTCTTTCCGGCGCTGCGCGAAGCGCGGCGCAATATCAGGCGCCACGCCTCGGATTTTGCCGCCATTGCCTTCATCTTTTTGCTCCTGCGCCTGGTTCTTGCGCTCATTGCCCTGGCGATCATCGGTCTGACCTCATCGATGATGGCCACGGCTTTCCAGTCTTACCTGAAGCTGTGCGTGATCGTGCTGCTGGGCTACTGCTTCATCGCCGATTTTCTTTATATATCCCGGACAGCCGCCTACCTGGCCCTGGCGTTGCAGCCTGATCCGCTCGCGGCCGAAATGGGCATCGTCGATCCGGAGCTTCCGGTGGAAGAATCCTCGCCGCGGTGATTGGTCTTTACACACCGGCGCGAATCAAGGAAAATTGTTCGTGGAAGATCAATCGATTGTCATCCTCGACTTCGGTTCGCAATATACGCAGCTGATTGCGCGCCGCATCCGCGAACTCAAAGTTTTTTCCGCGGTTCTTCCGTGCAGCGCCTCACTTGATGAAATCAGGAGCTACCGCCCTGCCGGCATCATCCTGAGCGGCGGGCCATCTTCGGTCTATGACGCCGATGCTCCTCCAGCCGACGAACGCGTGCTCGCGCTCGGCCTGCCCGTGCTTGGAATCTGTTACGGCCTGCACTACATCGTGCACAAGCTCGGCGGTACGGTGCGTCCCGGACCCAAGCGCGAATACGGTCACGCCGAAATCACGGTCCATCACGGCCGCTCGCAGCTTTTCCGGGAATTGCCGGAGTCGCTGAACGTCTGGATGTCGCACGGCGACGAGGCCACGCAGCTTCCCGCAGGATTTCAAGTAGTAGCGCGCAGCAGCAATGCGCTGGCGGCCATTGAAGACGAATCACGCCGCATATGGGCCGTGCAGTTCCATCCTGAGGTCCATCACACCAAGCGCGGCATCGACATTTTGCGCAATTTTGTTTACCACGTCTGCGGCGCCCGCGGTGAATGGACCCCGCAGCACTTCATCGACGAGACCATCCGCCAGGTGCGCGAAACCGTCGGCGAGCAGGGAAGAGCGATCTGCGCGCTCTCCGGGGGCGTCGACTCCGCCGTGGCCGCCACGCTCGTCGATCGCGCTCTCGGCCGCCGCTTGATCTCCGTCTTCGTCAACAACGGCGTTCTGCGCAAAAACGAATTCCAAAAAGTTCAACAGAACCTGAAAGAGAAGCTCGGACTGAACGTCGTTGCTGTGGATGCCGGCCAGCGCTTTCTCTCCAAACTCGCCGGCGTCAGCGATCCCGAAAAAAAGCGCAAGATCATCGGCAACGAATTCATTGAAGTCTTTGACCAGGAAGCGCACCGGCTGGAGCAGCAGATGGGCAAGGTTGACTGGCTGGTGCAGGGCACACTCTATCCTGACGTGATCGAATCGCGCAGCGTGCGCGGCCCATCGCAGACCATCAAGACGCACCACAACGTCGGCGGTCTGCCGGAGAAGATGAAGCTGAAGCTCATTGAACCCTTAAAGGATTTGTTTAAGGATGAAGTGCGCCGCATCGGACGCGAGCTGGGCATGCCGGAGGAAGTTCTGCAGCGCCAGCCGTTTCCCGGCCCGGGCCTTGCCGTCCGCATCCTGGGCGAGGTCACCCCCGAGCGCATTGCGCTGCTGCAGGAAGCCGATGACATCGTGGTGAATGAGATCCGCCGTGCGGGGCTCTACACGCAGATCTGGCAATCCTTCGCTGTGCTGCTGCCGGTGATGTCCGTGGGCGTCATGGGCGATCAGCGCACGTATGCTTACACCTGCGCGATTCGTGCGGTGCATTCGGAAGATGGCATGACTGCGGACTGGGTGCCGCTGCCATATGACGTGCTCAAGACCATCTCCAACCGCATTGTGAACGAAGTGCGGGGCATCAACCGCGTGGTTTACGATGTCACATCCAAGCCGCCGGGAACGATTGAGTGGGAGTGAGTGGGAGTAAGATAAGCGCCATGAATTTCGATCCCAAATCCGTATCTCGAGATATCGCCGACTCCCGCAACCGCGCTCAAGCGGTCGTTTCCGGGCTCAGCGCTGAGCAACTCACGCGTCGTCCTGAACCCGGCAAGTGGTCGATCGCCGAATGCATCGCCCACCTTAACGTGACTGCGGCCGCGGTGCAGAAGATCATGGCCCCGGCAATCGAGAAGGGAAAAACGGAAAAGAAGTGTGGCAGCGGTCCTTTTTCCCTCGGACCGAAAGGCCGGCTGATGGTCTGGATCGCTGAGCCGCCGCCCAAGTTCCGTATCCGCGCGCCCAAGAATGTGCGCCCGCCGGCGACAATCGATGACCCACGGCAACTCCTGCTGGCATTTCTGCAAGCGCAGGACGAGTGGGAACGCCTCATGCGGGAGCAGGATGGACTTGATCTCTCCAGGATCAAAGCCGGGCAGGGAGTTTTCCGCATGCGCCTCGCCGCCACGCTACCCTGGATGATGGCCCACCAGCGCCGCCATCTTTTGCAGGCGGAAAACGTAAAACGGGAGATCAGCTCCGCAGCCTCTTCAACTTCTGCGGGCTAGCCCATGGACTCGGGTTGTTGCAGAATCATAAAAGCGCAAGAAAGGCCTGCAAAGCCGATCGCGGCTTGCAGGCCATTCACAAAGTTGCTGGCAGCGGAATCTATTCCACACCGAAGTCGAACAGCCGGCTTGCCTGAGCAGCTCCGGGAGCGTAAGCTCCGCCGTAGCTGGCGCCCAGGAAACAGTACTCTCCCGGCGCTAACGGCTTTTTGGTAGTCACCTTATAAATTCCCGGTTTCAGCTTCTCAAAGGTAAAAGGAATGTTGGCCTTGTCGTCGGTGCCGGCGGAGGCGCCGAACGCATTGGCTTTCATCACGGTTGTTTCGCGGGTCTCGCTCTTCACGTCGAACTTAAGCAGCGTGAACTCATTTGGTGTGCTGGTTCCTCCAAACTCGGCATGGCTCAAGCCCGCGCCCTTCTCTTCAAAGTAGAAGTAAAAGGTGGCGTGGGGATCGCCAATCTTTACGTTGGCGTGCGGATTCCTCACCACGGCCTTCCACTTTACTTTCGCGATCCCATAGGTCATAGCGGAAGCGAACACTCCGCCGCTCTTGCCCTGGGAATAGACCGTGGGCTCCAGCATGATCAGCTTTTGTTCCCGTCCGTTCGACGCTAACACATAGATTCCCGGATCATGCAAAGCGTTCGGATCGTTCGGGTCGGCGGGAGGCTCCGCTGCGGCGGCAGACGCAGTCCCCGGCGCAGGTGTGCTGCCCTTGGTGATCATCGCTTTGACCACATCCGATGGCACGCCTCCCTGGTTCAGCTTCACCAGAGCGTCCGTCGATAGATCAAAGTTAGTTTTAGAACTCTGGATTTTAGCGACGATAATGTCAGAAGGTAACTTGGCTGCCACCATGTCCATGACAGCTTGATTGGTGATGGCATCATCTTTCTGCCCGGCCGGCGTGGCCGCTGGCTGCTGTTGCGCAGGCGTGGTGACCAACTGCGGTGGTGACGCAGAACTGGTCTTTTCTTGTCCAGCGGCGAACCCACTGAACACAAGGCATAGAAACATTGCTGAAGTGAGCGCGATCTTGGAACGCACGTCTACCTCCCCAATGAGCTCAAGAGCTCCACTGTGAACTATTTGTGCGAGAAGGATTGTACCTTGTTTTTAGGCTAATGTTCTCTAATTCTTTGCGCCCGCAGCCCCCGACCTGCCTTTCGTGCGCTCCTGCAACTTCCTTGAGATCGCAGTAACCAGTTTGCGCGGACTGAATCGGACAGAGAAGGCGAGCGTCTTATTCATCAAGCCGGGAACCACCAGGGTTTTTCCTGCCATCATGCCTTTGTATCCCGCCCGCGCTACGTCCATCGCCGTCATTGCGCCCAGCTTGAACAGCCTCGATTCCTCCATGTGGGCGCGCTCGGCGAATTGCGTGGCCGTTGGTCCGGGACACAGACACGTAACTGTTACTCCGCTGCCCTTGAGCTCATTGGCAATCGCTTCAGAAAACATGATGACGTAGGCCTTAGTCGCATAGTAAACACCCATCAACGGGCCGGGCTGGAAGCCGGCGGTCGAAGCGACGTTCATGATTCTTCCTCGCCTGCGCTCCAGCATTCCCGGCAATGCCAGGCGCGTAAGCGCCGTCAGCGATGAAATGTTGACGACGATGATGTCCAGATTGGTTTGGAGTTCGCTTTCCGCAAAGTTGCCGTACGCGCCGAAGCCTGCGTTGTTGATCAACACGTCGATCGCAAGCCCGCGCCGTTCGATCTCGTCGAAGATCGCCTTCGGCGCTTCGGCCCGGGCCAGATCGGCGGCGATCACGTGTACATGGTTCCCGTGCTGCGACTCGAGTTCGCGGGCGAGCTTTTCCAATTCCACCTGGTTGCGCGCCGTGACGATGAGATCGAAGCCCGGCGCCATCAGCCGCGCGAGATCCAGCCCAATACCGCTGGACGCCCCGGTAATCAGCGCCGTTTCGCGTGTTTGCTTGCTGTCGAGTGCACCTATATATGCGGGAAGCACCATGGTTTTCTCCGGACCCAATGATACGCGATCGATTTGTTGGCGAACCGAAAGCGCCGCCAGTTGCGTTCCTTGCACATTTTGAAACTCTTTTTGCAACCTCGTTCCATTTTGGAACTTTCCTTGGAATCTCTTTACAAAACTAAGCAAAAAAAATGTGGCAATCACGTCCGCACGGTGAGATAAGCATCAGCGCAGCCAGGGCGCGTTTTGCGTTTCTAACAAGGGAACTGTTTCTTCCGGGCTGGTCCCAGTCTTTTAGCGGTGCACGAACCAACCTAACCCTTCCTGAACGCGAACGCTTCTTGCGGCCCTGAAAAGGGCTCGGACAGAGATTGGCTGCCACAATACAACTGCATATTGAAATCGACTGGTTTGGGTTGAAGTGTCGTCCGGCCAGTATTGGCGCTCCAACACCAGACTTTACCACTGG
>DASTJB010000236.1:0-3407 GCA_035717005.1 Candidatus Angelobacter sp.
GCGCAAATTCGGCGCGGTCCGGGGGCCCCGGGGTTTCAACCCCGACCCGCGCAAATTCGGCGCGGTCCGGGGGCCCGGGGGTTTCAACCCCGACCCGCGCAAATTCGGCGCGGTCCGGGGGCCCGGGGGTTTGGAGCGGCCGACAGCCGGTTGCCCATAAGACGGCGCACTCTGGTCTTCGTCTTCGTAGCTGTAATGGCGCTCGCTGTAATCATGCTCCTGGCGCCTTGGCGCACGCGACGTACCCAGTTCTTCCAGAAGTTGCGGCGGGACCTCTTCCAGAAAACGCGAGGGCACTGAGGCATCGGGCAAGTCCGTGCCATAGCGCCGGCGATAACGCGCGTTGCTCAAGACCAGATGGTCCATGGCGCGGGTCATGCCGACGTAGCAGAGGCGGCGCTCCTCTTCCATCTGGTCCGGATCGTTGAACGCGCGCGAATGCGGGAACAGGCCTTCCTCCATGCCGATGAGAAATACCAGACTGAACTCTAAGCCTTTCGCTGAGTGCAGGGTCATCAGAGTGACCGTGCCTCGCGGATCATACGTGTCGGTGTCGCTGACCAGCGCGGCGTGGTCCAGGAACTCCGCCAGCGTTTCACCGCGATCGCGCGAATCCATGGCGGCGTTCACCAGTTCGCGCAGGTTGTCAATGCGCGAGAACGACTCCGGCGTGGCCTCTTCTTCCAGCTGCTTGATGTATCCGGTGCGGTCGATCAGGAACTTGAGAATCTCCGGAATCGTGGCCGGGCCGCCGGGCGCGCGGAAGCCTTCGTTAGCGTCGGCTTGCGTTTCACTGCGATCGCCGGCGGCAGTTTTCTCCGGTTCCGGTTCATTCGATCCAAAATCAAAGCTGATGTTCTCGCCCAGTTCCGCGGGCTCGAAGGAAATATCGGATTCTTCCGTTTCAGCGGCCACCGCCGGGGGCGGCGGTGCCACATGAGTCTCGCGAGGTTCAGCGGTTTCTGATACCCGCTGGACAAAACTCCCCAGCAGCATCGCCCGCGCATCATCGATCAGCTCTTTGAAGCTCTTGAGCGCCGCCAGGGCCCGCGCCGGAAGCAGCTTGCGCTCCATGGCTTCCGCAATGGCCGACCACAGCGACATTCCGGTTTCGAGTGAGAGGCGCTCCAGCACTTCGAGCGTCGACTTGCCGATGCCGCGCGCCGGCGTGTTGATCACGCGCAGCAGCGCGATCGAGTCCTGGGGATTGGAGATCAGCTTGAGGTAGCTGATCATGTCCTTGATCTCGGCGCGCTCATAGAAAGAGAAGCCGCCGACGACCTGGTAGGGAATCTGATACCGCCGCATCGCCTCTTCAATCAGGCGCGACTGCGAGTTCAGGCGGTACAGCACGGCCACGCGCACGCCCTCAGCGCCTTCTTCATTCACCTTGCGCAGATACTGCGAGATGTAGTCGGCGGCGAAGAGCGCCTCGTTCTCGCCGTCGGGCGCTTCGTAATAGCCAATGCGGCTGCCGCCCTGGCGCGCGGTCCACAGCGTCTTGCCCTTGCGCTTCTGGTTGTTGGCGACCACGGCGGATGCGGCTTCCAGAATGGCCTGCGTGGAGCGGTAATTCTGCTCCAGGCGAATGATGCGCGCCTCAGGAAAATCCTTTTCAAACTCCAGAATGTTGCGGATGTCGGCGCCGCGCCAGGAGTAGATCGACTGGTCTTCATCCCCGACGACGCAGACGTTGTGCTCCGGGCCGGCCAGCAGCTTGATCAGCTCGTATTGCGGGCGGTTGGTGTCCTGGTATTCGTCGATCAGTAGATATTGGTAGCGCCGCTGGTAGCGCTCGCGGACCTCGGCGGAGCTTTTGAGCAGGCGCACAGTTTCGAGCAGAAGATCGTCAAAGTCGAGCGCGTTGGCCTTGCGCAGCTCCTTGCGGTACTCCTCAAAAATGTGCGCGATCTTTTCCGTGATGGGATCGGCCGATTGCAGGTACATCTCCTGGGGATCGAGCATGTGGTTCTTGGCCCAGGAGATGCGCGAGAGCACGGCGCTGGGCTTCAGTTGCTTGTCGTCGATGCCCATACGCCGCATCACGGCCTTGACCACCGCCTGCTGGTCGGCTTCGTCGTAGATGGCGAAGTCCTTTTTGTAGCCGGTGTTTCCGATTTTGAGCGCCTCGATGTCGCGGCGCAACACGCGCACGCAAAAGGAATGGAAGGTCGAGATCAGCGGCTTGCGTACCGTGCGCCCGCCCAGAAGCTGGTCGACGCGCTCGGCCATCTCGGCGGAGGCCTTGTTGGTGAAGGTGACGGCCAGAATAGAATCCGGCTCAACTCCCTTGTCCTCAATCAGATGCACGATCCGAAAAGTGATTACGCGGGTCTTGCCGCTGCCTGCGCCGGCCAGAATCAGGACCGGCCCGTCGACGGCCTCGACGGCTTCGCGCTGCTGAGGATTGAGTTTGTTGAGGAAGTCGACCACGTTAGATCAAGTATCGCGTGTTTGAGGGAAAAAGAAAAATGAGGAAATCGCCATCGCCGTCATTGCCGTCATCGCCGGAGGGGATTTGGAATAGCGCCGCCTCTTTATGTTAGGGGACTTGCTTTGGCATTTTGCGAGACGAGTGTTCGGAATACCATTTCGTCACGTTTTGCTGAACGATTTTCCGGTGTTTCGAATCGGCGCGCACCCAATCGAGATATGCGTACTCTCCGCGCTCCTTGTAGTCTCTGCGGATAGCCGCGGGCAACGCCTGTTGCAGTTGCATGCCGGTAATATCGCAAAAGACCCACAACGCCACATCGCCTACGGTCACAGGACCCACCCGGGGGGCCTGTCGGGGATCGTTCATCACTGCGCGGTCGGTCAGTTTTCCAATCAAGCACGGTACTGCCGCCTCCCCAAGCTCACGGAATTGGCCGTACGCTGGGTCGAGCCCTTTGAAGAAATTCAAATCGCCCTCATTGGGCTTCATCGGAAGCATTTTGATCTGGGTTATTCGGCTACACACCTCTCTGGCATGACTTTCGTTCTCCGGAATTGTTTGACGAGTTGTTGTCGTGACTCCGGCTAACAATTGTCCCAATTGCAGTAGGATCGAGATAATCGAAGCGGACTTCATTCGTAAGGCCTCTTAGCGCTGGCACTCTAATTCTAAGCGTTCACAATGTTAGATTTTAGTGTGCCGCCCCTCCGGGGCTCAATGTTTTCTTACCGTTTACCCAGCCTTACGGCTTCGCATTCGCTCGCCTCAGGCTGGGCTAACTTCTTGACGGGCCTCCGGCCCTGATTGACGGCGGTACTAACCGCGTTCAACGCCTGAAGAGCCATTTCCGTCCGGCTTCTCCGGGGGCCAAAAACCCACAATTTCTAAAGAATCCTTTACGCGGCCGTAAAAGGGCCGCTCTTTTCACCCTAGAGCCTTACGCGAAAAAGAACAATGTATTATTTCGTAA
>DASTJB010000237.1:0-50318 GCA_035717005.1 Candidatus Angelobacter sp.
AAAAACTCTTGTGATAACCATCCGCTCTGTCTCATTAACCGTGTTTTTTGTCATCTCTGAACTCCACTTTTTTCATTTGCTGCATAAAGTATGGATTTTGAAGTTTCCCGACCCCTGGTTCCTGATCTCAGAACCTGCATGTTCACTTCAAAAAATCGTCAAGGTAATTCAGGAGTGTTTTAGTCTGCATCATCAGGCCCACATGGCTTTGTGAAGGAACAATCGCTAAATGCGATTTTGGCATCGGTTGTAAATCGGCAGCCACACCACCACCCAGCAGTTGATATGTTTTCATCAATTCAATTTTGTTCGTGCCGTCATTGTCGCCGGAAATGATCAATACAGGTGCCGTAATCTTCGCAATATTGGCGTCTCCGCAGTTAAATGGCGTTTGCGCGAAATCAATCATCTGCTTTACGAATTTCGGCCATTTCGTTTTGTCAGGAGCTACGGCGTCATATCCCGTCTTTAATGGTGTGTTATCAAAAAACTCAGGTTTAAAATTCTTAAAGCCTGTGCTCACCACGGGTAGCCAACCATCCGTTTTATACGTAGAGGAAATGATGACTAATCTGCTTAATCGTTCGGGGCTTTGTACAGCAAATTGGTAAGCTACGGAGCCACCCATGCTATAACCCGCTACGTCGGCAGTATCAATTTTTAAGTAATTCATTACTCCTTCCACATCTCTTGCCAAAGCAGCAATGGCCAATTGTCTATCTGAATACGGCGAGTGTCCGTGCCCCTGAAATTCAATGGCAATTACCTTTCTCGTCTTTGATAATTCAGGAATTAATTCCGCCCAGTTCATCGCTATCGTGTAAAACGCTCCGTGCAGCAGAACCAAAGGCTTACCCTCACCATATACTTCGTAATAAACTTGAATGCCGTTAACGGGCGCGTAGCCACTTTGCGCAGGTTTGAGTTGTTGCCCGTTAGACTTAAATGCTGTCAAAAAAAGCATCGCAATCATTAAAACAGGTTTGAAAAAGTTAACCGTGCCTTTTGTCATGTCCAACCTCCGCTTTTTTCATTTGCTTCACAACTGCATCCAGCCTGTCGAAACGCTCTTCCCACAATTGGCGATAGCCAATCGCCCAGTCGCTGATTGTCTTTATCGCCTCTGGCCTGAGCGTGCAAATACTCTCTCGTCCACGCTTCGTCTTGATCACAATCCGCGCCCGCACCAGGTAGGCAATATGTTTCGAAATCATCTGCTGCGAGAGTGCAAACGGTTTCGTCAATCCATGCACAGAGGCAGGCCCGCGTGAAAGCCGTTCGATCATCGCCCGGCGGGTTGGATCAGACAAAGCCGCGAATGTTGTACCGAGACTATCCACAACCATATGGTAGTGGATTTTAAGTCAATGTCAAGTGTGAATTTCGCGATTCCTGAACCCTTCCTCATTCACCTGACGCTGAAAGTGCGCACCGCACCCTGCGCAGGAGCGCAAGCCGCCAGGGTTGCGGCGCCGGCATCAGGTGCCGGAAGAATGCGGATTGCCTCTGGAGGCTGTTCTCGATGCGCCACCGGCTTGTCGGGCAAGTGATCTTTGCAGTCGACTTTCGAGCGAGGTTCGCGGCGAGCCGTAAATCGCCAATGCGCTCACCGGCACCGGTTTGTACCGATAAGTCGGCTTATGTGAATCGATCTCGGAAAGTCCTGGGACACGGGCAAACGAACGTCATGATAAGCCGGACTGCCAACGACGCGGGCGAGAAGTTTCCCAGCTTTCTTGGGAAGCCGCAAGTTCACTTCTGGTTTTGCGGACCATCCTTCTACCAAGAGTAGGGCCGTGTCCCGCTCGGCGCCAACGTGAACCTGCAGTGTTTTCTTAACTGGCTTTGAGCCGAGGCAGCAGAATCATTCGTTGAGAATCAACGCGGTGGCAATTAGACTGACGCTCAGAAAAGCCCTGTAGATGAATCTGTAACTGAAAGCCTCCAAATTCAACAAGGTTCAGCACTCTCAAGGGCGCTTGCGGATTGTAAGCTATTGAAAAAGATGGTCGGGGAGAGAGGATTTGAACCTCCGACCCCCTGGTCCCGAACCAGGTGCTCTACCAGGCTGAGCCACTCCCCGAACAATCGACGCGCGGACGCGCGAGACAGTAGAGCTTGATTATAGCAGAGATTGCGCACGCCTTTCGGATTTCGCTTATTGGCTACCATTCGGAGAAATTTTCAGATTCGTAGACCGCGGGTTCATGGACGATTGCCCCAGGAGGCAGGTGTTCACCTGATTGTGGATTGAGAGGCCAAGCCAAACAATCATGACTTCCCTTCGTCTATATGACTCGGATCGAATTACTGGAACAGCGTACATCGGCGGACACGCATGGCCAGATCGCAGAGCCGAGCGGCAAAGCGTCCGAGTCTAACGCTACCAGTGATGACACGGCGCCGGCGGAAGCGCTGCTCAACGCGGAAGCCGACCCAAGAAACGGGCGGTTGGCGAAGGCCGACCCGGTAATCCCGCTGGCCGATTGCAAGCCCGACAAATCAGAAACGCCTCCATCAGAAAAAGTTGACAGCACGGAGCCGGGCAGAGACAAGCTGTCCTGGCGTATTCGGTGGCGGCTTTCGTGGCGAAGGGTGATTGTGCTGGCAGCGGTCGTCCTGGGCATCCGGACGTTCATCGGTGAAGCCTCGGTTGTCCCAACAGCTTCCATGGAAGGCACAATCCTGGTAGGCGACCATTTATTCATGAACAAGCTGCTTTACGGGCCGGAGATCCCGCTTCTGCACTGGCGCCTGCCCATGCTGAAGACGATCCGGCGCGGCGAGATCGTGGTCTTTCGCTATCCGAAGAACCCTTCGGAAACTTACCTGAAGCGGGTGGCGGCGGTGGCCGGCGACCGCGTCGAGATCCGCGACGGTGTCCTTTACATCAACTCCGGGCCTGTCTCAGAACCGTATGCTGTTCATCACGGACCGGTCCACGATCCGCTGGAAAGTTGGGGGCCAACGGTAGTGCCGCCGGACAGTCTTTTTGTCATGGGTGATAACCGTGACAACTCCAGCGACAGCCGCGACTGGGGTTTTGTGCCGGTCAGGAATGTGATCGGCGAGCCGCTGTTTGTGTATTGGTCTTACGACGCGCCCACGGCGCGATGGCTGGATGACAACCCCGCCCACCGGATCTCGTTTTACGCTTCGATCGTGGAAAATTTCTTTTCCCGGACACGCTGGAAGCGGACAGGGATGCTGCTCTAGCCCGCGAAGGGCGGCGTTGGACTCGAGCTTTAGGGATTGATTGCGGCGCCGGCCAGAATCCCCGGGCTGCGGCGCGAGCGGGAGACTGCCTGCTGGGCCGAGCGATATTCCAGGTCGCGCGTCTCCATCACGTACCTGCCCTTGAAGCGCACGTTGGCCGCGGCATGAGTAAAGGTGCGCAACCACATGCCGTCAACTTCAGCAAAGTTGACCAGAATCTGAAGATCGTGGATCCACCACGAGGGGCTCTTCACCGGGCTGCCTTCAATGCGGTGGATGTTGTAGTTTTCCGCATCCACCCAGACTTTGCCGCGAAGCAGGTCTTTGTCTTCGCGCCGCGGAATCATGCCGAGAACGAAACAGCGGCGGCCATTGATGGTCTCTTCTCCCGCGAGCTGGAAATCATAGTTTTCAGCCGAGAGTTCCTTCTTCTTTTCATCCTTCGGCGGTTCGGTTTCCCTGTTGACGATGTCGCGCAGGACTTTCTGGCCCATTCCGCCGCCGCTGGAGCTCTCAATCCAATACTGCTTGTTGTCCGGGGGTAGAAGCGTGATATTGGCGACCAGTTCGCCCTTGTTTGAGTCTTGCTTGTCGAGCAGGTAGTAGCCCCGTTTGACGGTGAAAGGGTGCAGCCTGGCTTTGTTCTTCTGCTGCGCGGCGTTCATTCGCTGCACGATGGTATTGACGTCAGGCGCGGGGTGCGCGGTCTGTGCTGCCGCGATGGCCGCGAACAGGCAGACCAACCATCCCAGATTTACGAGTCGCAGTACCACCAGGGCCCCCTGACTGCTTCTTTCCCGTTAGAAGCATGTTGCGCCGAAAAGGAGGGCCAGGCGTACGCAGGAATAAGGCCCACGTCTGTGGTAACAGAAGCTCTGATTTTTGGAAGCCGGTGATGCTGCTGTCGTCAGGCAACATCCGCAGTGGCGCGCAGCTCGGGATAGAGCGGAAAGGCGTCAGCCAGTTCCAGCACCTGTTTGCGGATGCGGGCGAGCACCCGTGCATCCTTATGGTTGTTGAGCGCCTCGGCGATAAAGGCGCCGGTCTGCACCATCTCTTTTTCCTTCATGCCGCGCGTGGTAAGCGCAGGCGTGCCGATGCGGATGCCGCTGGGCTTGAGCGGCGGGTTGGTATCGAAGGGAATGGCATTCTTGTTGACTGTGATTCCGGCCTGGCCAAGCGCGTTTTCAGCTTCACTTCCGAACATGCCCTTGGCGAAGACGTCAATCAGCATCAGGTGCGTGTCTGTGCCGCCGGAGATAATGCGGAAGCCTTCCTGCATGAGTTTGCCCGCCAGCGCTCTGGCGTTGGCGACGATCTGGCGCGCGTAGTCTTTGAAACCGGGCTGGAGCGCTTCTTTGAAGCACACGGCTTTGGCGGCGATGATGTGAACCAGGGGGCCGCCTTGAATGCCCGGTAACACAATCTTATCGACCGTTTGCGCCAGCTCCTGGCGGCAGAGCACCATGCCGCCGCGCGGTCCGCGCAGAGTCTTGTGGGTGGTGGTGGTGACGATATCGCAATAGGGCACGGGCGACGGATGCGCGCCGCCAGCAACCAGACCGGCGAAGTGCGCCATGTCGACCATGAGTTTGGCGCCGGCCTTGTCGGCAATCTGGCGCATGCGCGCGAAATCGAAGATGCGGGAGTAGGCGCTGCCGCCGCCGATGATCATTTTGGGGCGCTCGCGCACGGCGATCTGCTCCATCTCATCGTAGTCAATCAGCTCCGTGTCTTTGCGCACGCCGTAAGGGATGATCTTGTACATTTTGCCGGAGAAGTTCAACGGATGGCCGTGGGTGAGATGGCCGCCATGCGCCAGGTTGAGGCCCATCACGGGATCGCCGGGCTGGAGCAGCGACATGTAGGCCGCCATGTTGGCCTGCGAGCCGGAGTGCGGCTGCACGTTCGCATGCCCGGCGCCGAAGAGTTCCTTGGCGCGATCGCGCGCCAGGTTTTCCACCACGTCAGTAAACTCACAACCGCCGTAGTAGCGCCGCCCGGGATATCCCTCAGCATACTTGTTGGTAAACACCGAGCCGGCGGCTTCCAGCACCGCCATACTGACGAAATTCTCTGAAGCGATCAGTTCCAGCCCTTCATGCTGGCGGTTGACCTCGTTGGCAATCGCGCGGGCCACGTCAGGATCCGATTCAACGAGGGGGAGGGACATCCACGGATTCTTCATGATAAGAATCTTACTAGCATCTTGGGCCGCTTGTGGAGTACGTCAGCGCAACATGGCCTGCAGATCGCTCAGCTTCCGTACCAGCCGTGTGGGCTGTTTGCTGCGCGGATCGCTTGGGCCGATGGCGCCGCGAACGAACACATAGGGCCCTGCGCCCCCTGAATTCGCATTGCTCCACGACGGAAGTGCAAAGGTAAGTTCTACTCGCCGTCCAGGCGTTGCCTCAGCGGAAACGATGATGCACTGGCCAGAAGAGGAGTCTGCGGCGTCACAAGCAGTGCGTTGATACTTCGGATGCGCGGGCCGGATGAGACCGGAAAACCAGCGATCAAACGGGGTTTCCGGCAATCCTGCTTCTAATTTCGATACCGGTGTTTGCTTCAGATTGCCGATCCAGTCTTGCTTGTTCTTTTCTCCCCCGCTACCCCGGTTCGATCCAGCAAGCAGACTGACCAGCAATATTGAGAACAGTATTTTCATGTAGCTCCTTGTCTCCAGACGAAACGCTTAATTACATGTAAGCGAGGCCGTGTTGGTCACGTTGGCGCCATCGCCCGCGGGAACCGTGGCGGTAACAGTCACCGGGCCCGCGGTCGCGGCCTTGCAGGTCGCGGTGCCGAATGCGGGATCAGGCGGGTTGGCGATGCTCACATTGATGGGGTCAGAGACCGACCAGGTGGCGTTCGGAAGATTGCTCAAGATAAAGGCGCAACCGGACGGCTCAGAAGCAATGAAAGCGGCAAACTGCTGCGTGTTTCCTGGAGGAGCTGCCGCGTGATTAACCGTCGCGGTGGCAGGAGACACAGTGATGGAGTTGATCTTGCACACGGTGCTGCTCTTGCCGCCGCAACCGGCCAGAGCAACAAGGATGAAGGCGACAAGCGAGACGCCCGGATGGTGTATGCGCATGAGAGTGCCTCCTGACGCTGAGAACGCAAGTGACCAGGATTTTTGCAGAAAACGGATTGGGCGAATGTGACCGAGCGCACTTGCGCGGGTACGATCCACCACGCTAAGAAGCCTCCAAATCACACTTGGTCGCTTTAGCTTCGTTTTCACCGTTCTTTCTTGTAAATGTCCGGGCGGTGAATCTCCATCCAGCGTTCTGGCGCCTTTAAGAGCGCGAACCCATATTGCTGGTAAAGCCCATGAGCGTCCTGTGTCGCCAGCATCCAGCGGCGCAAGCCCTGGAGATCGGGGTGACCAAAGATGCACTGCATCAGCCACTTGGAAAGGCCGCGGCCGCGGTACTCCGGGACGACAAACACATCGGCCAGATAGGCGAACGTCGCCCGGTCCGTGATCACGCGGGCGAATCCAATCTGGCGGCCGGCCCGGTAAACGCCGAAGGCGAGCGAGTTCTCAATGGAGCGCTTGACCGTCTCCACCGGAATCCCGCGCGCCCAGTAGGAAATGGTGAGAAACGCGTGCACGAAGATCAGATCGATCCGCGCCGGATCAGTGCTGATCTCAAATTCGCCGCGAGTCCAGGGGAGGGGCATCAGGCCTTCTCAGCCGCGGAGCGCTCTTCCTTTTCGATGGCCGCGATCTTCTCGACGCGGCGCTCGTGGCGTCCCCCGGCAAAAGGCGTGGCCAGCCAGGTATCGACGATGCGCAGCGCCTCTTCCGGTGAGAGAATCCGCGCACCCAGGGCGAGCACGTTGGCGTTATTGTGCTCGCGGCTCATCTGGGCCTCATATTCGCTGCTGACGCTGGCGGCGCGGATGCCATCCACCTTGTTGGCCGCGATCGCCATGCCGATTCCGCTCCCGCAGACCAGGATGCCGAGGTCGGCCCGTTGCTGGCTGACGTCGTGGGCCACAACGCTGGCAAAATCAGGGTAATCGACCGACTCCGCCGACGAGGTGCCTTCATCGCGAAGTTCGATGCCGCGCTGCGCCAGATGCTGCTTGATCTGGTCTTTCAGCTGATAGCCGGCATGGTCCGCGCCGAGGGCGATTCTCATGGGGCCTATTGTACTGGAGGCAGCGCAGCTGGATTCAGCGGGCAACAAAATGCCGGCCCGGGGGCCGGCATTGGGTAATAGCGGAGCTTATTTCTTGTGGTCGTCCTTGTCGGCGAATTTCATTCCGGCTTCCACGTGTTTAATGGCTTCCCGCGTGGCCTTCAAAGCGGCGACGCGATGGCCGCCCTTATCGTGCTTGGCTTCATTCAGGTGCTGCTCGGCGGACTTCAGGGCATCGAGCGCCGCCTGCATATGCGGCTGGTCCTCGTCTTCGTAATTGGCCACCGCGCTGATGGGAAGAGTCAGTAAACCAATAACAAGCGTGAGTGCAAACAACTTTGATCTCTTCATCTGTAGTTTCCTCTCGTTTTAAGTTTCCCACGGCCGCAATGACGTTAGCTTTCCCGGCCTGCTGTTGTCAATCGCGCGCCACGCGCAGCCGAAAGTCCAAGCACTTTCGGAATTGGCGCTAAAGCTGCCAGTGGCGGTTAAGGCGATTGTCGGCTTGTGCTGGGCTGATTTTCATCGCATAATCACGCTTCGTTCAGCCCCCGCGGGTGAAATCGGCATGCGTGGGGCTCCCGGAAAACCGGGTTCCACACTCATTTTGAGGTGATTATGGCCACACGGCCCGTCCACGGCACCGAGCCTGACCTGACCGGCGATACCAGGACTCCGGCGCCGACATATAAATACATTCAATTCGCGGTGGTGGATTCCATTGCCCGGCTTACGCTCAACCATGCCCCGCACAACGTGCTCACCGTGCCGATGATGAAGGAGATGGCGGAAGCCATTGAGAGCCTGAATGGCCGCGCGGATGTGAAGGCCATCCTGTTGCAATCGGCCCAGCAGGCATTTTCCGCGGGCATTTCGCTGGAAGATTCGCGCCCCGACCGCGTCTTCCAGACGCTGGATGCTTTTACCCGCGTGTTCCAGGCGATGGTGGACATCTCGAAGCCCGTGGTGGTGGTGGTGAATGGCCCGGCCATCGGAGCGGGATCGGAGCTGGTTGGGTTTGCCGACGTGGTGCTGGCCACGCCCAAGGCCAAGTTCGCACAGCCTGAAGTTAAGCTCGGAGTTTTTCCGCCGTTCGCGGCCGTGATGCTGCCGCAGCTGATCGGGCCGAAGAAAACCTATGAGCTGATCCTCACCGGCGAGGCGCTTTCGGCCGAAGACGCGCTGCATTTCGGCTTTGTCAACAAAGTTGTGCCCGAATCCGAGCTGCAGCAGCATGTGGAAGCGCTGATCGTGCGCATCTCTGAGTTCAGCGGCCCAGTTCTGGAGGTGACCAAGCGCGTGATTGCCAGTTCTATTGGCCGCCCGCTCAAAGAAGCCATGAAGACCTCACAGGACCTCTACCTGAACGAGCTGATGAACCTGGAAGACGTGCAGGAAGGCCTGCGCGCGGTCATCGAGAAGCGCAAACCCATCTGGAAAAACAAATAGCCATCAGCATTCAAGCCGCGTCTTGCACGAGAAATGGGTGATGCCATACCTACAAGCAGCCTCAGACCTGTATCGGCAGCCACTCCTCCTCGCCGGCCTGGTCGGAACGGTGATAGCTGTAGAACCCGTCCGCTCTCAAGGTAAGGACTTTGCTGGCTCGTTGATCGAAGAAAAGCCACTGCTCGCTGTCGTGGTCATAGGGGCGCGTCTCCAGGCAGGCTCCCAAGTCAAAGGCAAACACACATTGAACGCTGGGGACCTGGATTGAGAATTGCACCAGCTTCTGGCCATCGAGGTAGTCGGCGGCCCGCTGAATCCGGGAGTCCGAAGACGAATCGCCGACAAGCTCGTTTTCCCGCAATACCCGCCAATTGCAACAATAGATCCAGAGATGCCAATCGCCATGGATGGAGACTCGACGTGACTGCAAATCCTCGCCCACATCCTGGGGCGTGTTTTCCCGAGGAGTAATCGGCTCCCGTATCTCGAGATGCGGATTGCCAAATTCGAGAGTGAGAAACGATCCGTGGCCAGGCGTAACGCGCCAGCAGGGCTTTCCGTAGATGTCCTTGAAAACGGCGTCAAAAATCGGATCGACCGGCATCTGAGACGAGAGCCTACAGGTTCTTCACTAAAAACTTCACCATGTGATACCCGTCCATGTATTTGAACGGTGTTTCGCCGGTGGTGTAGTGGCCGCAGGGGAGTATGACTGTCTTCAGATCACTCCCATATTTGCGGAAGCCGGCTTCAGCCTGACGCGAGAGCTCCGGAAGGAACGTCAGGTCGTAGCGGGCGTAGATCATCAGCGTCTTTTTGGGCCAGCGGGCAAACTTGTCAAAGTAGGCCATCGGGCTCACGGAGAGCCAGGACTGGCGCAGGCTTTCGAGCGTCATGCCGTCGCGCTCCAGACCTTCACGCACGTGCCGGGTGGATTGGCCGGTCCAAACGACGTCCGCCATGTAAGTGGATGCGTGGTTGAAGACGTTCACGCGCAGCCGCGGATCGTGCGCGCTGGCGAGGAAGGCATAGCAGGAGCCCAGGCTGGTTCCGAGAACGCCCACGCTGTCTTTGCCCTGGGAGTTGAGCCAGTCAATGCACGAGCGCACGTCGAGCACGGCCTGGCGCGCGGCGTCGAGCGTGCGGCAGATGTTGGACGAAACCGCATAGTCAGAGCGGGCGGTTTCATGCGGGCGACGAATGTCATGGTAGGGCTTGCTCAGCCGCAGCATCGAAACGCCAAAGCGGTTCAGCACCGGGCCGAGCGCGTTGTACGCGATGCCGTTGGCGTTCCAGTGCGGCAGCACGATGACCGCACGCCTGCCTTCAGCGGGAAGCCAGCGCGCGTTTACGAGATCGTTTTCCGGATGAGGCGTCCTGGCCGGCGAAGTGAAGCGCAGGAACTGGCCATCGCCCTTTGGAACTTTCTCGCTGGCGTTGCTGCCGGTGGGAAAGAGCTCGATTTTACGGGTCTCAAGGCGGAAGTCCTGCGGCGTCTCGTAGGCAAAGAACTGGTCACTGTGGGCGACGATCAGGCCGTTCAGGTCGTGCAGATATTTTTCGAAGTGCTCGTCCGACGCGGGGAAATTTCCGTTGACCAGCGGCCAGCGCTGCGCCCACTCCATGCCCCACTCCAAAGGGCGGACCACACGATTGGTGTCACGCGTGGTGAGACGCGTCTCCCAGGAGTGCATCCACTTTTCATACAGGCTGGCCATGAGTTTTGGGGTGCAATCATTCTATATGCCAGCGGCCAATGCGCGGGAGCGACGAGCATTGGAGTGAGCGGATTTGTTGTTCAAACGCGGATTTTGGCATTTATTCGAGGTCGAGGCCGGAGCTATGCGCGCTTAGGGAGCAGCGGTGCAGATCCCTCGCCACACTTCAAGCCTGGAAGAACGGAGACTGCGGGGTGTGCTGTGGCTCGGGATGGCAGAGCCATCGAGTACTCCCCCGATACCTGCGCTGCACCACCAACATAGAATCCCGTACACTGTGCCTACCGGAGCGGCGAACTCTTGATCCCGACCAAGCTCGACCAGATTGCCCACATAGCCGGCAGCGAATTGCGTGGCACCGCTACCCTGCTGGTCGACCGCATCGCGACGGATTCGCGCGGCGCTTCGCCTGGGGCGCTTTTTGTGCCGCTCAAGGGAGAACACGCCGACGGACACCGGTTTCTGGCTGATGCGTTTCGCAACGGCGCGACGGCAGCGCTGGTGGCACGCGACCGCCTGAGCAGCCTGGAACTTGATCCTTCATGGGCGTTGATTGTGGTTGACGATCCGCTACGTGCGTTGCAGGCGCTGGCGCGGCAGCACCGGCGCGACTACTTTGGGCGCGTGCTGGCGGTCACCGGGTCAAACGGGAAGACGATCGTGAAAGATGCGCTGCGGGCGCTGCTGGCGGGACGCGAGTTTCTGGCTTCGCCGGGAAGTTACAACAGCCAGCTGGGGCTGCCGTTGGCGGTGCTTTCGGCGGAGAAACCGGAGCCGCTGGCAATCCTGGAAGTCGGCATCTCCGCGCCGGGCGAAATGGATACGCTGGAGGCGATCGCGGCGCCCGATTATGGAATCCTCACAAATATCGGCCTGGCGCATTTTGCCGCTTTCGGCAGCCGCGAGGCCATCGCGCAGGAAAAGATGAAGCTTTTCCGGCGTCTGCCGGAGAGCGGTTGGCTGCTGCTTCCGGAGAATGAGCCGGTCCTGGACGCGGCGGCGCGGGACATCAAAGCTCCAATCCATCGTGTGGGTGAAAAGAGCCCCGATCTTTCGCTAAGGGCGCTTTCGCTCAGCGAAGACGGCCAAGTGCTGGAGTTGGGAACAGCACCTCAATCCGGCAAGCCCAACTCCGGTTCGCCGGGACAAGGCACGCGCAGCGTGACGGTGCGGACACGCTCGCCGGAGATCATCGCCGACCTGCATTTTGCCGCTTACGCCGCGCATCTGCTGGGCGCAGGGCTGGAGGAAATTGCCGGCGCGCTCGACGGCTACACGCCCACGGCGACGCGCATGGAGTTGTGGTCATCGCCGCAGGGCATTCACATCATCAATGACGGCTACAGCTCCGATCCCATTTCGGTCCACGCGGCGCTGCGCTCGGCCACGCTGGGTGCATCGCGCAGCGGGAAAAAAGTATTTGCCTTTGCCGGCATGCGCGAACTGGGAGCGAGCTCGGCGCGCGAGCACCAGCAGGTGGGAGCGCAAGCGGCCTCATGCGGTTTCAGTCATCTGTTCCTGGTGGGCGATGGCGAACTGGAGAGCACGGCCGAAGGATATAGATCAGTGCGGGCTGAGGGCTCGGTATTGCGCGTGGGCTCGGCTGACGAGTTGAAAGACCAGCTCCTGCCGCTGCTGCGGCCGGGCGACACCGTGCTCTTCAAAGGGCCGCGCAACGCCGGCATGGTGAAGGCGGTGCGCGATCTCTCCGGCGCCATCGCGCAGCGCTGTCTGTGGGTGAACCTTGCAGCTATCGAAGGCAACATTGCCCGCTTCCGCCGGCACTGCGGGAGCGCTGTCCACATCATGCCCATGCTCAAAGCGCGGGCCTACGGAACCGGGCTGGCGCAGCTGACTTCGTGGATGTCGCGGCTCGGGGTGCATCATGTGGGCGTCTCGTCAGCGAACGAGGGCGTGGCGGTGCGGAAGACCGGAGCGGAGCAGGACATCTTTGTCTTTCTCTCTGAGCGCGAGGACCTGGACAACCTGCTGCGCTATCACCTGACGCCGGTGATCTACTCGGCGGAGTTGATTGAAGCATACGCGGCGCAGCTCAGGAACAGCGGGCAGGTGCTCGACGTGCATTTGAAGGTCGATACCGGCATGCACCGGTTGGGCGTGCCGCCTGCGCAGACGGTAAAGCTGGCGCGTAGAATCCGCGCGAGTGATGTGCTGCGGCTCACCGGGGTATGTACGCATTTTGCCGCTGCGGACGATCCGGAGTCGGATGACTTTACGCGCGGTCAGATTGCGGCGTTTGACAAAGTTGTTGCCGGACTTCAAGCCGCCGGCTTCGATGATTTGCAGATCCACGCCGCGAACACGGCGGGCGCAATCCGCTTTCCGCAGGCGCATTACAACATGGTGCGGATCGGCCTGGGGCTCTATGGCGTTTATCCATCGGAAGCCTCGCGGGCCGGTCTGGAACTGGAATTGGCTGTGGGACTCACCAGCAGGATCGCCAGCATACAAGAGTTCGCGCCGGGCGAGACGCTGGGCTACAACCGGACATTCACAGCAAAGCGCGAAACACGGGTCGGCATTGTGCCCTTCGGCTATGACGACGGCCTGCCCTGGCGGCTTTCCGGCGTTGGTGAGGTGCTGGTGGAAGGACGGCGCGCGCCGATCGTCGGGCGGATCAGCATGGACCAGATGCAGGTGGACCTGACAGACCTGCCTGGGACGGGCATGGGCTCGGAAGTCCTGCTCTACGGCACACATAACGGGCACACGCTCCGGCCGGAGCAAGTGGCGGAAAAGGCCGGCACGATCGCGTATGAGCTGATGACCAGGGTGGGCGAGAGGGTGCATCGGATTTATGTGGATCCCTAGCGTTTCTGAAATCCCGAGCGGGGGCGAGGGACCCCTACCTTATGGACGAACTTCAGGCGGTACCTTCTCTGTAACTGTACTCTCGAAACACAAGGTCCCTCACCCCTACTCGCGCGCTGGTGAGTACGCGCGCTTCGTTGACGAGGGGATGACGAAGACGAGGAATGGCAACGAGTGGTTACACAGGAAGTTGTTGTGAGGGTAGGAATCCCTCGTTACGCTCGGGATTTCAGAAAAGCTTCCCGGCATTCAAGTCGATATCCCGCAAATTCGCCGGCTCGGCCGGGAGAGTAACACTCCGGGTGATCTCCTTTCCATCACTCTCAATCGCAATCGTATAGGTCCCGTAGGCGAGGTTGCGGAAGATGTAGGCGCCGGTGGGGCCGGTCCTGGTTTCGAGCGAGAGTTCCTTCAACCGCACGGTGATGCCAGCCAGCGGGACCGTCTGCAATGAAGCCTTGTCATAAGCCAGGACTTTGCCGGCAATCGAACGCAGCGCGCGAACGCGGAACTGTGTGCTGGCGGGCTTGCCTGATTCAACCGTAATGGTCTGGCCGGTCAGATCGGCCAGAGCGTAGCCTGAGGGGAATGAATCGGCCAGGGTCGCCACGGTGTAGTCACCCGGCGCAAGGCCGGTGAAGGCGAATTTGCCGTTCTCGCCCGTGGAGACGCGGCGCGCAAGCTTTTCATCCTGTGCGGCTCCAGGGGCCGCTTTCCGCAATTCGATTGTGATCCCGCTGATGCCGCTTCCGGCATCGTTCAACAGGTAGCCGAAGATCTGGCCTTTGGCGAAGTTGATGCCGAAATCGATGGTCGAATTTATGTCGGCGGTGGCGGGCGAATCAGTGGTGTAGAAGAAAGGCTCGTCGCTTTGGTACTTCGCCTCCACGCGATGAACGCCGAAGGGCACGTGATGGAACGAGTAATAACCGCGCGCATCGGTGTGGGCCACGCGATTATCGTCGAGCCGGACCTCAACTCCAGCCACCGCGGGCGCCTGGGGATAGTAGAGGCCGTGCGAATCGTCGTCGCGGAAGATGTGGCCTTCTATCACGCCGTGGCGGCCGGGCAGCAGCATTCCGGGGACGGTGTAAAAGCGGTGCTGGAGGGAGACGCTGAACAGCGGCTTGGTCGTCGTGACGCCGAAGCTGGTGGTGCGGACCATGGCCGCCGATGCGACGAGGTCGTTGCTTGAATGCAGCCGCTGCGAGTAGCTGAGCGTTGCCGTCGTCAGGATGAAGTTGTTGCCCTGAAGCAGCTGGGTGTTGCTGTTGAAATACGTGACGTCGATTTTGCGGCGGTTCTGGCGCCTGGAGATCCAGCCCAAAGAGGCGCTCATGTCGTTGCGCGACGGCGCGAGGTTGACGGTAAACGCGTTGGTGAAGCCGAGAAGCTGGAGGATCGCGGTGTTGCGCAGCAGATCGGCCAGCTGTTCCGGCGAGGTAGCAACGATGCCGGCGCGGTCCAGCGCATCCTGCAGGCCGGGAATCTGCGAGAAGATGGCCGCCAGCGTGGGCACCTGAACGTCATGACGGTAGAGACCGCTCACCTGAAACGATCCGGCAGAGGCGCGGCCGTTCAGGGTGAAGTCATTGCCGCTGCCGCCGCCATCAAGCCCGATGGTGCGCTGGTACTGGAATCCCGTGCCGAAATGGCGGGATGAGTAGTCGAAACCCACGGGCAGGTTGAACGAGCCGATGCGCGGGCCTGCCGGAGTCCGCGACTGGAAACTCGAGTAAGCGCTGCCACTGTTCACGGAAAAGTACCGGTTGATCTTGAAATGGAGCAGGCTGCTGGTGGTGAAGTTGCTCTGGCTGAGCGTGGGCAGGTTGTAGCCGGACTGGTTGAGGTCGAGACTGGCGTAGAGGCGCTCGCTCAGCTTGCGGCTGGCATTGAGAGCGGCGAACGTCCCGTGCTGGTTGTTGACGGCGAGCGAGGCGAAGTTGCGGGGTTCGATGCGCACGTCGCCAGCGATGTGGTTGCGCTTGTCATCGTACGTGCCGCGCGAGGCAAAGCCGAGGCCGTGGCTCAGCCCAAGTTCCGCGAGGAAGTTTCCTTTGTCGCTCAGCTTGCGCCGGTACGCCAGCGAGCTGACCGCGCCGTTGCCGGCGACCAGACGCTGGGTTTCGGGATTTTGAAAGTAATAGGTGTTGAGTTGGAGGGAATCGGCATCGTCAAGCTTGAAGAGACGCGAGACCCCGGCAGTGTATTCGCGGTCGGTGGCCAGAAACAGTCCCTGGAAAGTGGCAATCGAGGTGAAGCCGCCGTGAAATTCCCACGGGCCCTGACGAAGATGGAAGCCGCGGACGATCAAGCCGTCGACGGTGAGCGGAGTGTTGCCCACGTTTTTGTCGATGAAGGTCATGTCGGTATCAGGGCGGCTGATCTGATAGGCGACAAAGGGAAAGGACACTGCGGAGGTGGATCCGTTGGCGGAAAAGAGGTTGGCGTTCACCACTTGCATACGGGTAAACGACTTCCCTTCCGTGCGCTTGAGCTCCACGGAGTTGGTGACCTGGCTGGGATCGGAGTTGTAGCGAAGCTCGTAGCTGCCGGTCTCGGCAGCGTTGAGGTGCTCCGGCGGTTCGAAGCCGGGCGGAACAACGGGCGGCGGCACCGGAACGGTGACAGCTACGCTCTGAACGCCGGCCGGGGTAACGATCACTATGTTGGCTGAGCCCGGGGCTTTGCCGAGAATTTCTACGATGCCGTTGCCGGCGGAGGCCTCGACGATGTTGGAGTCGAGCGAGTAAGCGGCTGTAGCCCCGGCGACGGGAAGCTGAATGCGTTTCTGGTAGCCGACGGAGAGCGGAGCTTCGCCCTGGGCCGCGATTGCGCATGCGGCGCCGAGCAGGAGAATTCTCAGGTACGGCTTCATCCCTTACTTTTTCGGCACGTCGAACTTGCCTTCGCTGGTGAGGGTCTTGCCTTCAAACTGGTACGAGCACAGAACGCGGTAGCTTCCGGGCGGCAGGTCACCGGGATATTCGGCGGAAAACTCCAGGCGCTCTCCGGGCAGCAGCCGCAGAGGCGCGAAGGCCGCCTTGCCTGCCAGAGCGCCGCCAGTATTGAGTACGGCGGCCGTGCCTTCAGGCAGCGCCGGCTCAGTGCCGGTGTTCGCGATCCACTGGGAGATGGACATGTTCGCGGACTCGCTGGCCGGGGTGACGCGCACGGCTTCAGGCTGGAGCTTCACGTTGTCAGTGAGATTAAAGGTAATGAGCGCGCTGAGCGATGCCGTCATGCCGACGGAGCCGTTGGAGCTGGGCAGCACGTCCGTGCCGCGAAAGATGGCGACTACGGCGCGGATGCTGGTGCGGGCCGGTATGGTGAGGCGGACATCGACGGCGGCGGAAGAGTAAGCCTTGACCAGCACGGCCTTCTGCGAGAATACGGCGGTCGCGGCGATGGAATCCGGCGTTTCACCCGCCAGGACGAAGCTGCGCTTCCCGTCTTTGACGATCACATCTTCGGCAACGAGCTCAAATGTCAGATCGCGGCCGGTCTGGTTGGTGAAATAGAGAGTCTGGGTGAGTCCCTGGCCGAAAGAGCCTTTGGCCATAACGACGGCGGGACTGAGGGAAATGGAGGGCTTGTCAGCCGGACGCAGGGGCGCGGCATTCTGCGCTGGGGCAGCGGGAGCTGTTTGCGCCGACACACAAATGCTCAGACACAGCACAGGCAGGAGTGCGCGTGCCACAAAACCCTTGGCCCTTTTCATCGCAGGCGAGGGCGCCTCCACCCCACCGCGCGCAAAACCGGCGCGCGCTGGGGACCCCGGCGCCTGTGCCACAAAAACCTTGAGAGCCTTCATCGCAGGCGAGGGCGCCTGCGGTCCACAGACATTTATCTCGGCGCGCGGTGGGGACCCCGGCGCCTGTGGTCCACGAGCTTGAGCTTCGTCGCTCACAGCCGAGGGCGGCTGTGCCACACGAGCTTCGTTAATTCGGGATAATTTGAAAAATGATCGCATTGTGTAACTGGGAATTTTTCTCCGTGACGGAAGCCGGAACGTCGATTTCGAGACGATGAATCAAAGTTGGTCCCACGCGGGCCTGGCCCTGGAGGAGCTGGGGAGCGGTTTGCAGGGTGATGCCGTCAAGCCGGAAGGTGAACGACGGATCGGGCGCGGCGAGAGCGGCGAGTACGGTGGCGGTCGAGGAGTGCTGCGCGCCATCCTGGATGCTCAGGCCGAATCTGGTGGAGACGACGAAATGTCCGGGAAGCTTTTGCACCTGGACGTTGGGCGTTTGCGTGTTGCCGGCGTGGGACACGGCGCCGAGGTCTAAGTTGCGCTGGCCGGAAGCTCCGCCAACCAGGGCGGCGCCGTCCGGCGCGCTCACGAAAGTCACTGAGATTGTCCCTTCTGTCACCGACTTCATAGAGATTGCGGAGGAGGTGCGCTGGCTCGCGCCTTTGCGTTGTGCCCACCCGCCGGTCATGAGGGAGGAACCGAACAGCAATAAAGGCAGGATAAAACGCAAACTCTTCGCACCTCCGGCGCTCGCTCTAGTCCATCTATTATCCCTGTGTTTAATACAGCGCCATCGAAACCGTTAGTTAGCGGTGGCGGTGTAGTTAATAGTGTTGCTGATCAGGGTCCCGCTGGCCGTGGTGAACGGAATGGTAATGGCGACCGGGAAGTTGCTGTTGGAGCCATAGGCGCCTGTCGCGGTCAGCGTGGACTGAGCAGCGCTGGTAACGGCGACGCCGCCTACGGCCCAGGTATTCACCGCATCGGCGGAACCGAGCTGCGCCTTCAGCGTGTAGTTGGCGCTGGCGGAGTTGGTCTTGGAAACCAGCACGTCAACCGCGGAGCTGACGGTGAAATTGGTGGCCGTGGTGCTGCGCACGATTCCGGCCGCGATGGGACCGAAGGCCGAGACGTTGCCGAAGGCCAGCGTGGCGGTGTTGGTGCCCGCGCCGGAAGACAGGGCGACGCCCGCGGCGTCAGAGTTGAAAACGAGCTGGATCGAGCCGTTGACGGTAGCGGTCACGGTCAGCGTACCGGTTGCGGTTTGTGCGACGGCGGCCGACGAGATCATCATCAGCGCCGCAAAGATGGTCAAGAGCATTACTTTCTTCATTGTTCCTCTCCCTCATTTACTGCAAAAATTCGTTGCTACAGAGCCCAACTGCTAAAAAACCAAACTCAGTTCGCGGTGGCCGTGAAATTAATGGTCACCGTAATCGGGGTGCCCACGGCGGGGCCACCCGCACCGGGAGCGGCGGTGGAAACCACCAGGTCCAGGTTGTGGGGAACATCGGTTCCATAGGCGCCATTGGTCTGGACCGTCTGCGAGGTCGTGGTCAGCGTGACGGTATCGACCTTGTAATTCATGCCCGTAGGCGCGACGGCGGCCAGATTCGCGGCCAGGGTGTACGTGGTGCTGTTCAATCCGCCCTGAATGACCTGGACGTCAAAGATCGTGCGCACGGTGAAGTTAGCCGCCGTCACTGAAGGCCGGGTCACACCGGCAGAAAGCGGGCCAAAAGCTGAGACGTTCCCGAAATTCGCGCTGGCGGCCGAGGTCCCCGCCGCGCCCAGCGTCACGCCCGCGGGATCGGTATCGAAAACCAGCGAGATGCCGTTCTTATTGACGAGCGTGCCATTGATGACGCCGGTGGCCGTGGTCTGGGCCGCCATCGAAACGCCGGAGACGAGCAGCACAGCCACCGCCGCGGCACGCAAGATCGAGATGTAATTCTTCAGCATCGCAATACCTAATTCGCCGTCGCCAGGAACGTGATGGTCTCCTGCAACAGCTGCGCGGGGACATTGTTCCTGACCTGCACTTGCAAGGTCTTGGTAATCCGCTGTCCGTAGTTATCGGCGGCGTCGAGCGGGGTAAAGCCGGTGGTGGTCAAAGTCACGTTATTGAGCAGCCAGATCACGCCTGCCGGCGGCGGGGTTGAGATCTGCGCCGCCAGTGAATAGCTGGGGCTGCTGGAGTTGGATTTACTGACGATCACGTCAAAGGCGCTGGAAACCTGATAGAACGCGGCAGTGAGGTGCGTGTAATTAACGCACGTCGAGGTATGGAAGTTGCCCGGGAAAGCCGCGGTACCGAGATCGAGGCCAACATTGTTGGTGCCCGCGTTGGTCAAGGGGCAAAAACCCACGGTGCCGACGCTGGGGTTGTTATCGAAAACGAGGCTGATGGAGGACTGGACAGTCATGGTGATAGTGAGCTGTCCGGAGCTCGACTGGGCCTGCGCCTGGATCGACGCCGCGAGCAGGCAAACGGCGACGATCATCATCGCCGCCCTCAATCCGTCGAGGCTGAACCGGAACCTCATACCAATGGCAAGCCAGGGAACCCGGATCCCATGAAGCGAGCCAACCTCCTCCTTGTGCAACGCCATCTGCTCACGATCCATCGTGAGGAGCCGTTTACTGAACTCTCAACGGCCCTTCGTACAGTGGCCTTTGGTCATTGGGAAAAGTTTAAGGGGAACTGTAAATCCAGAAAACAGTACGACAGTAACCTATGGGCCCCGACGGAAGTGATTTGGGATCAATGGCTTCCGATGTTGCCGCCATAATAATCGGTGATGACCGGCTGTCTATAAGGTGTTTGGTGGAAAAGTGCTTCAAATTCTCGCTAGGGCACTCAATTTTGCTAAATGAATTCTTGCCCGGATCAGCTTCTGGGTAACATGCGGCCATCCGCTGGCTTTTCATGCGCGTGATTTGTGTTTTCGTAATTTATTTGCTATGATGATTCGGGCAACCAGTAACCGTTGCAAGAATTTCCGCAATGGGGTCGCCCGGACGTGGATTGACCTCCTTTGGGTGGCGGTCCAGGTCACGCAGCCCCAACTCTCGTTGAAGGCTCGAAATTGGGACAAAGCGTAATCGATCCTGTGACTGGTCCGTCTAAATTGAATCGGACGTCGCGCGGTGATAATCGAACTCAGCTAACATAGATAGATTCAGGTCATGAAAAAGACTCTCAGTATCCAGACAGCTCTCATAACTCTTGTCCTTATGCCTGGTGTGGCCGGATGCGGCAGGACGCAGGCCGGCGCGCCTCCGGCCGGGCCGCAGGCATTTCCGGTAAAGGTGATCACCGCGCAATCGCAGGTAGTGCCGCTCTCCACCGATTACCTGGCTACGCTTAAGTCACGCAATGGGGCCACGCTGCAGCCGCTGGTGGAAGGCGACATTACGCGGATTCTGGTGAACTCCGGCCAGCAGGTTGAGGCGGGCACGCCGATCCTGGAGATCGATCCGCGGAAGCAGGAGGCGACGGTCAACAACCAGGAGGCCGCGTACCAGTCACAGCAGGCGATCTTGCGGCAGGCGGCGCTGGACCTTGAGCGCAAGAAGCAGCTGTTTGCCGCGGGCGTGATCGCCAAGGCCGATCTCGACACCGCACAGCACACCTACGACGCGGCCAAGGCGAATGCCGATGCGTTGCAGGCCTCTATCCGCGAGCAGCAGGTGCAACTGCATTACTACACGGTGCGGGCGCCGGCAGCGGGCGTGGTCGGCGATATCCCGGTGCACGTGGGCGACCACGTGAGCATGCAGACCATGCTGACGACGATCGATCCGGGCGGCGCGCTGGAGGCCTACATCAGCGTGCCTGCGGAACGATCGCGCGCGCTGAAGATGGGCATGCCGGTGGATATTGTGGACGATCAGGGCAAGCAGCTGGCGCGGACCAGGATCGCGTTTATCTCGCCGCACGTCGACACCGATTCGCAAACGCTGCTGGTCAAGACGCAGGTCCCAAATCCGGAGCGCAAATTCCGCAACGCGCAGCAGGTGCACGCGCGCGTGGTGTGGTCAGAGCAGAGCGCTCCGGTGATTCCCATTACCGCCGTGACCCGGCTCAGCGGAAAGCTGTTCGCTTTTGTGGCTGAAGGCCAGGGACAGCAGGCCGTGGCACGGCAGCGGGTGATCCAGGTGGGCGACCTGGTGGGCAACGATTATGTGGTGCTCGACGGCATCAAGCCGGGAGATAAGGTGATTGTAACCAGCGTGCAGATGCTGGCCGACGGCATGCCGGTGGTGGCAAGCAATTAGCAACTAGCAATTGGCAATTAGCAGTTAGCCTTTAGTCATTCGCTCAGCTGAAGCAGTCCTGAAGCTTGGACACTTATCGATGAGGTCTGAACCGGCTTTAGCTGTGGCACTTGCTGATTGCTAGTTGCTGAATTCGAAGCGACAAAAACAAATGGTTAATTTTTTCATTCGCAGGCCCGTATTTGCCACCGTATGCTCACTGCTGATTGTGCTGGCCGGAGCCGTCTCCATTCCTACACTGCCGGTGGCGGAGTATCCCAACCTGGTGCCGCCCGCGGTTTCCATCAGCGCGTTTTATAACGGGGCGGATTCCAAGGCAGTAGAGACGAGCGTGACCACGCTGCTGGAACAGGCCATCAACGGCACCGAAGGCATGCGCTACATCAACTCGGGCAGCGGGAATGATGGTTCCAGCGGGATCACGGCGACGTTTGAACTCGATCGCGACCTGGACGTGGCCGCGGTGGACGTGCAGAACCGCGCGTCAACCACCCTGGGCCGCCTTCCGGGCGAGGTACAGACCACCGGTGTGAGCGTGACCAAGAACACCGGCTCGTTTGTAATGGCTTTCGGCTTCTACTCCGATAACAAAGAGTACGACAACCTTTTTATCAGCAACTACCTTGATTTGTACGTGCGCGACGCTATCAAGCGCGTGAAGGGCGTCGGGCAGGTGGTGATCTTCGGGGAGCGCAAGTATTCGATGCGGCTGTGGCTCGATCCGGTGAAGCTGGCCGCGCGCAGTCTTACCGCGGGCGACGTAACCTCAGCCCTGCGCGAGCAGAACGTGCAGGTAGCAGCGGGCCAGGTGGGCGAACAGCCCGCGCCGCCAAATCAGAACTACCAGATCAGCGTGCGCGCCGTGGGCCGCATGAGCGACCCCAAAGAGTTCGAGCGCATGATCATCAAGCGCAATAGAGATGGCTCGCTGGTGGAGTTGCGCGACGTGGGCCGCGCCGAGCTGGGCGCGGAAAGTTATGGCGGCCAACTTCGCTATAACGGGACCGACGCGATGGGTTTGGGAGTAATTCAGCTTTCGAACGCGAACGCCCTTGACGTGGACAGCCGTGTGCAAGCGGAGATGAAACAGCTGGCCAAACGTTTCCCGCCGGGGCTGAAGTATCAGGTCGCCTTTGAGCCGACGACGGCAGTGCGCGAATCGATTGCTGAAGTGCTGAAGACACTGACCGAAGCAATCCTGATCGTGATCCTGGTCATCTTTCTTTTCCTCCAGGGCTGGCGCAGCACCATCATCCCGGCGGTCACGATTCCGGTATCGCTGGTGGGCACGTTTATCTTCGCCAAGCTGTTCGGATTCTCCATCAACACGCTAACGCTGTTCGGCATCACGCTGGCCACAGGACTGGTGGTGGATGATGCCATTGTGGTGATCGAGAACATTGAGCGCCATATGGAAGAAGGAGTGCGCGAGCCGCACGAGGCCAGCCGGATCGGAATGCGCGAGGTGACCGGCGCGGTGATTGCGACCTCGCTGGTGCTGATCGCGGTGTTCGTTCCAGTGTCGTTGTTCCCTGGCTCGACCGGCAGGTTGTACCAGCAGTTCGCGCTGACCATCGCATTTTCCATTGCGATTTCCGCGTTCAACGCGCTGACGCTCTCCCCCGCCCTGGCGGCGCTGCTGCTGCGCCCGCGCGAGGGCCGGCAGGCCCGCTTCTTCCACTGGATCAACCGCGGCATTCGCAGCGGCACGAAACAATATCAGGGGCTGCTGCATCACCTGGTGCGCTGGAAGTGGGCTGTGGTAGCAGTGTTTTTCGCTGGACTGCTGGGAACGTATGTGATGGAGAAGCTGGTGCCCACGAGCTTTGTGCCTTCAGAAGATCAGGGATGGTTCCTGGGCATTGTGCAGGCGCCGCCGGGCGCATCATTACAGTACACCACCAAGGTGATGGACCGTGCGGCGGCAATGATGAGCGCCGAGCCGGACATTCTGGGCGTGTTCTCCGTGCCGGGGTTCAGCTTTGGCGGGTCCGCGCCCAATCAGGGAATCATCTTTGCCACGCTCAAGGATTTTTCCGACCGCAAGGGCAAGGGCCACAGCGTGGAAGACGTGGTGAACAAGCTGCGCATGAAGTTCGGAAGTATCCAGGAAGCCTTCGTGGTGCCTTTTGTGCCGCCGCCCATCTTCGGCCTGGGCAATTTCGGCGGCTTTGCTTACGTGCTGCAACAGACCGGCGGAGGCAGCCTGGATGATCTGGAGAACGTGGTGCACCAGGTAATGGCCAAGGCGAATGAGCGAAAGGAACTCGTGCACCCGCTGTTCACGCAGTGGACGGCGCGCGATCCGCAGTTCGTGGTCGAGATTGACCGCGAGAAGGCCAAGAGCCTGAACGTGCCGTTTTCGCAGATCACCTCGGCTCTCCAGATCTACATGGGATCGCAGTACGTAAACGATTTTGACTTCAACAACCGCTCCTACCGCGTGATGGTACAGGCGGACGAGCAGTACCGCTCGCAGCCGCGGGACCTGCGCCAGTTCTACGTGCGCTCTGACGATGGCAAGATGATCTCGCTGGACAACCTGGTGACGGTGAAGGAAGGCACGAACGCCAGCACCATCAACCATTACAACCTTTTCCGCAGCGTGGAAATCGATGGCAGCGCCGCCACGGGCTACAGCTCCGGCCAGGCGATCCATGCGATGGAGGAAATATCGAAAGAAGCGCTGCCAACGGGCTACAAGTTCGAATGGACGGGAATCTCGCTGGAAGAAATCCAGTCAGGAGCGCAATCAGTTTTGCTGTTCAGCCTGGGCCTGCTGGTGGTTTACCTGACGCTTTCGGCGCAGTATGAAAGCTTTGTGCTGCCGTTCATTATCCTGCTCGCCGTGCCCATGGCGATCCTGGGCGCGCTGGCGCTGCAGTGGGGACGCGGGCTGGAGAATGACGTCTATTGCCAGATCGGACTGGTGATGCTGATCGGGCTGGCGAGCAAGAACGCGATTCTGATCGTGGAGTTTGCCGAGCAGTTGCAGCATCGCGGAATGAGCCTGGTGGAATCGGCGATTGAAGCGGCGCGGCTGCGGCTCCGGCCGATCCTGATGACCTCCATCGCGTTCATCCTTGGCGTGCTGCCGCTGGTGTTTGCCACGGGCGCAGGCGCGGCGGGCAGGCATTCGGTGGGGACCACGGTCTTCGGCGGGATGATCGTCTCGACCTTCCTGAACCTCTTTATCATCCCGGTGCTTTACATCCTGGTGCGCGGCTGGCTGCCGATGAAGATCAAGCAGCCGTCCCTGGCCGAGCCGGAGCTGGTGGAAAAGAGCGCCTAAAGAATCTCCGCGGAACGCGCCGCTCCGGAGAGGAGCGACTGCACTTTGAGCGAGAGTTGCCGGAGAGAATATGGTTTCTGCAGGAAGATGATTCCCTGCGTGGGCACGCCCGACTGAAGAATGACGTCATCGGCGTAACCGGAAACGTAGAGCAGCTTGGTGTTGGGGCGGAGTTGGAGCAGGCGGTCGGCAAACTCACGCCCGGTCATTTTGGGCATGACTACGTCGCTGATGACCAGATCGATGGCGGGATCGCCGGCCGCGTACTCCAGCGCTTCCGGTCCGCTTCCGGCGCAGGTCACGCGATAACCGAGCGAGGTCAGGAACTCCGCATTCACGTTGCGCAGCTCCGCTTCATCTTCCACCAGCAGGATGTTGCCCTGGCCTTTTTTGATTTCGCGGGCGGAGTCGTCGGGAGCAGCCATTGTGCGGCTGGAAGCAGCCGGCAGCAGGATATTGACCTGCGTCCCTTTGCGGGGGATGGAGTCGATGCCGATCTCACCGCGACACTGCTGCACGATGCCGTAAACGGTGGCGAGGCCGAGCCCGGTGCCGCGTCCGATTTCCTTGGTGGTATAAAAAGGCTCAAAGGCGTGCTGGCGCGTCTCCTCGTCCATGCCGATGCCGGTATCGCGAATACGAATGGCGACGTACTGGCCGATGCTGACGCCGCCGCCCGCTCCGAACACCGGACGCAGCACATCTTCAGTCTCAATGAAAAGCTGGCCGCCGCCCGGCATGGCGTCACGCGCGTTGATCACGATATTGAAGATCACCTGCTCAAAGTGCGTCTTATCGATCACGACGGTGCCGGTGGCGCGAAGATTGACCACCAGCTCAATGTCTTCGCCGATGAGGCGCGGCAAAATGGCGGTGAGTTCGGTAAGCGCTTTGGCTGTCTCCATCGGCATGGGCCGCACAATTTCCTTGCGGCTGAAGGTGAGCAACTGCCGGGTGAGCCCGGCGGCGCGCTGCGTGGTATCGAGGATCTTGGTGCAGTAGCGGCGCAGATTCTCACCGGTTTCAAGCTTTGCTTCCAGCAGCTCGGCGTAGCTGCCGATCACGCCCAGCATGTTGTTGAAGTCATGGGCCACGCCGCCGGCCAGGCGTCCCAGGGCCTCCATTTTTTGCGCCTGCAGAAACTTGGCTTCCAGCGCGCGTTCCTCGGTCTGGTCCAATTGCATGCCAAAGATGCATTCCTTGCCGCCGATGCGCACAATGGTGGCGAAATACAGCCCAACATGCTGGTTGCCAAGGGAATCCTTGAATTTGATCTCGATGTTCTGCAGCGAGCCTTCAGCGCGCAGCTTGTGGAAGAATTCGTCGCGTATCTGCCGGTTTGGCCAGAACCCCAGCTCCACTGCGCTCTTCCCGATCACCTGCTCCGCCGGCCTGGCCAGCATGCGGAGCAGGTTTTCGTTGACATTAAGAAAAACGCCGTCGAGCGAGAGAATGCCGCAACCGACCGGGCTCTGGCGGAAGATGGTGGCAAACCGCTCTTCCGACTGGCGGAGCGCCAACTCGCTCTGCTTGCGCTCGGTAATGTCGATGGCAGTGCCTTCGATTACGCGCTCACCACTCGGGCCGGGGATCAGGACTGCGCGTTCCAGTATCCAGAACAAGGTGCCGTCCTGGCGCCTCTGCGTACACTCGTAGTTGAGCAGCTGGCCTTCGCGGCACAGGTCGTCCAGAAAGAGCTGCCGGGCCGAGGGCTGGGTGTACAGCAGGTCAACCGGATGCGCCAGGGCCTCTTCTTTGGAGTTGAAGCCGTACATCTTGAGAAATGCACCGTTGCAATTCAGCAGCTTGCCGGAAAAAGTGGAAACATAGACAGCGGCGAGATTGTTTTCAAACAGGTTCTGGTACTGGCCCGCCACGGTTTTGGCCACTTCAGTCTGGTTCTCCAGCAGAGTCAGGATCATGCCAAAGGCGACGAAAAACCTGGGCAGGTCCCAGACGAAGCTGCCGGGACCGGGACCAATGTGTCGCGAGTAGAAGAGAGCGTTTCCCACAGGAGCAATGCAGCCCCAGGCGAAGAAGGAGATCGCGGTGAAGATCACGCCGGGAGTGAACCGGCGGAAATGGCGGTAATAGACGAGCCCGGTGACGGCAAAGAAGCCAAACATGTAGAAATACAGCCCCTGCCAGAAATCACCGTGGTACGCCCGGCGGATGACCCAGCCGGAATAAGGCAGCATCAGGGAGATGCTATAGAGATAGGGACTTCGCCATCCGTAAAAGCTGACGGCCTGATAGAGACCGAAGAGGGTACTGACGAGCAGCAGCGCGATGAATATCCACCTCTGCTGGCTTCCCGCGATCAGCACCGTGAGATACAGGAGGGCGTCCGCGGTGATAAAGACCACAAAACCCAGGCGCCGCCGCGGGGTGGCGAAGACCTCCGACACGGAAAGAAGAAAAAAGGTGCCCGCCACCTGGTAAAGACCGGTGGTGATCCATATGGCTGCACCGGGAGAGATCAGATTGGCATGCTGCAGGGGAGCCCCGGCAAAGTGCAGGAGCACCGCAATCCAGCCACACAACCACAGCTTTACCCTGGGGTGACGGTCGCGGGCGTAGAGCCAGGCAAAGAGAGCGACCATGACGGTAAAGACAATGCTGGATTCAATGCCTGGAGGCATGCACACTTCCTAAGCGGTCCCGGACACACAGTGGGACCCGTCCGGGACGCCGGGAGGCCAATAACGACCACATCTTGCAGAACTTTAAGCATTTTTCAAGCTGGTTGCCACAACAAAAATCAATCAGCCGGTAGTTTCTTTGCTATCCAGTACGGCGCGATGATTAGAGCTTTTTTTTCTCCGGCTTTTCAGCGGGATTCTCATGCACCCGTTCGCGGAAGGCGCCGCCCATGGCGCGGGCGAGAAAAATGGCAGAATCACCGTATTTGTCGCGCAGACGGTCTGAAGCGGAGAGAGCCCGCGCCCATTTTTCCCGGCGGTCGCCGTCGAGCAGGTCCATTTGTTCCGGCAGGTCTTCGAAATTGGAGGCGTGAACGCCCAGTAGACGGATGGCCCGGCCCTTTTCCCAGTTATCGTGGAACAGCTTCCGGATGGCTGAGAAAACTTCGGTATCGACCTGCGTGGGACCGGGCAGTGACTGCGCCCTCGTAATGGTGGTGAAGTCCGAGTAGCGGAGCTTGAGCTGGAGGGTGCGGGCGGAAAAATTCTGCTCGCGCAGGCGGCGGCAGACTTTTTCGCAAAGATGGCCCAGCGTGGATTCCAGCCTGGGCACGTCGGCGGTGTCGTGATTGAAGGTGTGCTCATGGCTGATGGATTTGGCCTGCCAGTCCTCGCCGACCTCGCCTTCAAACCAGGCGCCTGCGTCTTCGCCGCGGGCCTTGCCGGCGAGCGCCGGGCCCCACTTGCCGAAGTTGTCCTCCAGAACTCTTTCGTCGATCTTGAGCAGGTCGCCGATATAGGTGACGCCGATATCGTTCAAGCGCGCCTTGGTGACCTTGCCGACGCCGGGGATCTTGCCGACGTCAAGCGGCGCGAGAAAGCTCTGTTCCAGCCCGTGCAACACAAAAAGGATGCCGTTGGGCTTGGCTTTATCCGAGCTGATCTTGGCCATCAGACGCGAGCTTCCGATGCCGATGGAGCAGTTCAAACCGGTACGCTCTTTCATCTGGTGATGCAGCTTGTGCGCGGCCTCAAGCGGCGGGCCGTGAAGGCGCTCGGTGCCGGTCATGTCGATGTAGGCTTCGTCGATCGAGGCCATCTCGACGGCGGGCGAAAAGTCGCGCAGCACGGCGCGGGCTTTTTGCGAGTACTCGTGGTAGAGGTCGGGATGGCCATCGACAAAGATGGCCTGCGGGCAAAGCCTGGCCGCGGTGCGCAACGGCATGGCCGAATGCACGCCAAATTTACGCGCCGCATAGGAGGCGGCCGAGACCACGCCGCGTTCGTCGCGCTGCCCGCCCACAACGACCGGCTTGCCCTTGAGCGCAGGGTTGAACAGCTCTTCCACGGAGACAAAAAAGGCGTCCATATCGACGTGGAAGATGACGCGGGGCATGGTTTGAAGATACCACCGGCGGCCCTCGAGTTTCGACGAATCTTTGGGCCTGATTGCGCATCTTATGAGGACGCACTTTGTTGTGCTCGTGGTGCATTTTTACGGCCAAGCGCGTACCATGGCTGCCCAAGTTGAGAGGACCTCAATGGCGCATATGAAGTCTGTTTTGACGTTTCGCCCGGCTTCGCCTGAAGAGAAGATAGCGGCCGCGCTGGCCCAGCAATACTCGGCCGTACGCCAGCAGACGGAAGCGCTGGCGGCTCCGCTGAGTGCCGAAGACCAGATGGTGCAGTCATGTCCGGAGGCGAGCCCGGCCAAGTGGCATCAGGCGCACACCACCTGGTTCTTCGAAACGTTCATTCTTTCCGCCCACCTGCCCGGCTATCGCGTCTTCGATCTACGCTTCCGCGATCTTTTCAATTCCTATTACAACGCTGTGGGACAGCAGCCGGAGAAGGCGCTGCGTAACACATTTTCCCGCCCGAGCCTCGACGAGGTACGCAGTTACCGCGCGCACGTGGATGAGCACATGCGCAAGCTGATCAAGCCCGGCATGGCGGAAGAGCTGCGCAAACTGGTGGTGCTGGGGCTGAACCACGAGCAGCAGCACCAGGAGCTGATCGTCACCGATATTAAACATGCATTCTGGAGCAATCCGGTGCGGCCGCCGTATCAGCCGGCAAGCGCCGACGCGGGAGGCGTTGCTTCGGCGTCGCAAAAGCCCCTGCGCTACGAAGAAGGGCTGTACGAAATCGGCATGTGCGGTGACGGTTTCTGCTTCGATAACGAGGCGCCTCGGCACAAGGTTTTTGTGCCTCCGTTCCGGCTGGCCAGCAGGCCGGCCACGTGCGGTGATTACCTGGCATTCATCGACGATCGCGGCTACTCGCGGCCGGAGCTGTGGCTCTCCGACGGCTGGAAGGCGGTGCAGACGCATCGCTGGAATGCGCCGCTTTACTGGGAGAAGTTGAACGGCGAGTGGTTCCAGTTCACCTGCTCCGGGCCGTGCAAGGTGGAAGAGGCCGAGCCGGTCTGTCACGTGAGCTATTACGAAGCCGATGCTTTCGCGCGCTGGGCCGGCGCGCGGCTGCCTACGGAGTTCGAGTGGGAGGTCGCGGCGTCAACTTTGCCGATCGAGGGGAATCTGCTGGAGCAAGGGAGATTTCATCCCCAGCCGGCTGCCACTTCGGCAGAGAACGGCCGTCCGGCACAGATGATTGGCGATGTGTGGGAGTGGACGGCCAGCGCGTACCTGGCTTATCCAGGATACAAGCCCGAGCCGGGCGCGCTGGGCGAGTACAACGGCAAGTTCATGAGCGGGCAGATGGTGCTGCGCGGCGGCTCGTGCGCCACACCGGCCTCGCACATTCGCGCGACCTATCGCAACTTCTTTCCGCCGGAGACGCGCTGGCAGTTTTCCGGCATAAGGCTGGCTGATGACGGCAATTAACAAACCGGCACTGCTGGCCAGTCCGATCGCCGACGAGGTGCTGCGCGGCCTCACCGCGCGTCCGCGCCGGCTTCCGCCCAAACTTTTTTATGACGCGGAAGGCTCGCGGCTCTTCGACGAGATCACGGAGACGCCGGAGTACTATCCCACGCGTACCGAGCGCGGATTGCTCACCGAATTCGCCGGTGAGATGGTGCGGCAGGCGGGAAAGAACCTGACGTTGATCGAGCTGGGCGCGGGCAGCGCGAACAAGACGCAGTTGCTGATCCAGGCCACGCTGCGAAGACAGCTGCGCGCGGATTTTTATCCCGTGGACGTCTCTTCTTCGGCCCTGCAAGGGGCGCTGCGCAGCCTGAATGGACATTTTCCGCGGCTGAGCGTCCTGCCGATCGTTGCCGACTACACGCATCGATTGCCGGAGCTGAATTCACTGGCCGGACGCAAGCTGGTGCTCTTTCTGGGCTCGACCATCGGCAATTTCGAGCCGGAAGAAGCCGAGGAATTTTTGCGCAACGTGCAGCAGTCGCTGGCGCCGGGAGACGCACTGCTGATCGGCTTTGACCTCATCAAAGATCCGGACGTTCTTCACGCGGCTTACAACGATGCCGCCGGCGTGACCGCTGAGTTCAACAAGAACATGCTGGCGCGGATCAACCGCGAACTGGGCGCAACCTTCGATCTTGACGCCTTCAAGCACGTGGCTTTCTGGAACCGCCGTAAGTCGCGGATTGAGATGCATCTGGAAAGCAGCTACGAGCAGACGGTCTGGATTGAAGACCTGGGACGCGGCTTCCATTTTGACCAGGGCGAACGGATCCACACCGAGAACAGCTATAAGTTCAACATGTTGTCGATCGAGCGCCTGCTGCGCCGCGCGGGATTCAGGCTGGAGAAGAGCTGGACCGATGCGCAGGGATGGTTCTGCGAGGCGCTGGCCCGGGTGTGAAGGTCGCCTTATCGATATACCTGCAGGCGAGTACCCGTAACAAATTCCGCAAGAGTGATCCGTTAAGTCGTGTAGTCTGTGAAGCATGTTCAAGGTGCGAAACTTCCGCTGGCCTTTTGCGGGGCTTCTGGCATTCATTTTGTTGATAAGTGTTTTGAATAGACCGACAATTCTTGGGTTTTCTCTCGAGTGGTCCAGTGGAGACTACTCCTTTGCCGGTGGGACCACGACCTGGGCGCTCTGCCTCTCACTCTTGATCATTATGGTTTACCTCGCGCTGATGTATGCGGCAGCGTCGGAGAACCAAGTGCCGCTGCCGGGCGTCTTTCGTCGCTTTGTGGCCTTTTGGCTTGACTTCATCATTGCCATGATGGCGGTGACCCCCATTGCCGGACTTCTGCCGACCGTTACCGAGTGGAGAAGAACGGGGACCTTCCAATGGGCTTTTGAACGAAGCGAACCGGCCCCGGGCGATTGGGCGCTCTCCTGCGCTGCACTCATTGTGGGTGTTGTCGCGCTCATTTTTTACTTCAGCTGGCCGTTGGTTCGCCGCAGGCCCTCCCCGGGCGCATGTGTAGCGGGCTATCAGATTGTCCCAGATGAAGGAGCAACTTTGACTCTGGGTCGGGCCATCCTGCGAACACTGCTTGGTTTTGTAGCCGCATGCGCATGCTTTCTCGCGCCTTTTGTTGGTCGTGATCGGAAGAAAGGAAAGTTCTGGCTGGATAAGGTTTTCGATACAAGAGCCGTGGGTCTGTAAAGATCAGGTTCCTTTCTTGAAACCCAATCGCCGCTTCTGGCCCGCGCATTGGTCCAAAAATTGAGCATTAGAGATCATCTTGCGCTGGGCTGCGGGCGGCTTAACACTTCTTTACCCTTCCTCTTGTTACACTCTTGAGCGCCGCTGTCCAACCTGCTAAAGTAAGTGATTACTTACTTCATTCTGTCCCTTCATGGCCCTCCGACTTTCAGCCCTGGACCGCCGCCGGCAGATCATGCGTGCTGCCTCGGGTCTTTTTGCGCGCCGGGGCTACGGCGGCACCACGACGCGCGAGATCGCCGAGCGCGCCGGAATCAATGAAGCTCTGCTGTTCCGGCACTTCCCGACCAAAGAGAAGCTGTACTGGACGATTATCGAAGAGCAGTGCAACGCGCGCGGGCGCCGGCAGAAGGTCCAGCAGATTTTGGACGCTGGTGGGACTGACCATGACGTCTTCGCTGCGATCGCGCGCGAGTTCCTGGTGCGAAATGCCCGCGACACCGAGTTGACGCGGCTGCTCTGGTTTACGGCGCTCGAGAGCCACACGCTTTCGCGGCGCTTCTTCTCGACCTATGTGGCGGTCTATTACGAGGCGCTGGCCGGCTACATCCGCCGGCGCACGCGCCAGGGCGCGTTCCGCAACGTCGATCCGCTGCTTTCCGCGCGCGGTTTTCTGGGGATGGTGGTTTATCACTTCCTGGTGCAGGAGCTGTTTGGCGGCGCGAGATACCAGAAGTTCGATCCGGAGGCGGTGGCGGAGACGCTGGCCGGGATCTGGCTGAACGGAATGCAGAACGGCAAGGCACATGCAAATGGGCGAAACGGGCATCACGGGAAAAGACCAAATCATGAAAACTAGAAGCCACTTTGTAAATGCGATCATCGGAATGCAGGGCAAACGCCAGGGGCTGAAGCCCCGGAAATCTTGGGACGGCTCACGACGGGCGGCTGAACGCCGCCCTCTTCTGCGGTGGTGCAGACGGCTTGGATCCAGCGCGCTGTATTCGCAGTCGCTCGGCGTGTTCGTGGTTCTCCTTCTGATTTTAGGGTGCTCCGGCAAGGATGCTGTCCAGGCCGCCAAGCCGCAGCAGTCGGCGGCGCCGGTGCGGATTGCGACCGTTTCGTCGCGCACCATGCCGGTGGAAGTGCAGGCGATCGGCAACGTGGAGGCAATCTCGACGGTCAGCATCAAGGCGCAGATCTCGGGACAGCTGGTGGGCGTGCACTTCAAGGAAGGCGACTTCGTAAAAAAGGGCCAGCTCCTGTTCACGATTGAGCGGCAGCCGTTTGAAGCGGCGTTGCGCCAGGCCGAGGGCACGCTGGCCAAGGACGAGGCGCAGGCTCTGAACAGCAAGCTTGACGCCGAACGCTATGAAGGACTGGGCAAGCAGGGCGTAGTTTCCAAGCAGCAGGTGGATGCCGCGCAGGCAGCTGCGAACGCGATGGCTGCCACCGTCGCTGCGGACAAGGCCGCGGTGGAGACGGCGAAGATCAATCTGACCTATACATCGATCAACTCGCCCATCAACGGGCGCACCGGCAATATCGGCGTGAAGGAGGGCAACCTGGTGAAGGCGAACGATGTGCCGATCCTGGTGACGATCAACCAGATTGAGCCGATCTACGTTTCCTTCTCCGTGCCGGAGCAGCAGCTGGCGGAGATCAAGCAGTATTCGACCGGGACAACGCTAAGAGTCGATGCGGCGCCGCAAGGCAGCAACCAGCATTTTCAGGGCAGGCTGACGTTCATCGATAACTCAGTGGACCTGACTACGGGGACCATCAAGCTGAAGGCCACATTCGATAACGGGCAGCACGTGCTCTGGCCGGGACAGTTCGTGGACGTAAAGCTGACGCTGAAGTCGCAGCCAAATTCGATTGTAATTCCCACGGCGGCGCTGCAGACCAGCCAGAGCGGGACGTTCGTTTACGTCGTGAACCAGGACCTGACGGCGCAGCAGCAGCCGGTGAAGGTTGCGTGGAACGTGGGCGATGACACGGTGATCGCCTCCGGACTGCAGCCGGGACAGCGCGTGGTCACAGACGGGCAGCTGCGGCTGACGCCCGGCGCCAAAGTCGACATCAAGAGCGGGTCTTAGTTATGAACACACAATTATTCATCCGGCGGCCCATCAGCACGACGCTCATCATGGCGGCGATCCTGATCTTTGGGATCTTCGCCTATCGACTGTTGCCGGTGAGCGACCTGCCGAACATCGACTTCCCGACGATCCAGGTCAACGCTTCCCTGCCCGGCGCCAGCCCGGACACGATGGCCGCCGCCGTGGCCCTGCCACTGGAAAAACAGTTCACGACCATCGCCGGACTGGATTCGATGACGTCTTCGAGCGCGCTGGGCGGGACGAGCATCACGCTGCAGTTCACGCTCGACCGCAACCTGGACGCGGCGGCGCAGGACGTGCAGTCGATGATCGCCAAGACGGCGTCACAGCTGCCGCCGGAGATGCCATCACCGCCGTCGTACCAGAAAGTAAACCCCGCGGACCAGCCAGTGATCTATCTGGCGCTGGCCGCGCCCACAATGCGGCTCTCTGACGTGGACGAAGCCGCGCAGACAACGGTGGCACAGCGGCTTTCGATGGTGAGCGGCGTGGCCCAGGTTCAGGTCTTCGGCACGCAGAAATATGCGGTACGGGCGCAGGTGGATCCGCGGGCACTGGCGGTGCACCAGATCGGGATCGACGAAGTTGCCAGCGCGATCACTAATGCCAACGTCAACCTGCCGACGGGCACGCTGTTCGGCCACTCGACGGCATACACGGTCCAGGCCACAGGGCAGTTGCTCAAAGCCAACGATTACCGGCCGCTGATCGTTGCCTATCGCAATGGCTCGCCGGTGCGGCTGGATGAAGTGGGCCACGTTTTTGACAGCGTGGAGAACGACAAAACGGCAAGCTGGTTTTCCGGCGATCGCGCCATCGTGCTGGCCATCCAGCGCCAGCCCGGCACCAATACGGTGGAGGTGGTCGACAACATCAAGAAGCTGCTGCCGCAGATGCAGCAGCAAATGCCCGCAGGAATCAAGCTGAACATTCTCTATGACCGGTCGGTTTCGATCCGCAACTCGGTGAACGACGTAAAGTTCACGCTGATGCTGACCATCGCTCTGGTGGTGATGGTGATTTTTCTGTTCCTGCGCAATATTTCCGCGACCATCATTCCCAGCCTCGCGTTGCCCATGTCGATTGTGGGCACGTTCTCCGTGATGTACCTGCTCGGCTACAGCCTGGACAATCTATCTCTGATGGCGCTCACCCTGACAGTGGGCTTTGTGGTGGACGATGCAATCGTGATGCTGGAAAACATTGTGCGTCACATGGAGATGGGCAAGCGCCCGTATGAGGCGGCGGTGGAAGGCGCGCGAGAGATCGGCTTCACCATTATCTCGATGACCATCTCGCTGGCCGCGGTGTTTATCCCCGTGCTCTTCATGGGCGGGATCATCGACCGGCTGCTGCATGAGTTTGCAGTGACGATCGGCGTGGCCATTCTGGTTTCCGGCTTCGTTTCCCTGACGCTCACGCCCATGCTGTGCAGCCGCTTCCTGCGCTCTCACCACGACCAGCGCCACGGATATCTCTACCGCAAGAGTGAAGCAGCTTTTGACGCCCTGCGCAACGGCTACCAGTGGAGCCTGAAGAAGGTCATGGCGCATCCGCTGATCACGCTGCTGCTCTCGTTTGTGATCATGGGGGCCACGGCGTATCTCTTCACCGCGATTCCCAAGGGCTTTTTGCCCAGCGAAGACCAGGGCCAGCTCTTCGCCTTTACCGAAGGCATCCAGGGCATCTCGTTCGAGGACATGGTGCGACACCAGAAAGAGGCGATGCGCATCATCGGCGAGAGCCCGTACGTGGCCAACTACATGTCGACCGTGGGCGGCGGCGGGGTGAACGCGGCGCTCAACTCGGGCCGCATTTTTGCGCGTCTCACCGACCGTAAAAAACGGCCGCACGTGGACCAGATCATCCAGGAGCTGCGGCCCAAGCTGGCGCAGATCCCCGGCATTAACGTCTATCTGCAGAACCTTCCGCCGATCCGCATTGGCGGGCAGCTCACCAAGAGCCAGTATCAGTACACGCTGCAGAGCCCGAACTCGGAAGAACTTTACCAGTACGCGCCGCAGCTGGAGCAGCGGCTGCGCGGGTTGACGCAGCTGCAGGACGTGACCAGCGATCTGCAGATCAAGAACCCGCAGGTCACGGTGAACATTGACCGCGACAAGGCGGCGGCGCTCAACGTGGACCCGCGCACGATGGAAGACGCGCTCTACAGCGCCTATGGCTCGCGCCAGATCTCGACGATCTATGCGCCGAACAACCAATACAAGGTCATCATGGAGCTGGAGCCGGAGTACCAGCGCGATCCTTCCGCGCTGGGCATGCTCTACGTCCATTCCAAGAGCGGACAACTTGTGCCCATGAGCGCGCTGGCCAGCTTCAGGAAAGAAGTTGGGCCGCTGACAGTCACGCACCTGGGACAGTCGCCGGCGGTGACGATCAGTTTCAACCTCAAGCCCGGCGTGGCGCTGGGCGACGCCATTGCGGCCGTCGATCGCGAAGCCAAGCAGGTGCTGCCCGCAACCATTACTTCTACGCTGCAAGGCACAGCGCAGGCGTTTCAGTCATCATTCGCGGGGCTGGGATTGCTGCTGCTGATGGCGATCCTGGTGATCTACATTGTGCTGGGCATTCTCTATGAGAGCTTCATCCACCCGATCACGATCCTCTCCGGCCTGCCTTCGGCCGGCGTGGGCGCGCTGGCTACGCTCATGTTCTTCCACACGGAGCTGAGCATCTACGCGTTTGTCGGCGTGATCATGCTGGTGGGGCTGGTGAAGAAGAACGCGATCATGATGATCGACTTTGCGCTGGACGCGCAGCGCGAAGAGGGCAAGACCGCGTCAGAGGCGATCTATCAGGGAGCGCTGGTGCGCTTCCGGCCCATCATGATGACCACGATGGCGGCGCTGATGGGCACGTTGCCGATCGCGCTGGGGCTGGGCGCGGGCGCGGAATCGCGGCGGCCGCTCGGACTGGCCGTGGTCGGAGGATTGATCTTCTCGCAGACGCTCACGCTCTACATCACGCCGATCTACTACATCTATCTCGACAAGCTGGGGCCAAGCCTGAAGAAGCTTTTCACCGCCAAACGCAAAGAGCGAGTGCCGGAAGGCGAGCTGGAAGCGGTGCGGTAATTCTGCCGGGGCTAAAGCCCCATAAGATGAGTGGAGCCGCTTACGCCCGGCTAAAGCCGGGCTCTTCCACGGTTGTGCCACCAGCATGGGAGCCTTCTACATGAGAGCGGCTCCCGTCTGGACTTTCGCGGCGATTCGCAAAACTCCGGCATTTTACTTACGGTATTTTGATGATTGGCGCTACCAAATGCGCACGCGCTCGGCCGGAGCAAGATACAGCTTCTGGCCCGGCTTCACGTTGAACGCGGCGTACCAGGCGTCAATGTTGCGGACAGTCGAGGCGCGATACTGGCCGGGAGAGTGGCCGTCGGTCATCACTTGCCGCCGCAGCGCAGCTTCGCGCGTTTTGGATCCCCAGTCCTGTGCGAAGGCGATGAAGAACTGCTGGTCGCCGGAGAATCCCTGCTGTTCGGGCGCGGGTTTGCCGGCGAGCGAGGAGCGATAGCCGTCATAAGCAGCGGCGATGCCCGCCACGTCGGCAATGTTTTCAGCGAGCGTCTGCTTGCCGTTGAGGCTCAGGTCGGGGAACGGCTTGTACGTGTCATACTGCGCGACGAGCACGGCGGTGGCTTTATTGAAGTGTTCGAGATCGGCCTCAGTCCACCAGTTGCGCACACGGCCCTGGGCGTCAAAGGCCGAGCCTTCGCTATCGAAGGTATGGCTGATTTCGTGACCGATCACCGCTCCGATGGCGCCGAAGTTGACGGCTGCGGGCGCTTTGGGATCGAAGAAGGGCGGCTGGAGAATTGCCGCAGGAAAGTTCAGCGCATTTTGCAGCGGAAGATTCACGGCATTGACGGTCTGGGGTGACATGGACCACTCCAGCCGGTCCACCGGCTTGCCCAATCGGTTCACGTTGCGGTGATATTCAAACAAACCGGCGCGCCACATGTTGCCGAAAATGTCGTCGGGCTTCACTTCGAAGCCGGCATAGTCATGCCAGTGCTCGGGATATCCGATGCCGACGTAGAGCGTGCCCAGCTTGGCCTTGGCTTCAGCTTTGGTTTTGGGGTCCATCCAGTCCAGGGCGTCGATGCGCTTGCGGAAGGCGGCAATGATCTTTGCCACCATGTCCTGCGCCTGGGCTTTGGCCTGCGGCGGGAAGTAGCGTTGCGCGTAGATTTTTCCTACGGCATCGCCGAGCAGATCGTTGACCCGAGTAACGCCGCGCTGCCAGCGCGGGCGCCGTTGCGCGACACCGGTGAGCGTGGTGCCGAAGAAGGCAAAGTCTTCGTCAGAAATGGCCTTGGGCAGCACGCCGCCGAAATCTTCGATCAGGTGAAAGGCCAGCCAATCCTTCCAGGTCTCGAGCGGAACGGATTCCACCAGGGCTGACTCGGCAGTAAAGGCAGTGGGCTGCCAGACGGTAAACTCCGCCTGATGAGTGAGTCCGGCGCCGCGAAAATACTCAGTCCAATCCAGGCCCGGAGCTTTGGCGGCGAAGTCGGCCTGCTTCCAGGTGTTATTGGCCTTGTGAATGTCGTCGTTTTCGGCCAGCGAAATGTGCTTCTCTGCGATCGAGTGTTCCAGTTCAAAGATGCGCTTCGCGCGTTCCTCCGGACCGCTGAACCCGGTGAGCTTCAGCATGGCGGCAATGTGCGCCAGGTATTTCTCGCGGATCTCGCGCATGTGCGGGCTGTCGGCGAGGTAGTACTCGCGGTCGGGCAGTTCAATGCCGCCCTGGAGCAGGTATGCGGTGTAATGCGCGGAGTCATTGAAGCCCGGCGCAACCCAGAGGCCGAAGAGATTCGCCGTGTGAAAGTTGGTGTTGTTCAGCGCATCGACATCGGCGCGCAGACTCTCGCCCAGGGCGCGGGCCAACTCATGCTTGTCGTGGATGGCGGCGATCGAATCCAGATGCGGCTTCAGCGGCGCCAACCCTTTGGCTTCAATTCCGGCTTCGTCCATGAAGGAGTTGTAGAGATCGGCAATCTGCCGGTTGGCCGGCGACTTGGATTTGGCTGCCTCTTCAATGATGGCGGCCGTGCGCTTTTCCGTCAGGTCAGTGAGCACGGTAAATACGCCCATGCCGGCGCGGTCGGGCGGAATCTCCGTGCGCTTGATCCAGGCGCCGTTGGCGTAGTGGTAGAAATCGTCACCCGGCGAGACCGAGGTGTCCATGTTGGCAACGACGATGCCGTGAATGTCTGCGGCGGGCGTGTGGGCCTGAGCCCCGTAGGCATGAGCAAGGATCAGCGTCAGCGGCAGAATGAGCGCGCACGCGGCGGCGAGGCTGAGGGTCAGCTTTCCTGGTCTTGATGTCATATGGATGAGGGCTCCGAGGCTTCTTGGATAAGACGAACGGCAAAGAAAGAGGGTAGCATGCGGGACGGGGCGAGGGCGATTCGGCCCGGGCGTTGCAGCAATGTCTCAACTTGATGGAAGCTGTCTAACTCTCGTCATGTTGAGCAACAGGAGTTTGGTCAAACTGAACCACTAACAACTGACCTACGCCTTGACTTTTCCAACCTCGAAGCGCTAAATGCTGAGGCTCGCAAAAATTTGCGGAGGAGAAGACACGATGTCAAGACGGATGCGGTGGTTTGCAGTTGTTCCGGTCGCGGTTGCGTTGCTGGGGGCAACGCTGGGGTTCGCGTTCAAGGGGAAATCGGATGCCAAGGCGGAGATCAAGGCGCAGGTAATAGATCCGTGGCTGGTGGCGTTCAAGGCGAAGGACTCGGCCAAAGTGATGACATTTTATGGACCGGGTGATTCGGTGCTGGCTTTTGACGTGGTGCCGCCACGGCAATACGCCACCCATGAGGCCTACCAGAAGGATTACGAAGAGCTTTTTAAGATGATTGACGGGCCGCTCAACGCCGAGGTCAACGACCTGAGCATCACCAGCAACGGAAGCGATATGGCGTACGGCCACAGCATCGACCATCTTGCGGGCAAGACCCCGGACGGTAAACAAATCGATTTGACCGTGCGCGTGAGCGACGTTTACCGCAAGATCGGCGGCAAATGGCTGATCGTGCATGAGCATGTCTCGGTCCCGGTGGACATCATGACGGGACAGGCGGACTTGCAGAGCAAGCCGTAGGGCTTATCTCGGCGACGGCGGCCGGCTTCGGATTGAGGCCGGCCGTTTTTTGCTTGGGAGCGGCGATTTTTCTTGACAGCAAATAAAAAGGGAATTATTATGGGATGATTTGGCTGCCCGCGCGGTCAGGCCTGAAAGATGCGACCGCCAAGAACGGCTGGGATCGTGCTGGGATGGCTTGGGATGATTCCGGCTAAGTCCTTTGGAATCCTAGTTAAGCATACCAGGGGGGAGGGGGTGTGGGATCCGCTGGGATGGTCAGCCCTAAGTCCTTTGGAATGCTAGTTAGAGGTGTTGAATGTCAAGATCGGATGGGGAAGAGCGGTATGGGTACTACCGGCGGTGTCAGACATTCCGCCAGAACGGTGATCAATGTAAGGCGCCAGCAATGAAGGGCGATTCGCTGTGTTACAAGCATGCGCAAGAGGCGGACCTTGAACGCAGGCGGCAGGAGATGCGGCAGAGATTTGCGCTGCCGCCGCTCAGGGATATGCGAACGGTGCAGAGATCGCTGGGCGAGGTGGCCAAGGCGATCATCGAGGAGCGTATTGATGAGGACTACGCAGGCGAGCTGTTGCAGCAGTTGGAACGGGCGTCACGGGCGTTGCGGGTTGTGGTGCGGTAATGGTGCCTTTCTGTTTATGAATGGAAACACAAGCTCCCTCGGGCCTACTCGCGCGCTGATCTGCCCATTCACGCGCAAAAACGGCGCGCGAATGGGGACCCGGCAAAGCGCGTGCTCGCTGACGGCCGTCGGGATGACGAGCTTAGATTTATGATTATGGCTGCACTGATCGATCCTATTAGACCTTCCTGAGGAACCGATTACCCATGCGCCAACTATTAATCTTCTTTTTCGCATTCACGCTTATGGCCACCGCACAGAACACGCCTACGACCGCCGCGCCTGCTGCCGTTCCCGATCTCAACGAGCTCAACCGGATGATTGCGCGCTTTGCGCCGGCGCCGCTGGAGGTGGATCTCTCCGCACTTTCGGCCGGCGACAAGAAGGCGCTGGCCAAGCTGATTGAGGCTGCGCGGCTGACCAATGACATCTTCCTGGAGCAGCTCTGGAGCGGCAACACCGCGCTCTACCACAAACTGCAAAAAGACAAGTCACCGCTGGGGCAGGCGCGGCTGCATTATTTCTGGACCAACAAGGGGCCGTGGTCGGAGATTGACGAGCACAAGGCATTTCTTCCGGGCGTGCCGGCGAAGAAGCCGCTGGGCGCGAACTTCTATCCCGAGGACATGACTAAGGAGGAGTTCGAGGCCTGGGTGAAGACGCTGTATCCAGAGTCTAAGCAGGCGGCCGAGGGGTTCTTCACGGTAATTGGTCGCGGGCCGCAGCCCCGTCCTGCGCAAAAGCGGCGCACGACGGGGGCCCCGTTACATTCAGAATCGGGAAAGCTGCGGCTCATCCCTTACGGGCCGCACATCTATCCGCCCCTGGCCAAGCAGGCGCGCCTTCTGATGGAAGCGGCCGCGCTGACGGACAACGCGTCACTCAAGAAATTCCTCACCACGCGCGCCGAGGCCTTCCTGAACAACAATTACTTCGAGAGCGACATGGCGTGGATGGACCTGGATGCGCCTGTCGACGTGACCATCGGACCGTATGAGACTTACAACGACGAGCTGTTCGGCTACAAAGCGGCGTTTGAGGCCTACATCAACGTGCGAGACGAGAAAGAATCGGCGCGGCTGGCCTTCCTGGGGCAGCACCTGCAGGAAATCGAGAACAACTTGCCCGAAGACCCGGAGTATCGCACGGCCAAGCTGGGCGCGCTGGCGCCGATCCGCGTGGTGAATGAGGTCTTCTCCGCCGGAGACGGCAACCACGGCGTCCAGACCGCGGCCTACAACCTGCCCAACGACGAGAAGGTCGTGCAGCAGAAGGGCTCCAAGCGGGTGATGCTCAAAAACATCCAGGAGGCCAAGTTCAAGCAGACGCTGGTGCCGATTTCGAAAGTCGTACTGCAACCGGCGGCACAGCAGGACCTGAGCTTCGAACTGTTCTTCACCCACATTGTGGCGCACGAGCTGACGCACGGCCTGGGGCCGCACCAGATCAAGGTCAACGGCCGCGACACCAACCCGCGCCTGGAGCTGAAGGAACTTTACAGCGCGATTGAAGAAGCCAAGGCTGACGTGACCGGCCTTTTCGCGCTCCAGTATCTAATGACACAGGCCGACAAGGGCGCGATAGACGCTCCGCTTCCGCATGGGCCTGAGGCGGAACGCAAGCTCTACACCACTTACCTGGCATCGTCATTCCGCACGCTGCGCTTCGGGCTGCAGGACTCACACGCCAAGGGCATGGCGGTGCAGTTCAACTATTTTCTCGATCACGGAGCTTTCGTCGCCAACGCCGACGGCACCTTCAGCGTGGACATGACCAAGATCAAAGATGCCGTCGCCGGCCTGGACCGTGTTCTGCTCACGCTGGAAGCCACGGGCGATTACGCGGGCACGAAAAAGCTGATGACTGAAATGATGGTGCTGCGTCCCGAGGTGAAGAAGGCACTCGAACGACTGAAGGACGTGCCGGTGGACATCGAGCCGAAGTTCGTGACGGCGGATGCAATCACGAATATAGAAACCAAGGGCATCGACGATTCGGGGCTGAAACGCAAGAAATGAGGTCAGCGCGGCTTCAGCACAGCATAGCGCGTCACGGTGTAGCCCAGCGCGGCGCCGAGAAAGACGTCAGAAGGAAAGTGCGAGCTGGTGGTTACGCGCGAGAAGCTGACGGCGGTGGCAAAGCCGTAAGCCAGCCAGGGGACCCAGCGATGGTTGTGATATCGGCTGGCCACGACGGTGGCAACAGAAAAGGCCCCGGCGGCGTGTCCGGAAGGAAACGAGCTGCCTTTGAAAGGAGATTTACCGCCGTTGAAGAAGGTGCCCTTGAAATTTCCGCCGACGGGCACGTCAGAGGGGCGCTGGCGGCGCGTGATGGCCTTGACGGCAAGATCGACGATGGCCGAATCACCATAGGCTTCACCGGCGAGGATCGCGGTGCCGACCTGATAGCGGTCTTCGCGGGCATAGCCGGCGACAAGAAGCGTGGCGGGCAAGGCGATGACCTCGGCGGAGGTTATGGAGGAGTCAAAAGTATCATTGAGCGGATCAAGATTTCGGCGGTGCGACTGGAAGTACGGCATGGCGTGAGGATCGGCAAAGATCAGGCCTGCGGTTGTGCCGGTGACGGCCAGAGTCGGCAGCCAGTGGTGGCCATGAGCAAGCTGATTGGGGAAGGTGAACCAGATCAGTTTCTGATCGCGGAGAAAATCCTTTGGCAGGCTGGCCCAGGAGACTTCACGGGCGGCCGGCGAGCTGGCACTGTCCTGCGGTGGCCGGGTTGAGGATTGCGAGGGGCTGTCAGGCAAGCCGCCGCCAGTCTGGGCGAGGGCCCGGTTGGGTTGGTAAAGAGTTACTGCGCAAAAGCAAGCTACGCAGAGAATGAGATTCAAACCGCGCTGTCTGTTCCGCATCTTAGAAGCTAAGATGCCGCTCCGGCACCGCGGGTGGGCAAGGGGAACCATAGCCTGAGAGAACGAGAATGGACTTACACCTTCCCATTACCGAAGACCTGGCCAGCGTTCTGGATCGCGTGCTGGGCAAGAGCATTGTGGTGGAAGCGTGGGCGGGCGTTTCGCTCCAGGGAGTCGACCTGGCGGTGGCGAATGCCAAAGCGTCGCTCAAGTCCGCCGCTGTCTACGACGGTTACGGGGATCAGGGATCGTGGAAAGAAGGCCAGGGGTTCGAGGAGCTCTTCCCTTTCTGGCGCCGCGATCTCTGGACCAGGTAACCGGCATTCTGAGAGGCGATATCCGCTCTGTTGACTTTTGAGTTAAGGGCCGCTATGCTGCGGTTACACGGGAAAGGAGGGCGATCCAAAAATATGAAGAATTCTGACAGTAGTGGTAAACGTGAGGTGGCTGAGGCTTAAGGCGTGAGTCTTTAAGTCCTAGGCGAAGTTGGAATTCGCACAAGGCCTCCGCGCCTTCAGCCAATCCCAACAGACTACCGAATAACCCCGCATCATGAAGGTGCGGGGTTATTGCATTTTTGGAAGAAAGTGAGGGGGGGGTGGACAAAAATGTTGTGCCTGAACTCAAGCCGAATCAGGGAGTCGATCTACAAGCAGCGAGCCCGCCTTGCGCGGCGAGCTGCTTGCCTCAAGCGCACAAGAAAGTCTGCTGGGCAAGGCGCTTCGGCAGTTTGAAGCAAAGCGACAGAATGAAAAGAGACGCAGCCTGCTACGTCTCTACGTTGAGCTCCTCGATTCGCGGCGTGCGATGGCAAGCGCAATTACCAGCTGGAAGAAGACGGCGCCGGCTGTATCGAGCAGCGCGTCATGAAAGTTGCTGGTGCGCGAGGGAACAAAGCTCTGGTGGAACTCGTCGAGACTGCCGGCGGCAAAGGCAATGAGCACGCCGAGCAGGGCCCAGCGCAGCATCCATCGGCGCGGCGACGGCAGCGTGGCGCGCCAGGAGAAGAAGGCAAGCGCGCTCAAAAATCCATAACTCAGGAAGTGGGCTGACTTGCGGACCAGAAAGTGAATTTGCTGAAAGCGATGGAACGAAATGGGGCCGAAGAGAGCGTGAATGATTTTCTTGAGGAGAGTTCCGGTGTGTTCGGCGGAAAAAAGATCGGTTGAAAAGAGAGCCAGAACGCAAATCCAGAGCAGCGTGGGCAGCCACGCCAGCAGCTTGCGGGAAACGGGCACAGGTTCGGGCAGCGCGGTTGAGCTCAAATCTGTTTGCCTATTCCAATCTGTAGTTCGGCGCTTCACGCGTGATGATCACATCATGCACGTGGCTTTCACGCAGCCCGGCGCCACTGATGCGGATGAAGCGCGCTTTCTGCTGCAACTCGGGAATCGTTTTGGTGCCGCAATAGCCCATGCCGGAGCGCAATCCGCCGACGAGCTGGTAAACCATCTCCGCCAGCGTTCCGCGATAGGGCACGCGGCCCTCGATTCCTTCCGGCACCAGCTTGCCCACGCGATTGTTGCCGCCGTCGCCGTCGCGCATGGCCATGGCATCGGTGGACGAATCCTCAAGCGTCTGCGAATAGCGCTCGCTCGAGCCTGCGGCCATCGCCGCCAGCGAGCCCATGCCGCGATACGATTTGAACGACCGTCCCTGATAAAGAATGGTTTCGCCCGGACTCTCCTCGGTCCCGGCGAACAGCGAGCCGATCATCACCACGCTGGCGCCCGCGGCGATCGCCTTGGTAATGTCGCCGGAAAACTTGATGCCGCCGTCAGCGATCACCGGGATCTGCGCGTCGCGGCAGGCGCGCGCGGCTTCGGCAATGGCGGTGATCTGCGGCACGCCTGCGCCGGTGACCACGCGCGTGGTGCAGATGGAGCCTGGCCCTATGCCGACTTTGATCGCGTCCGCGCCGGCCTTGGCCAGCGCGCATGCGCCTTCATGCGTACCCACATTGCCGGCCAGCAGGTCGACTTCCGGCAGCTTCGACTTGATCAACTTGATTGCGTCGAGCACGCGGCTGGTGTGGCCGTGCGCGCTGTCAATCGCCAGCACGTCGACCTTGGCCTTCACCATCTCCTGCGCCCGCTCCAGGAAATCTCCCGTTGCGCCGATCGCCGCGCCCACTCGCAGCCGTCCGTGCTGGTCTTTGGCTGCGCCCGGATATTTCAATTTTTTCTGGATGTCCTTGACCGTAATCAGACCCTTCAGGTTGTATTTGTCATCGACCACCAGCAGCTTTTCCACGCGGTGCTCGTGCAGAATCCGCTCCGATTCTTCCAGCGTGGTGCCAACGGGAACGGTGATCAGGTTTTCCTTGGTCATGACCTTGCTGATCGGGATATCGGTGCGGGTTTCAAAGCGCAGGTCGCGATTGGTGAGAATGCCGACCAGCTTTTTGTTCTTGGTGATGGGCACGCCGGAGATTTTGTAGCGGCGCATCAGGTCCAGCGCGTCGGCAATTTTGTGGTCGGGCGAGAGCGTGATCGGGTCCATGATCATGCCGCTTTCGGAGCGCTTTACCTTGTCCACCTCATCGGCCTGCTGCTCAATGGAAAGATTGCGGTGGACGATTCCCAGCCCGCCCTGCTGCGCAATGGCGATCGCCAGGCGCGATTCCGTGACCGTATCCATGGCCGCGCTGATGATCGGCATGTTCAGCCGAATATTGCGCGAAAGCTGCGTCTGGGTATTGACCTCGGCCGGAACTACGTCAGAGTGCGCGGGCAAAAGCAGCACGTCATCAAAGGTCAGGGCCTCAGGCACGGGAAAATGAATCATGTCTGTTTTCTCGTCAAGGAGGGTCTAACAATTCATTGTAAATGGTGGGAAGGGGTTTTAGTAGCAGTTAGCAATTGGCAATTTGCAATTGGCAATTGGCACGACTGTCGAGAAGCAAATAGCAGCGGTATCGGGGCCGAAAAGGGGCCGGATCCGCCTTGCCCAGGCTAATTGCCATTTGCTAATTGCTAATTGCTCAATCCGCACCAAGGTAATCCGGAGCACGAAAGTAATATTGACCCCGGAGTCACCTGCCGCGATACTCGAAAGGTCATGGAACCAAAGAAAGGTCTCCCATCTGTGCCCGCGCCCTCGTCTACCGCTGCGGCAACCGCGATCGACAAACGGCACGAAAAACGCCTGCATCTCGCCGTTCCGGTCAAGGTGTTCCCTGACATCGCCAGCCCCGAATCCCAGAATTGCTGCACCTATGAGATTTCCACTCACGGCGCGCGTCTGGTGACGCCGGCGGGGATCAAGAACGTAGGCCAGACGATCTGGTTGCAGCGCCAGAGCCGCCGCGCCCGCTATAAGGTTGTCTGGATCGGCGAACCCGGAACATCGCTTGAGAGCCAGGTTGGCGTGGAGACGCTTGAGCCGGCCAACGTGATCTGGGAGCCGGAGATCCGGCAGCGCATTATGAGGTCGTAAACCGTCGCACCGCGATAGGCCAATTTTTCCTGCCGGCTTAAGTAGACCGCCTTAGTGCTTTTCACCGGGAAAAAGCTTAAGAATATGCCGCTCCCCCCAAAAATCATCGATGGCCGAAAACTATCCCTACATTGTCCGCTGCAATGATTGCGAGTTCGTGAGCCAGGTCTATCTGGACGAGCAGCAGGCCATGAATGAGCGCGACTTCCACTCCTTTGAGCACCTGCACTCGGTCTCCATCTGGCGCTATGCCTGGGAGCAATGGACGCTTGTTACCGAACTGATGGGCGTCGAGCTGCATTAGTTGGTTCTCTTGCCCTCTGCTTGCCATCACCTCGATCACTATTCTGATATGTTTCCATCATGAAACCCGCAACAGCTGCGCTTTGCGCCGTCCTGATTTTCTCTTCAGCATGGGCTGAAGGTCCGTACTCCAACTCCACACCGCCGCAGCTGACCAAAGACGGCCGCCGCTGGGTTGAACAAACCTTGAAGAAGCTCTCGCTCGAGGAGAAGGTCGGGCAGATGCTCAGCGTGCGCTATTTTACTGACTTCCAGAACTTCACTTCCGACGGCTATCGCCATTTTCGCGACGAGATGCAGAAGTACCACATCGGCTCAGTCGTCCTCACCGACCACCTCGATGGCCCGGTGCTGCTGAAGAACCCGCCGCTTGAAGTCGCCATGATGGCCAACCAGCTCCAGCGTGACTCGGCTCTGCCTCTGCTGATCGCCGCCGACTTCGAGCGCGGAATCTTCACCCGCGTGAGCCCTGCGCCGGCGTTTCCGGATGCCATGGCCTTCGGCGCCGTCGGCAATCCCGCGTACGCGGAAAAGTTCGGCGCGATCACCGCCCAGGAGTCGCGCGCCCTCGGCATTCACTGGAATTTCTTTCCCGTGGCCGACGTCAACAGCAACCCCAATAATCCCATCATCAACACCCGCTCCTTTGGCGAGGACCCGAACGCGGTCGGCGATCTGGTTGCCGCTTATATCAAGGGCGCCCGGGCTAATGGCATGCTGACCACGGCCAAACATTTTCCCGGCCATGGCGACACCGACGTTGACTCGCACCTGGCTGTGGCTCGCGTCGGCGGCGATCTGGCGCGGCTGCGTGATGTTGAGCTGAAGCCCTTTGCCAAAGCCATCAGCGCCGGCGTCGATTCGGTGATGATCGCGCATGTATCGGTTCCCGCGCTTGATCCTGACCCGAACAAGGTCGCCACAATTTCCCCGGCCGTGGTGGCCGGAGTGCTTCGGCAGCAGCTAGGCTTCAAAAATCTGGTGGTCACAGATGCGATGGAGATGCGCGGGCTCACCAGCCTTTATCCGCCGGAGAAAGGCAACGCCGCCGGGCGCGCTGCAGTCGATGCCGTTCAGGCCGGCAATGACGTGATTCTGCTGCCCAGCGATCTTCAGGGGGCGTTTCTGGGCATCGTCGAAGCAGTGCGGCACGGCCAGATTCCCGAGTCGCGCATCGACGACTCCGTCCGCAGAATACTGGAGATGAAAGCTTCGCTTGGCCTGCATAAAGCCCGGCTCGTCGATCTTGAGCAAGTGCCTTACCTGGTGGACAAGCCCGCTGATATGGAATTCGCCCAGCAGGTCGCCGACGACGCGGTTACCCTGGTGCGCGATAACGGCAAGGTCCTGCCGCTCACGCCTCTGCGCGGACAAAAAACCGAAGCTGAATATTTCCAGGCGCAGGTCAAACCGGCGGCGCACGTGGTGGCGATTATCATGACCGATTCCATCAGAGGACCGTGGGGACGCGGCTTTGAAATCGCCCTCAAAGCGCGGCGCGCCGACGCAACCGTCTTTTATATAGATAACGCGGTCGCCACCGCGCTGGCCGCGCCGGTCTTTCAGGCCGTCAAGGACGCGGAGAAGGTCGTGATCGCCGCGTATGCCTCCCCCGTAGCCGGCAAGCAGGTCATGGTGAATGGAAAGCTCGTGAACACCGTCGGTCTCGAGCAGGCGAGCGGCCAGTTGTTGATGCAGGTGCTCGATCTTGCTGCGGAGAAGACCGTCGTCATCGCGCTGGGCAGCCCATATCTCGCGCAAAGCTACGGCGCGGTGCAGAACTATCTCTGTACCTACTCCAATGCGAGTTCGTCAGAGCTGAGCGCCGTAAAAGCGCTGTTCGGCGAGCTCACGCCGCACGGCAAGCTTCCGGTCACACTGCCCGGCATCGCCGAACGCGGCTTTTCATTGCTGCCCCGTTCGCCATTTGCCAACCCGAATCAGCGATAGCGCAGCGCCGGCTCGGACCATCTCTCTTTTCTTGTTCCCACATCAATCTCGCTGGGTCTTAGTTGGCGAGGCTCAAGGGGCTGGTCGGGCGATTTCAGTCCCTTGGCGCTCCTGGGGCCGCAGGCGATCCCTGCGGCCCTTAATCTCCGGAATTCGAAGCCCAGACAAGATCGAGCGGCAGGAAATCGTCCTGAAAAGAAGCCTCGATTAGCTCGACTAGCGCGATACGGGCGTCTACTTACGTTTGCCGTTCTTTCCTTCGGCTGCCTTGGCGGCTGCCTGCTGGGCCAGCATATGCTCCACCACGCGCTGCATTTCCACCAGCGGCGCCGGCTTGCCGGTCCAGATCTCAAACTGGCGGGCGCCCTGTTGCACGAACATCTCGGCTCCTGAAATTACGTGCATGCCGCGGGCGCGGGCCATACGGATCATGCGCGTCTCTGCCGGGTTGTAGACCATCTCAAAGAAGTAGCGCGCCTTCATCTCCTGCTCGCTGAGCGGCAGCGGATCGCGGTTTCCTTCCATGCCCGCCGGCGTGGCGTTGATGATCACCTCAAACTCGAGCTTTTTGAGCATGGTGCGGTTGATAAATTTTGCCCGGGCCTGTTTGGCCAGCTTCTGCGCCGCTGCCGGAGTTCGATTGAGGATGTAAACTTCGGCGCCACGCTCCTTGAGCCCGAACACGGCCGCGCGCGCCGCGCCGCCTGCCCCCAGCACCAGCACTTTTGCGCCCTGCAGTCGCATGCGCAGCTCCAGCGGCCGGACCACGCCGTTAACATCCGTGTTGAAGCCGAATAGCTTGCCGTCCTGGCCACGCACCAGCGTGTTGCAGGCGCCTACCTTGGTCGTCCACGGGTCGGTCTTGTCCAGATGCTTGAGGATCTGCTCTTTGTACGGCATGGTGATGCTGAGACCGGCGATCGGGATATCGCGGATACAGGCCAGCAGGTCGCTCATGGCCTTGGCGTGCAGCGGCACA
>DASTJB010000238.1:0-22282 GCA_035717005.1 Candidatus Angelobacter sp.
AACTGGCAATTTGTGGCGCAACACCTGGATGAATCCCTGGAATTTCACTCGCGGGCCTTTGGTCTGACAAAATGATGCAAGAGGAAATCGCATGAGATGGTTGATTATGCTGGTGGCGCTGGTTGGGGTGGTGGCCTCCGCGCTGGCCTGGCGCGAACACTACCGAATCGGAAATTCGCCGTGCAGTATTAATCCCATGTGGGACTGCGGTATTGTGAACAAGAGCACTTACGCGGTCATCGGCGGTCTTTTTGTCGATACGGGTCCGGATGCGAAACCCGGCTTCCTCCAGCGCAAGTTCCCCGCTATCGCGCGTATTCCGGTGGCTGTGGTGGGTATCTTTGGATATGTGCTGCTGGCCATCATCGCATTGAAAAGATGGTGGCACTTCCTGACCGCTGCTTCAATTTTCGCTTTGGCATTTTCACTCTACCTTCTGCATGTGGAGAAAGATATTCTGGGCACTTATTGCGTTTATTGTGTGATGTCTCTGGTAACAATCTCGCTGATTACGGTGCTGGCAGTCATTATGTCGATCGCGCAGTTCGTGCGCCGGCCAAAGGCCGTTCAGGCGTGAGTGAGGGCAACGAAGAGCTGCTCAATCTTCGGCCACACCGCTGAAGAAGGATCGACAATTTCAAAATGGCCGGTTTGGGCGAGCGTGATCAGCTCCACATTCTCTCCCGCCTTTTTCTTTTTCTCGGCGTAGTCCTTGCTGATTTCGTAAGGAACCGAATCGTCCGCAGTCCCGTGGACCAGCTTCTGCACGGCGTCTTTGATCGGCCGCTCCGCCGGCGAGGCTTCACGGTAGTGCTCCGGAACGTCGACGGGCTTTCCGCCCAGAAATTCGACCACAGCGTTATTGCTCAGGTGCAGCTCCCAGGCGCGGCGCAGGTCGAGCACGCCGGCCAGCGAGAGTACGCGTTTGATCGCCGGCTCGTGCGCGGCAAGACACAACGCCAGCTGCCCTCCGGCGGAGTGGCCGGCAACGCAAAGGCGTTGCAGGTCGAGCTTGACCAGCATGTCATCCTGATGGCTGTACAGGGCGCGATATGCGTTGCGCAGGTCGTCGAAGGTGCCCGGCCATCCACCGCCGGGATTGCCGACGCGGCGATACTCAACGTTCCAGCTTGCAATTCCCAGCTTCTTCAGCGCCTCGCAGAGATGGCCGGCATAGGTCAGATCATATTTCGCGCGCCAGTAGCCGCCGTGAATAAAGAAGACCACCGGATGCGGTCCTACGCCCGCGGGCACGCGCACGTCAATGAACTGATTAGCATCCCGTCCGTAGGGCATACGCAGGTCGGGATCAGGCGGCTTCTTCTCGAGAATGCCTTCGTTCTGCACTGCGAGCAGTATAGAACACGTGGAATTCGCGTGCGTTCTGCAGAAAAAATCGAGCACAGCCATAAAAAGCTGTGCTCGAGGAGGGTTGTTATTTGGGCCGGGAGCCGCCGGAATCAGAGTGTGAAGCAGATGACGAGCTGCTGCTCGAAGAAGATCCGCCTGACGATGCCCCACCGCTCGAATGCGAGCCATAACTCGAGCCGGAGCTGGAAGAACTCGAACCCGAGCCTGATGAACTGTGGTACGACGACGAACTGGAGCCGCCCGATCCGCTCGAAGAACTGGAGCTGCCGCTCGAATGTGACGATCCCGAGCTGGCGCTCGCGCCGGCATTTCGCGTTGTTCCAACGTCCGGATCATGGCCGCGCTTGCCGCCGCCATCGTGGTGCGGTGGATTGTGCACCACGGGCGGATGCTTTGGCGGCTCGTTGTACGGAGGCTCTTTGTAGGGCGGCTCGGGATACTTGTCGTGCGGATAATGATCGCGGTTGCGACCATACACGTCGCACGAGTCATTCTGCCGTACCGCTTCTACCGGCTTCACTCCCACTACTTGCCCGCGACAGCGGGACAGTTCGTCCTGGCGCTGGTCGCGCAGCTGCTTCAATTCGTATTCCTGCGTCACTTTGACGTAGCGGCAAACAAAATCATCTTTGCCGTAGCTCTTGCGGCACTGTGCCAGCTCGGCGTCCTGACGCCTGTGCAGCGTATTTACCTGGTTGTCGAGGTCTTTCTCAAGATCGCGGCAGGGACTGGGAGCCTTAGGTTCGCGCGCACTCAAATTGAGCGGCGCAGTAAACAGCAGAGGCCCAACTAAGAGGGAATAAGCCCACAGGCGCTTCATGGGAGTGTGCCTCCTGGTTCAGGCTACTATTTGGCTCCCGAGGAGGCAAGATAGCTAGTTTTGATTTGTGAAGATTCGTTGAGAACGTCGCGGCGCGGATTGCTTGCGCGTCTTAGTCCAGTATGGGATCAGTCTCTGTTGCATCCCGATCTTCCTGCGTCGTGTGGAACCTTCCATTTCTGTCGAGCAGAAAGGAGCGGGTTATGCCGCAGCCATAGCGTAATGGGCGGGCTTTTAGCAGGTACCCATCGACAGCTTTGCCGGACTTTGATGCCAACGGAACATAATGGAAGTCGTAAAACCGCTTGGCCGTCTCATCAGGAGCGAGGGCCAACATGGTTGGATAGCCCGCTGTCCCCAGCTGGTCGTGTTCCGCCTCAATCTTTTCTGAAGCCAAGCGCAAAGTGCGCGCGGCCAGCGAGGACGCGGTGCCAGGAATGTTGCTTTCTCCGATTGGTATAAAGACCAACGCAAAAAGTGACATCGCCAGCAGCAGGATTCTTATGTACTTGTCGCCCGCAAGGAAAATGAAGAGCCATCCAGCCAATAGTGCGACGGTGTCCGCCACGGCTGATCCGCCATGAATGTATAGATAACAAGGGTCGCTGATGCACCGTAACACAAGCCATAGGACAGCAATCACTGATGCGCCCAGACCTGCCATTGCCAGTCTTCGCGATAGAGGAAGCGATCCCACAACGGGAGTATTGCTCACTTGTGCATCAAGCTGCAACTTTCCCGCGAAACATCCTGTACACAAACACAAAGTAGCCGATCGCCACCGCCATCCCGAAGCTCCACCAGATCAGGCCAAATGACAGCGAATAATGGGCTGCGGCTGCGTTGTACACGGTGATGTTCAGCGCCGGGTCCGTAGTCGAAACGAGCAGGTTGGGATAGACCGCAGCCGCGGCGCCCACCAGCATGAAGACGAGGTAAGCCGAAGAGGCGAGGAAGGCTGCCTTGTCATTTGCGCGCCGGTGGTACACAAGCATGGCCGCCAGGCTGAGCGCGACCGCTATCGGGACTACAAAAAGCCCGGGGTAGTCGCGATAGTTGTTGAGGACTTCCGGGCGGATGGAAAGCGTGGCCCACAGGCTGATGACTGTCAGCAGCAGCAGCACCGGCCACAGCCGCACGGCGATGCGGCGCGCGCGCAGGTTCAGATCGCCCGAAGTTTTCACGGCAACGTAATTCGCTCCATGAATCGTAAGTGCCACCAGCGCCACCAGTCCGGCAATGACCGTGTACCAGTCCAGAATTCCTGGTTCGGGCCCCGGACGCCAGTTCGTCCACAGAGGAAGAAAGAAGTAGCCGTCTTGCTTCAGCGGCACGCCGCGAATGACGTTGCCCAGCGCAGCGCCGAAGAAAATCGTGAGCAACAGGCTGGAGATGGCAAAGCAGCCGTCAAAAAATCCGCGCCAGACCGTCGATTCCAGGTGCATGCGCAGCTCAATGCCGATGCCGCGCAATATCAGCAGCCACAGCACCATCATCAAGGGAAGATAAAAGCCGCTGAAGCCCGAAGCGTAGAGCAGTGGAAACGCGAAGTAGAGAGTTCCGCCTCCGGCCAGCAGCCAGACTTCGTTGCCGTCCCACACCGGCCCAATGCTGCGGATCACCGTACGCCGCTCTGCATCATTCTTTGCAATCAGCAGATGCAGCACGCCCGCGCCCAGATCGAAGCCATCCAGGACTACGTATGCCGTGATCATCACCGCGACCAGCCAGAACCATATGAAAATCATTTTCCTCCTCCTAGGCCACGGTAATGGGATTGCCGGAGCTTAAGGCCGGCTCCGGTCGCGGCGCCGGACCATGTGCAATTTCGCGGCTCACCAGCAGCAGGAACAGGATGGCCAGCACGGTGTAAAGTCCCATGAAGCCGAGCAATGTGAACAGTCCGTTGCCCGCATGTACGTATTTTGAATAGCCCTCCGTGGTGCGCATCAGTCCGTAAACCAGCCAGGGCTGGCGGCCGATCTCGGCGGTCATCCAGCCTGCGGTATTCGCAATGTACGGCAGCGGCAGGCAGAGCATGATGGTCCACAGAAGCCAGCGTGCCTCATAGAGCTTCTTCCGCCACAGCCAGAGAACGCCTAGAGCCATCACCGCGATGAAGATCGTCCCCAGTCCGGCCATGATGTGATAGCTGTAATAAAGGAGGGGAATATTTGTTGGCCACTGGTCCCGTGGGAACTCATTTAATCCCTTCACCTCGGCCGTGGTGGTGCCGTAAACCAAGAAACTCAGCACCTTATTCACGAAGAAAGGATTGTCAATCCGCTCCTGCTCTTCGTCCGGCTGCCCCAGAATCACAATCGGTGCGCCGTGTTCGCTTTTGAACAGGCCTTCCATCGCAGCCGTCGTTACCGGCTGATACTTCGCCATGTATCTGCCGTGAAGATCGCCGGTCGGGAATATCTGGAGCGCGGAGAAAATGAATCCCGCAATGACGCCCACCCGAAGGAAGGCGCGTCCATGCTCGGCGTATTTTCCTTCCAGCAGGTAGTACGCTCCAATGCCTGCCATCACGAATGCCGCCGTGATCACTGCGCCGCTCATGTTGTGCGCGTATTGCAGCAGCGCCCAGGGATTCAGCAGCAACCCCCAGAAGCTGGTGACCTGGAAGCTGCCGTCAGCGCCGCGCTGAAACGCGACCGGATGTTGCATCCAGGCATCGGTCACAATGATGAAGAAGCCCGAGAGCCATGATCCCAGAAATACCAGGACCGCCGACCACCAGTGTCCTTTGGGGCCGAGCCGCTTTTCACCGTACAGAAACAGACCTAGGAACGCCGATTCCAGGAAGAATGAAAACACGCCCTCCATCACCAGCGGTTGCCCGATCACTCCTCCCGTCACCCGCGCAAAATGCGACCAGTTGGTGCCGAACTGGAACTCCATGGGAATTCCGGTCACCACTCCCATGATGAAGTTGATGCCGAAAATTTTTGCCCAGAAGCGCGCCGACTGGTTGTAAAGATCATTGCCGGTACGCAGCGCCATGGTCTTCAACACCACGATCAGCAGCGCCAGCCCCATAGTCAGCTGCGGAAACAGATAATGAAACGTTACGGTGAAGGCGAAATGCAGCCGGTGAATGACTAGAGCGCTGTCCATGCGTCTTCCTTGTCCGGTTTAAAGCTTAATTGATTGCCCGGTGCGCGAACACACAATCGTAGGACGCGTGCATTTGAAAATAAATAGAAATTGACAGACGTGATGTGATTAAGCTCACACCCATCGGAGCGCTACCCGTTCAAGGTCCGGTAAGGGAGAGAGATATAGTGACATTCGAAGCCTGCGTTTTGCGCTCGAAAACCAGCATGGCCTCAATACCGGAACGTCCACCGGAGCTTCACTGCGATCAAATCTGTCTGCGGAACCAGGCTCAGGTCGGGCCGGGTCAGCAGTCGTTGCCAGCCGCGGTTCCACACAATGAAAAGATCATTCCCCGGCTTGATGGTCCAGCGCAAACGCGTATTGGTGCCCACATTTTGCGTGTCCGTGTCGTATTGAATGAAGCTGGTCAGGATGAGATTGGGGTTCCAGGCGTAAGCAGCCTGCACCTGCCAAAGCTTCTGCACGAAGTTGCCCTCGGGCATGTGGGCGAAGTCATTCTGAGTATCGATTTCCAGTTGTATGCGCCCTTTGGGCGAAGTCCACTTCAAGTAATTTTCCTGTTGTGTGAGGTGGCCGTTGTAAAACTGGCCAAACCACGTGGTGGTCCCGAACTGCAGCGGCCGGTGCGCGCTGGTCTGCGCCTCAAAGCGCCAGCGGGTAAACGTGTAATCGCCGGCCGGAATGATCACGCCCGGAGAAACTTCGAAGGGCGCCAGCAGCGTTTCACCGTGTGGGTTCCAGTTGAACTCAAAGCGATCTCCGGTCTCCATGCGGACGTTGACCGGCGCCATAAAGTATTCCCACGACTCGAGAATCCCTCGCGGGTCCGTCACTCGCAGGTACTCATTTTCAAAGAACTCCTGACGCACCCAGCCAAAAGGCCCGTCTTTCGCAGGACGCGGCTGATAAGCGCAGCCCACATCCGTCTGGCGGGTTCCCGGCCGCGGCAAAAAGCCGAGCAGCGGTTGGAACGCCTCGCCATATTGATTCATGTTGATCTGGCAATCCAGCAGGTCATTCGGATAGTCGACTCTGAATCCCCATCCGTGGTGGTCACCGGGTAGAACATCGCCCTGAGTCGTGCCTGCCCAGCCGCCGAGGAATAGATTTTTGTTTCCTCGAAATTTTGATGTTCGCCAGACCGCGTCAACTCCCGCCAGGGTGTTTTGCCGCGACCCTTCCGGATCGCCGTTGGTGACGATCGTGCCCACGCGAAGATTGTCATTTACGTCATAAGAAATGCGGCTGGCCAGCAGATTGGTGCCGGGAACCACATTCGAATGCAGGCCGAGATCGGTCACCACTTCCTGAGGCACGGCGGTGTCCCTGGTTTGGACGTCAAGGAAGGCGAGGTTCCATTTACCCACGCGCCCGTTCAGCTTTACGCCACCGTCCAGCGGTATCTGCACGCCGTCCAGCAGGCCGATCGTCCGGCTGAAGAAGGGAACAAACTGCTGGCCGAGCCCCAGTCCGAACGTATATTGGTTGGCGCCCTCCAGAAAGAATGCGCGTTTTTCCGGGAAGAACAGTGGAAAGCGCGTGAGGTTGATTTGCCGGGCATCGACCTCAGTCTCGGCGAAATCCGTGTTCGCAGTGAATACTGAGACCAGTTGCGGCGTGATCTTCCATGTGACGTCGCCGCCGGCGCTTGCCTGCCAAGATCTCGGGCTCACGCCGAAAAAGCGCGTGGACTTTCCCGTCGCATAAGGAGTCAGTTCGATTCCTTTGCCTTGCTCCAGCCCGCCGACTCCGGTCAGCGTGCCGGCGCGGCTGAGGTCGAAAAGAAAGGAATCCAGCGTGGGAGAGGACCAGCGCAGCCACGTTCTTCCTCCGCGCGCGATGAAGCGCTGCACGTTCAATCCCCATGCGTCGTGGCCGCGGGCAAAGCTCAACGTTCGCGACGGGATGACGATCTCAGCCGACCAGCCCTCTTTCGTCCTTGCCGTCCGCGCATCCCAAATGCCGTCCCAATCAAGCGAAACACTTTCAGGATGATCGATCAAGCCATCAGCGCGGGCCCCGGATGCGTTGATCTGAAAGTAGTATCCGGTACGATGATCGCCATACGTGTCGAGCACAAGGGAAAGCGAATCGTCGCCTGATTGGTTTCCGTCCCGGACCATGGTGTGCATGGCGATCGCTTCAGGATGGGGATCGTAGCAGATAAATCCGAAATAGATGGCGTCTGACGACACCAGCACACGGACTTCAGTCTTGTACGGAGTTGGCGCGCCGGGGTGTGGCGCCTGCTGAACCAGAGTGATAACCGGAGCTTCGCGCCATTGCGGCTCATCAAGTTTGCCGTCAAGCGTAATTGAGCTTGAGATCTTCAGCGCCGCTACCGAGGGTGTCTCCGCCACGGCGGCGCTGCTCATCATCAGCAACACGCCGCCGGCAAGCGAGACAGTCCGATAAACGAACTTCCACTTTAGCGGTGGAGGCATGAACAACATCTCAATTTCACCGGAAATGAATAACGATCCCGATTAATCCTGAAATGGCAATAATAAGCGGTTCGGGGACTTTCCACTTCATCAGAATCAGGAAGGTCACCAGGGCAATTCCTGCGGTCCAGTAATCGTGGATGGAATGTCTGCCCAAGACGACGACCGCTCCGGCAATGGCGCCGGTGGCTGCCGCCGTGACGCCCTGCACGAAAGCCCTGATCTGCGCATTCCTGGAGAAGCGCTTATAGAACGGTCCCAGGATGACTACAAAAAGATAAACCGGCAAAAAGACGCCCAGGGCAGCGGCGCTTGCTCCCGCCATTCCGGCCACCAGATAGCCGATGAAAGCGACGGTGATCACAACCGGGCCGGGGGTAATCATTGCCACGGCTACGGCGTCGAGGAACTGAGCTTCCGTGAGCCAATGATGGCCCTGCACGACGCCGCCATGCAAAAAAGGCACAATGGCCAGACCGCTGCCGAATACAAACAAGCTCGATTTTAAAAAGAAGAGAAACAGCGCGCTCGTGGCGCCGAACGCAGGCAGTCCAAAGAAAACAGCGGGAAGGAACGACGCCGTAGACCGTTGCCGCCAGGCGGAGAAGTCACTCTTTGCGATCATGACGAACAGCCCGCCGGCCAGGAAAAGCCAGACGATCTCCTTCTCCGTGAGAGCTGTCGAAACACCAAGCGCCAGGAAGACAATCCAAAGCAGCTTATCTTTCTTGATCGAAGTCTTGACCAGTTTCATGGCCGAGCGCGCGATGATGGCGATCACCGCAGCTCCAATGCCGTAGAACAAAGCTGAGATGATGCGGGTTCCGCCAAATGTCACATAGGCCTTGCCTATGGCGAGCACCATGAGAAACGATGGCAGAATGAAAACCGTTCCAATCCAGGTAGCGCCGAGGAACCCGCCCCGGACAAAACCCAGATACATTGCCAACTGCGCGGCCAGAGGTCCCGGCGCAAGCTGGGAAAACGCCAGCCCTTGCAGGTAATCTTCCTGGCTGATCCACTTCCGCTCCTCGACCAGGTCTTTCTGCATGTATCCGACCAGCGCAATCGGCCCGCCGAAGCCGAAGCAGCCCAGCTTGAGGAAGTAGAGAGTGAATTGTCCGAGTGATGCCTGCGCCTGCTCGCGCGGCTCAGTGGCGCTCGACTGGCTCATAGACAATCATCCGCGCCACCTGCTTGCCGCTCTCTTCCTCTTCCGGCACGTAGACGCGATGCGTGTGTTCATCCACCGCCAGGCTATGGACTTTGTGTTGGACAGGGAAGTCCTCCAATTTCCGGAAATGGTCAGGATCGTCTTCCTGGAATACTGAAATCGCGCCGCTGTAACAAGCAACGTAAATGCGCTTGAGACCGGGATCGTACTTGATCACATCGGGATCCGGCGCCACTGGCAGCGTGGTGATGACCTTGTGTTGGTCGAGATCGAGCACGGCCATTCGTTCGTTGCCTTCGCACACCAGAAAGGCGCGGCGATGCTCGGGATCGAGCGCCATTCCATGATTGCCTTTGCACGGACTCACTGTGTAGACCGGAGTAACCACTCTGTCTGTCGCGGGATCGATTACCGTCATCACATCCAGGTCCTGCAAATTGACATAGACCAGCCTGGCCACCGGATCATACTGCGGCATGCCGGTCTCGCTCTTGAAGTAAAGCGTCTTGACCACCTTGTCCGTCTGAACGTCGATTACGATCTCCGCCTTGGCGCGCTCGTCCGAGACATAAAGCTTGTGGAATGGGGCTGCATAGGCGCTGCCGTCGGGCTTATCAAGTGCTGAAAGCTTGGCGATGACCTTCTTTTGCCGTAGATCGATCACGCCGATTTTCTGCTCCCGCCAGTCCGAGGTGTACGCTTTCCTTAAATCCGGCACGTACTCTACGCCTTCCACGCCGGGTACGTCAGGAATCGTTGCGATAACCTTGTTGTCTTTCAGATCGATTACATACAGAAGTCCCGGGCCAAGATGCGCCGAGAGCAGGTAGCCGTCATCATAATCGATGGTGAGATAGTCAAAGCGTTTTCCCGCAGGGCCCGGCAGATCGAAGGCTGCTACCTGCTTCAGGGTATGCGCTCCGTTTTCGTTCGTGCTGGCCACTGGCGTTTCCGGCGTGCCTTCATCAGTGTCCGTCATCGCCAGGAATACAGCCAACCCCACAATGACCGCTGCAAACAGTCCGGCCTTTGTCCAATACATTGAGGGTTCCTTGTTCATAGTCTCTCGAAGCCCGTCACTTTGCCAGCACTTTCAGATCGTCGAAAGCTGTGACTGAATCGGCCTTGGTCCAAAGACCGATCTTGCCCGCATCTTTAAAGGTGTCGTCAGTTGCTTCAATCCTCTTGTCGCCGTCAAAGTAGCACGTGAACCTGCTTCCGTTTGCCTCGATCCTCAGCTCGTGCCACTGGCCTGAGGAAACTTTCACGTTCGATCCCTTGATCTGGCGGCGTTTTCCATTTACCACGTGATAGAAATTAAAGTTGTCCTCCAGGGCATTAGCTCGCACGACATAGTAGTTGTTCGCATCCTTAAGCCGAAAGACCAAACCGCCGGCACGATCGACATTGCCTGAGATGGCCTTGAACTTGACGCTAAGGTCCAGGTCTCGAAACGAGCCTTCGTCGGCTATCGCCAGCGGAAAGCGATAGTCCGTCTGGTCCGCTGAAACTTGGGCCAGCACGTTGGGTTTGGATGGAGCAGTATCGTCCTGCTGGACAATCCACTTCACCGCGCCACCCCCTCCGGTAAGAGACTGGTGGAATTTCGCCGGCAGTTGACCGGGCGTATCGGAATCAAAGTTATATTGGAACGCTGTTCCCGTTTGTTGTACCGGGACAGGATTTTCCGTGGCTGCGGCATTCGCCGCCCCACTTCGATCGTCATCATCGTCGCGGTCTTCGCCTGCCATGAACCAAATGAGCGCGCCAGCGGCCACGACCGGCAGAGTCCATGCGGCTGTTTTCCAGGCACTCGGCTTCCAGGCCATGGAGCCCTCCTTTCCCACCGCTGAAAGCAATAATCGCAGAGCGGAGCCCCCCGAGGAGACGCTCTGCCGCGCCGAGCCGTGCTTATTTCTTTGAATTCGTCTGGTCCAGCGCGGCGCGCAAGCCCTTAGCGAGTTTCACTGCGTCATCGTTGGCCCAGAAATGCATAAAGAAAACGCGCGGCTGCTCGTCGAGCATGTGGCTGTGCAGCGCGGTTACGGCGATGCCATTGGCAGTCAGCGCTTTGATCACCGGATTCACCTCTTTGCCCAGCAGCACGAAATCGCCGGTAATTGCCGCTTTCCCGTCGCCCGTGGGCTGGAAGTTGAGCGCCGTCGCCACGCCCATGGAGTTGGGAATCGTCATGCCGCCTGAGGTGATGTGTTCAGCCCGCGGTACCGCAACCTGGTAAATGCCGCCATTGTTCTTGCCTGCATGTCCCAGGATCTGGTCGATCTGCTTGGTGTCGATTCCAGGATCTCCGGGCGGCGCGGGCGGTTTTGGTTCAGGCGTCTTGGTCTTGCCGATGGCCGAATGGATCGCCTTGGCCATGTTGGCCGCTGTTCCCATGCCATGAATGTGCATGTACATCACGCGTGGCGACTCGCCCAGGACATGGTTGTGCAGCGCAGTTACCTCAATGCCACCGGATTGCAGTTCCTGCATCACCGGCCCGACCTCATCTTCCGCCAGCACGAGGTCGCCCATCGCCATGTCCATCTTGCCGCTGTGGTTGAAGGCCACCCACGAGCCTAGCGCCAGCCCCGGCTTGACCTGCACGCCGTTCACAGTCACGTTCATATCGCCACGGGGAAGCGAGTATTTATGCGTGCCGTCGGGCTGGTCCTGTCCAGGGCGGCCCATGGCTGCATCAACATCTTTCCAGTCACCGCCCGCCGCAGGCTGAGTCGATTTTGGGTCTTGGGTCCAGGAAGAGAGCGCAACGAGTAAAACTACAAAGAGAAGAGAGAGGAATCTCGGCTTCATAAATCGTTCCTTTCGACTGGATCTGATTTCGAACCGCGCTGCCGAAGACTCGAGCTTACTTCAGGGTATCACTTCGCCGGCCCGCTCAGCATCACAAAGCCAAGCGACAAGATGAGCCATGCAACCAGGCGGCGGAAATAGGTATCCGGGATGCGGCGGAGAACGCGCCTGCCGGCCAGCGTACCGATCACGCAGCGGCCACCAGCAGCAGCGCCGTCATTTATTTGTTGGGAACATCCGGCGTGAACTTGGAAATGTCATAGATATCGAACTGTTTTTCGAGTTCGGTCACCTGGTCCACGGCCATGTCAAAACCATCGCCGCCGAAGGTCTTGCGCTCGATCCGTTCGAACTCCTCGCCCATGGCGTCATATTCGTGCCTGCTGACCACCTTGTGCAGGGCGGGGAAGAGCACCGTGTCTTCGCGCGCCTCATGCGGTCGATACATATGATTAAAGGCCGCCAGCGCCTGATTGAGTGACTGTGTGTCGCCGCTCTTGGCCGCGCCAGCGATCTTCTCCGTCAGAATGCGGCCGACCGCGTGCTGTGCGCGCAGGTTCACCGTAAGCTCAGTCAATTTGTGGCCCGTTCGCTCGAAGCGCGGGAAGATATGGTCTTCCTCCAGCTTCTCGTGGTAGTCCTCAATGAAGCTCTTGATCAGCCCGGCCGCTTTCACCAGCACCGTGCCGTCAAACTTCTCATTCGCCTGAATACGCCGCAGTGCCTCGTCATAGATCAGCAGGACGCGGTTCAGCACGCCGTGCTCGCGCATCAGGTCTTCATTGGTGGAAACGTTCTCTTCGCCGCCTTCTTTCTTCTTCGGCGCCGCTTTGGGCGCGGGCTTCTTCTGTTCTGCCAGCGCAGAAAACGGCAGCGCCAGCGTGGAAGTAACGAGAGAAGCGGTTCCGGCAATGAAAGTGCGGCGTGGGGTCTTCATAATCGAATCCTCAATGAATGTGCTGACTGCCAACTGGACGAAAGCGGACAAACACTATAAATCCCGCTGGATGCTGCCCGTAAATAGCGGCCAGAGAATCAGGTCTGCCATAAAGCGTCACCTGAGCGCCCAATGCGGTGGAGACTGCGGGAATCAACGCGAATTCGTGATCGTAGCCGGCGGTATAAGCCTGGATACGCGCCAGCGGGCTCTCTTCGAAGCCCGGCGGCTCGGGATTCTTGCCCAGCAGCAACTCACTGGTGCGGTCCACATTTTCAATTCGCGTCCAAACCCGGTTGCTGGTGGCAAATTGCAGTGTGGATTCGGCGAGGTAGCCGTTGAACACCCGTCCGCTCTGCAGCACCCTATTTCTGCCCCACAGCAGCGTTGCGGCCCAGCTGCCCCGCGCCAGAGGACGGTTGTACATAAGCGAAGCCGTCATACGCTGCACATCTTCTTCCGGATGCAGCTGCTCCGGGCTGCTGAGGTGCGCGAACGAATACTGCGCGCTCCAGTTCTGCCCTGGTTGCACGGTCAGCCGCGTGGACCAGGAGTCGATCGCGCCCGAATCGATGTTCCAGCGAAATTCGTCGGGCTCGCGTCCATGGAAGCCGGAGAACTCGATGCGCGCCAGCTTGTAGGTGAGTCCTCCGGTGATCACGTCATCGGCGATGTGGGTTGAATCCTGAAGATGATGCCCGAGCGGCGCCACCGGGTTTTCTGATGCTGAAGCCCGGTGAGCGTAGGCCGAAGGCCCCATCGCGGGATCGCCCACCGGCGCCGCATAGAACGAGAGCAGCGCGCGCTCGCCCAGCCGTACGTCGTACAGCGCAGCCAGCTCCATGAAGAAGTCATGCGGGTGCTGGCCGTCATTGATCGGCTTGCCGAATGCGGTCTCGCCCTGCTGCAACAGCAGCGGATAAAACCGTTTTGTCACCGTCGCCGGCTCCAGGCTCAACATGGTTCGCACTGTAAGTTCAGAGCGGCCGAAGGTCCGCTGCGCCATCGGCATGAACCAGTTCGTGGAGAAAAACTTGTCATAGCCGCGTGGCCCGCTCTGCTGCATCTCATTCAGGAAGGCTGTGCCATGGAACATCCAGAGCCAGCCGCCTTTCGACCGCATGAGCATCGGCTCCTGGACGGAGTTTGGCTGCGCTGACGTGCCGGCCGTAGCGTGGTGAAGAATCTCGTCGATAAAGGTTGCAGGTTGCTGGTGGTCTGCATGCTTCATGCCCGGCATGTTTTGCATGTCCTGGCATGATTGCTTTGGCGTTTGTTTTCGAGGTCCGGGTTGTTGACTGTGGCTGCCGTGCTCGTGTTGCGGCTCATCCGCCAACGCGATCGCAAAAGAAAGAAGCAAAGAAACTATGAATCCCAATGATGCTGAAATTTTCAATGTGTTCGCTCAAGCAGACGAATTCATAGTAAATCATCGTGCCGCGTATCCGGCATCACAGAATGGGGCCCTCGCAAGTTACGTATACTACTCACGCTTTACAGGAGGCTTCCTTGCCCGCCAAAACCTTGCTTAAAGCCACGCTCTCCATTCTGCTTCTGAGCACTTTGCCTTTCGCGCTCGCCCAGGAAAGCCCAGCTTCCTCAACACAAGCGGTGGACGCGCCGCTGACGCTCACATTGCAGGATGCGCTTACTCGCGCCCGCGCCAACAGCGTGCAATTCCAGGCCGCCCTTACCGACCAGGGAATCGCCCATGAAGATAAGGTCCAGGCCCGCGCCGCGCTGCTGCCCAGCGTCAATTACAACAACCAGTTTATTTACACGGAGCCGAACGGCTCGCCCTCCGGCGTGTTCGTCGCCAACAATTCCGTGCATGAGTACCTGAGCCAGGGCAACGTGCATCAGGTGATCGGCTATACCAATTACGCCGATTACCGCCGCGCGCGTTCGTTGGAGGCCGTGGCGCGCGCCAAAGCAGAGGTGGCCAAGCGCGGGCTGGTGGTCACGGTGGTGCAGGATTATTACGGGCTGATCGCGGCGCAGCGCAAGTACGCCAACGTACAGCAGGCGGCAACCGAGGCGCAGAACTTCCTCGATCTCAGCAAGAAGCTGGAGAACGGCGGCGAGGTCGCGCACTCTGACGTGATCAAGGCGCAGCTGCAATCGAATGACCGCCGGCGCGATCTTCGCGAAGCCCAGCTTGCCATGGACAAAGCCAGACTTGACCTGGCTGTGCTGCTTTTCCCCGATTTCAACCTCAATTTCACCGTGGTCGATGACGCACAGCTGGCGCCGCCGCTCGTGAGCTTTGACGACTTCCTGAAGGCAGCGCAGACCCGCAACCCCGACCTGCGCGCCTCGACAGCTGGATTCCAGGCGGCAAAGTTCGAGCTGTCTTCAGCTCAGAGCGCCTACTTTCCCACCCTGACCATCGATTATTTTTACGGGATCGACGCTCCACACTTTGCTGCGCGGGAGCCCGATGGCACGCGCAATCTGGGCTATGCCGTAGCGGCGACCTTGAACATCCCAGTCTGGAATTGGGGCGCAACGCACAGCAAGGTGGTACAGGCGGATCTGCGGCGCAAACAGGCCCAGCGCGAGCTGACGCAGGCGCAACGCAAGCTCCAGGCCGATATTCGTTCTCTTTATGCCGAGGCGGAGGCCGCCCGCGCTGAACTGGACCTGCTGAAGAGCTCGGCCGATCTTGCGGCCGAGAGCCTGCGATTGACCACGCTGCGATATCAGGGCGGCGAAGCCACGGTCCTGGAGGTGGTGGACGCGCAAAACACGCTCACGCAGGCGCGCAACGCCTTCAGTGACGGCCAGGTCCGCGCACGCACCGCGGTGGCCAATCTCCAAACCCTGACGGGTACAATGTAATCTGAATACTTATGCGAAACCGAGGGAATGCGCGGTGGGTCACATGGGGCGCAGCAGCTGCGGTCTTCTGTGTCTCGATCGGCTGCGGCAAAAAAGAAAAGGAAGAAGCGCCGGAAGTGAACGTTCAGGCTGTTCCCGCCACCAAGGCCGATATCGCGCGCGTGGTGAATACTGAGGCGGTCATCTTTCCCATTTTGCAGTCCGCGATTACGCCGAAGATCAACGCTCCGGTAAAGAAGTTTTACGTGACGCGCGGACAAAAAGTGCGCCAGGGACAGCTGCTGGCCACACTGGAAAACCGCGACCTCTCGGCCGCGGCGCTCGACAATAAGGGCGCTTACGAGCAGGCCGAGGCCACTTACAGCACCAGCGTCAACGCCAACTTACCGGAGGAGATCGCCAAGTCTGAGCACGAGGTGCAGACCTCGCAGCAGGAGCTGGACGCGGCGCAGAAGCTTTACGCGAGCCGCCAGGACCTCTTCAAACAGGGCGCGCTTCCGCGCAAGGACCTGGATGCTGCGGCGGTGCAGCTGGCGCAGGCCCGCACCGCTTATGAGGTCGCGAAGAAGCACCTTGAGGGACTGAACGCTGTCGGCAAGCAGGGCGCCATCAAGTCGGCGCAGGGGCAGCTCACATCGGCGAAAGGCAAACTCATGAACGCCGAAGCGCAGCTGAGTTACACAGAGATCCGCAGCCCGCTCAACGGCTACATCACCGACCGCCCGCTTTACCCCGGAGAAATGGCCTCCACCGCCGCGCCCCTGCTTACCGTGATGGACATCTCGCAAATCGTTGCCAAGGCGCACGTGCCACAGAGTGACGCGCTGCTGCTGCACAAAGGCGATAGCGCTGCAATTTCTCTTCCCGGCATGGAGAAGCCCGTGGAAGGAAAAGTTTCCCTGGTCAGTCCTGCGTTGGATCCCAACAGCACCACAGTTGAAGTCTGGGTGCAGGCGCCCAATCCTGATCAGCGGCTTCGGCCCGGCGCCACGGCACAGGTGAGCATTACGGCGCAGACAGTGCATGACGCTGTGGTGGTTCCGGCAGCCGCGCTGCTCAATGCCAAAGAGGATGCGGCGCAACTGATGGTGATCGACTCGCAAAGCCAGGCGCAAAGCCGCGACGTGAAGGTTGGCATCAAAACCGGCGAGCAGGCGCAGATCGTCTCCGGGCTCAAGCCGGGCGAGATGGTGGTCACTCAGGGCGCCTACGGGCTTCCCGATAAGACGAAGGTGAAAGTCGAAAAGCCCGAACCCGCAGGTGGCGAGGGCGCCGGTGACGACAAGGACAAGAAAGCCAGGGCCGCTTCGGACGACGATCAAAAAGCCAACTCCAAACCAGCCGCCGGCAAAAAAGAGAAGGGTAAAAAGGACTAGGCCTGATGGCTGATGACCCGAAGGTTACCAACCACGCGGACGTGAAGGCTCCCGCATCCGGTCAGCAATGGTTTGCGCGCAACGCAAAATCAGTCATCTTTGTCATTGTGGTGGTCGCGCTGGTCGGTATCTACGAGGCCTTCACCATCCCGGTCGCGGTTTTTCCTTCTACGGATTTTCCGCGCATCGTGATCGGCATTGACAACGGAGTGATGCCGATCGATCAGATGATGGTCACCATCACACGCCCGGTGGAGCAGGCGGTCAACAGCGTGCAGGGCCTGGAACGCGTGCTTTCCACCACCAGCCGCGGCTCGGCGGAAGTCGATCTGTTCTTCAACTGGCAAGTGGACATGTTCAAGACACTCCAGTTGGTGGATGCGGCGCTTTCCAAAGTTGAACCGGAACTTCCACCCGGCACAAAGATCCAGAGCCATCGGCTCACCTTCGCAACTTTCCCGATTATCGGCTACAGCCTTACCGCCGACAACGTCCCGCAGAATCGGCTCTGGGAAATGGCGACCTACGACCTGGCCCCGCGCCTGAACCGCATGAATGGCGTGGCCACGGTGATTGTCCAGGGTGGACAGGAGCCGGAATTTCAGATTTCGCCCAGCCCGGCGCGGCTGCTGGAAACTTCAGTCACCATCACCGACATCGTAAACGCGGTGAAAGCCACCAACCTGGTGGATTCACCGGGCCTGCTGGAACGCAATCATCAGCTCGTGCTTGGGCTGGTGAATGGACAATCACGCAACGCTGACGATCTGGCAAAGATCGTGATCAAAAGTACGCCGGCAGGAATTCCCGTCCGCGTAGGCGACGTGGCAACCGTGCAGCAGTCGGTCAAGCCGATCTACACGATTGTTCGCGCCGATGGCAAGCCTGCCGTCCTGCTGAACATCAATCGCCAGCCCGATTCCAATACGGTGGCCGTGGCGCAGGCGGTGCATGATGAGGTCGACCAGATCCGCAAGGGACTGCCGCCCGGAATTCGTCTCACGCCGTTTTACGACCAGTCGGGTATCGTTCAGGATTCCATCAAGAGTGTGCGCGACGCGATCCTGCTTGGTCTGCTGCTCTCCGCAATCGTACTGGTGGTTTTTCTGCGCGACTGGGGCAGCTCCGTAGTGGCCGGACTGGTGATTCCGGTCACGATTTTTGTGACCTTTATCGCGCTCAAGCTGCTGGGCCAGAGCTTTAATCTCATGACGCTGGGCGGGCTGGCTGCCGCGGTCGGGTTGGTAATCGATGATGCGATTGTCGTGGTCGAGAACATCGTGTTGCATCGCGACGCCGGCGAGGGACGGATCGAAGCGGTGCGGAGCGCCTTGTCAGAGATTACGGTTCCGCTGATCGGTTCGACGCTCACGCCCATCGTCGTCTTTTTGCCGCTGATCTCGATGACCGGAGTGAACGGAACTTTTTTCCGCGCGCTGGCAGTGACCATGTGTGTTGCGCTGTTGACCTCTCTTGCGCTTGCTTTGACCTGGACTCCGACGCTGAGCATTTTCCTTCTGCGCCGCAAAGCGGTTGACGAGCCTGCGAATAAAGCCAGCGAAGACGTCGATCAGGAAATCCGGAAACTGATGGCCGCAGAAGAGGCTTCCATGAGAGGTTTCTTCGGCCGCATCATCGAGTTCTATGAGCGCTGGCTGCGCCGTGCACTGGAGCGCCCGCTGACGCTGGTGATCGGCGCAGTTGCGCTGGTGGCCATCTCATTTCTTTGCTTCAAGTTTCTGGGCTCTGATCTCCTGCCGGAGATGGATGAGGGCGGCTTCATCCTGGACTATCTCACCCCGCCGGGCAGCTCGCTCCAGGAGACTGACCGCATCGTCGCGCACCTGGAGAAGATGCTCCAGGACACGCCGGAGGTGGAGAGCACCTCGCGCCGCACGGGCTTGCAGCTGGGGCTGGCGGCCGTGACGGAGGCCAATCGCGGCGATCTCACGGTGAAGCTCAAGCCCAACCGTAAACGCGCAACTGACGACGTGATTGCCGACCTGCGCGCCCAGATCAAGCGCGAGGAGCCTGCCGTAGACGTGGATTTTCCGTTGATCCTGCAGGACATGATCGGCGACCTGACCGGCGAGCCTGAACCGGTGGTGATCAAACTATTCTCTGAAGACCCCAAATTGCTGGAAGAGCAGGCGCCGCGCGTGGCCGATGCCATCAGCAAAATCGGCGGAGTGGTCGATTTGAAAGACGGCATCGAGAACACCACCAGCGGGCCTGCGGCGGAGTTTCGCGTGAATCCCACGGTCGCCGCCAAGGCCGGGTTTACCGCCGAGGAGGTCTCCACGGATGCCAGCGCGCTGCTGGAAGGTGTGACTGCGCCGAATCCGGTGGTGGCCAACAACCGCGCATATACTGTGCGCGTGCGCTTCCCGGACGCAAACCGCAGCTCGCTGGAGGCCATGAGCAACACGGTCCTCATCAGCTCCGCGGGCCGCACGACTACACTCGGATCCGTGGCGCAGGTGACCGAACTGCCCGGGCAGACCGAGATCATGCGCGAAAACCTGACGCGGCTGGTGATGGTGACGGCGCGCCTGCAAAATATGAGCCTGGGCACCGCGATGGGCAAGGTGCAGAAAGTGGTCACCGGCCTGCATCTGCCTGCGAGCCTTCGTGTTGAGTATGGCGGACTTTATGCGCAGCAGCAGAAAGACTTCCGCGACATGGCGATGGTCCTGGTGCTGGCCATTGTGCTCGTGTTTACGGTGCTGCTGTTTGAATTCCGCAACTTCTCCGCGCCCGCAGCCATTCTGAGCTCGGCCTTGCTCTCGATCTCCGGCGTCTTTCTGGCGTTGCTGATCACGGGCAAGACAGTGAACCTGGCATCGCTGATGGGATTGATCATGGTGATTGGCATCGTAGCCAAGAACGGCATCCTTTTGCTCGATGCCAACCAGAAATTCGCGCACGCCGGATTCGAGCCCGAAGAAGCCATGATCCAGGCCGGACGGCGCCGTCTGCGCCCGATCTTCATGACCGCGCTGGCCACCATGGCGGGCATGCTGCCGCTGGCCTTTGCACTGGGGGCAGGATCTGAGATGCTTCAGCCGCTGGCCATCTCAGTGATCGGCGGAGTGATGATTTCAATGGTGCTTTCGTTGATCGTCACGCCGGCTGTTTATTTCTATCTGGGCAAGCGGCGCAGTGCCTGAACGCATCTTCACTCCGCGCGATTCCTGGTCGAACGGCTTCTATTTGCTGATCATCAATCTGGAGCAGCGTTCTGACGACCATTCACGCTCGGCTCTGGAAGCCGTGCAGACCTATCCGCAGCTCGACGGCTGGTACATGGAGCGGGAAAAGGAGCCGTATGAGCAGCCGCGGGTGAAGAACGCGGGCGGCGATCTCAGGAACCATCGCTATGGTGTGTTCACGCTGCCGAACGGAAAGAAGGTTCCGTGTGGTTGCTTCGTTTTTCATACGGATTACGAGCCGGATTGGCTGGAGTTCTACATTCCGCTGGCAGCTTTAGACAAGATCTATCCTACCGGGGCTTTTCCATTCGGCGTTTCCCAGGGTTATACCGATTGGGAGCGAGAGGTCGATTCGGCGTTGTTCGAACTGGCCCGCCACATCCACCAGTACCTTCCATTTCCCGCGGGCATCATCGGCTTCGAACCGCGCGTTGACGACATGCAAGAGATTTACTCGAGCGCCGTCACCGGCGTTCCTCCGCATGACCTTCGCAATGGATACGTCTGGTCCGGTGAAAACGGACTGGAATGGCATCCGCCGGCCCAGCCCCCCAGATATTGAAGCAAATACTAAGTAAGGATGTAACCGGCCCGCCTTGCAAACACTCCAATTAAGAATGGCAGTTGCAACAAAACGGATGAGCCGCTTCGTCCCCGGTTCGAGAATTAAGAAAATTAATGACTTAGGTGCGCGAAAGCAATTGTTCAGGGAATTAAGATAGGGTTATAGTGCACTGGGTGGTCATGCGGCGTTTTCTCTCAATCGCGACGGTACTGGCCCTGCTTTCCTCCATGACGTCGCCACTTCTGGCGGCGACCTGTACGGGAAAAGGGAAGGCAGTCTCCTGCCACGGCGGAGCCATGCCTCATTGCGATCGGCCCATGCATCATCACCACGATGACGATGCTGCACCGGAGCCGGCCCAAGAGCTTTCCGCAGGCGAGAGCGACGCCCACTGCCCCATGGACTGCTGCACTCCGGGCCATCCCCAGAACGGGGCGCCGGCAACTACTGCTTCCAACTTTTCCCCACTCGCGCTGAGAGGCCAGAACGTCCACGTTGTTCCGGTCCCTTTTTTGAGCGCGGGCTTTTCATCGCATACCGATCGCGGCCCTCCCACCGAGTAAACGGAGACTCTCGAGAGCGTGAGAACCGGGAATGAACATTCGACGGTCATTCTGTCCCGGCTCACCGGCTTGAATCCTCAAAGCTGATTTTACTTGTGGCGATTGGCGTCTTGGTTCTTGCCTGCGCCGCAACGCTTGAGGGCAAGCTCCAACCTTGAACCGTGCGGGCCATAACTTTCGGGGAATAAAATGTCAAAGCGATTAACTTCAGTACTCATACTGCTGGCGCTGCTTGCGCCCTTGCAGCTCTTTGCTTCAGTATTCGGGACAGTCAAAGCGATTGTTCACGATCCGCAGCACCGGCCGGTGCAGGGCGCACAGGTTGAGGTCAGGAGCCGCACCTCGGATTTCAAGACTTCAGCCATCACGAACGAGGACGGGATCGCTACCCTGCTCAATGTTCCCGTGGGCCAATATGACGTCATCATCGATACGCCGGGATTCGCCAACTCCCAGCAGCAGGCAACCGTGACTTCAGGAAACGTTCAGGAGTTGCACTTCGCGCTGGCCGTCGCGCAGCACCAGGAGACCGTGGAGGTTTCCGGGACACCGGAGACGGTGAATCCTTCCTCTTCGACTCCAGAGACGCTGGTGAGCCGCAATGAGATCGCGCAGGTCCCCGGCGCCGATCGCACCAACGCCATGTCGATGATCACTGACTTTGTTCCCGGCGCGGCCATGGTGCATGACCAGCTGCACGTGCGTGGCGGACACCAGGTCAGTTGGGAGATCGACGGCGTGCCGGTGCCGAACACGAATATTGCCACCAACGTGGGCCCGCAATTCGATCCCAAGGACGTCGATTATATGGAGGTGCAGCGCGGGAGCTTCTCTGCGGAATCGGGCGACCGCACCTATGGCGTCTTCAACGTCGTGACCCGTTCCGGATTCGAGCGCAACCGCCAGGGGGAGCTGGTCGCCAGCTATGGCAGCTTCAACAACACCAATGACCAGATCAGCTTCGGCGATCACACTGACCGCGTCGCTTGGTTTGGCAGCCTCTCCGGCTACCGGACGGATCTCGGACTGGAAACTCCCA
>DASTJB010000239.1:0-13400 GCA_035717005.1 Candidatus Angelobacter sp.
ATCAGGTCAGCAGGATTCGGCGAAAGGCCTTTGCGGTTTGGCGTTTCCAGGCCCCATGAGCTTCCGGCCAGGAACTCCCAGTCTCCTCGCTTCAGATCGAGCCAATACAAACGCAGACGGTTGGTGTGGCTGTTGGAGGTCACAAACACGTTCGCCGGATCGTTACCGTTGAAGTCGCCTTCAATGTACCCGACCACATTGTTCGCACCGTACTTGCCGGAAACCTTCAGGTTGTAGCGCGAATACTGGCCGGTCATGCGGAATTCCGTCAGATGGCCCTGTACGGTGTTGCTGTACGGAATGGCGCCGAAGGTCGTAGCGCTTGAGCCGCCGGTATTGGTTGAGCGGAAGATGTTTTCAAAATCCACGAAACCGCCCGGCGTAAATTCCGTGCCGCCGATGCGGAACGAGAGTGGAGACTCCTTGGGCTTTTCGGTCTCCTGAACTACGTTGGTGTTGGTCGAGGGAACCGGATTGTGCAGCGCGGCATCGGCCACCCGCGGCGTGCCTGATGTCTTTTCCATCAGTTGCTGTTCCAGGTTATCGATCTTCTGTTGCTGCTGGGCGATCTGCTGCTGTTGCTGCTGGATCGCTTCGCGCAACGCCTTCAGTTCGTCTGCGACTGATCCCGACCCGGCAGAGCCGCTGCTAGGTGCAGTCGCCTGGCCTAGTGCCAACCCGGAGGCCAGCACTACAAAACACATCCTCTGTGCCCATCTCATGTAGCTTTTTCTCCTCTGCTTGTTCGTTTGTCGGCCCTTCTAATTGATAAATTCGATTTCTCACCGCGCTCCACACCCGGTCCCAAAGTGCCGTTGCCTCCGGAACCCGCTGCCAAAGCCTGTGGAACTTGCGTGCTATTTCACACCATTCTTGCCCGCTTGTACATACTTATGTATAAGGAAGGGCACTCTTTCTTCGTTTTTTCACGATTCCACTTTTGGAAGATTTCGTGCCGGTACAATTGTGAAAATTAATAGAACTGGTATTTCGGCCAGAAAACCGCGGCCCGCACGCAGAGGGAGTCAATGCGGGCCGCCGGGCAGGAAGCGAATCACACGGTTAGCGTGACGCGCGTTGCGCCTGCGGCGAATTGCCCAGGTCGCTGAACCGGATCGCATTGGCCACGTTTGGATAAGGCTGCCCATCCAGTTCCACATAGGGGAAGATCAGGTAATTCACGCGCTCGGCATGCTGTTTGGGACGCAGCTCTATGTCCCGTCCCACGGTGAACTGGACGCGGTTCACATCGTGCGCTCCGAAGAAGTAGCTCTTCTTCTCCTGGTGCTTCCACGCCTCGGAGATATCCACCGGAAACCATCCCCGCTCGCGGGTATAAAACTCAGCCCAGCAGTGATAGCCGGCAATCTGCCCCGACGTCTGATCTTCCGGCAGTGACAGCCCCATTTCAAAACGCGCGGGGACCTTCTGCGATCGCGCCATGGAGATGAACACGGAGTGGAAATCGGTGCAGTTTCCGCGTTTGGCGTCGCAGGCCCACAAAGTATCTCCTTTGCCCCAGCCCGTCCCGGTCTTGTCATACTTCATCGTGGAAAAAACGTACTCGTAGAAAGCGCGGCCTTTTTCCAGGTCGGACATGCCGGGTGTCGATCGTTCTGCCGCCAATTCCGCCGGCTTGCCCGTGATCGGAACCAGCCGGTCAGGCCGCAGGAAACGCGCCAGGTCCGTTGCGGGCGCCTGCTTCTGGATCGAAACCGCGGCCAGATGCTCCAGCCGCACCACGTCATACTTCACGCTGAAATGGTATTCGGCCTGCCCGGCCTTATCAGCGTGTGCATAAAACATCCTGTTGCCGTACTCCGGTTCGGTGGTTTCCGTGAGCGGCAGGTCTCCGCTCCGGGAGATGATCCTGACCTGCTGGTACGGGTCAGACTGCGCGATGGGGAACCATATGTCGAGCGGCTTGCCGGGATCGGTGATGCGGACGGTGAACGAGTAGTCAAGCTCAAAGTGGCGCGACTTGCTCTGCGCCAGACCGGAGACTGTGGACAGGACACAGAAAGCAGCCACAGAAATTCTGCGCAACATGAAATTCTTCCTTTCGGCTCAGTTGGAGATTGACAGGCTTGGAACGTCCGACCGGAGGTTTGTCGGGCTACCGTCAAGTGAAGCCGGGGAAGAAGCGGGACATGGCGGGGAGAATTGTACGCTTTGCAATCGGATTTGCAAGCTAAGCAAGATCGGAATCATCTGTCCTTCGGTACATCTGGCCATCTGAAATTCGTGGTGCTTGCCGGATGGCCCGATGAACCCGATGAACCCATGACCCGATCTTTCGATCAGCAATCATTCAGCTTTCGTAATGAACTCCCCCGTTTCCACTTTCCCGCTCCGCTTCACCTGCACAAAGATGCGGTACTCGCCGGCTTTGGGGAAGCCGTAGGGGAAGGAAACGGTTCCCGCGCCGCTATGATCCATGGTTTCCATCGAGTGTGTGCCGCTGCCCTTCTCGGCCAGGGCGACCGCCGCCATTGCAACCGAACCCGCCGGGTGAACGTGAGCAAAGATGCTCCCATCCGTGCTGATAAAAACCGCGTGACCCGCCATACCCATGTAGGGCTCCAGATCGGCCGCGGGGTTGCCGTGAGCATCTTCCACGCGAAAGCGGAACCAGTAAGGCTGCATGGCCTTGAATGGTTTGTCGTCCCGCTCCCAAATCATCCGGTAGCCATCGGAAAGCTGCGCGACTCTCTCGCCGGGAAGCAGATTGAAAGCGCCGGCATCGTCGCCGCGGATCGCTTCGCCCGCGATCGCCGGAAGGTTCACGGTGGCCACCTGCGTCTCCGGAAAACCGGTGTGGTGGACGATATCGGCGTAGAGCTTGTATTGGCCTTCCGGCATGATGGGCAGATTCACGGAAAAGTCGCCGGGCTGCGTCTGGTCAGGATGCAGGTGCCAGAATGCTTTCATGTCCGGCATCCTGACGATGAACAGGTGCATGAGGTGCCCGTGATCGGGAATGAGGTCATCCAGCCGGATGCGGTCGGGCTGGTCGCCGCGGAACAGGCGGTTGGGCTCGGCCTGGTTCGGATTGTCGAGCCGCAGGCGCAGCAGGCTGCCCCCGAGCAGTGAAGGCTGCATGTTCGGCGTCTTATAGTTCATACGCGCGTTGGCGTTGGCTTCAGCGCCCCACCAGCGATTGCCGAACAGCACTGCGCCGATCACGATCAGCGCGGCGACCGCCATGCTGACGTGGACACGCCCCGAATGCGCCGGGGCTGTCTGCTCCTTCGGCAGGGTGGCCTCGCGCGCAGCGGCAACAATGATCCCGATCACGCCGGCCGCAAGCGCCAGCCCCAGGAGGGCAAGCACAATGCCCAGGCCGGTCTGCATCGGCTGCGAACTGATGGATACGGCCGGCAGCGGCACCGCAAGCTGCCCGCTTCCCTTCTGTCCGCTGGCTTCGATCTGAATCTTCCATGAGCCGCGCACCATGATCCACAACGTGCCGGTGAAGAGCTGCGGATCCTCCGACGAGCGTTTGGCTGCGTCCGCCACCGGCGCCATTGTGGCGCCAATGCCGATCATGCGCAACGGCAGGATCTTTATGTCACTTACGTCGTTCGCCACCGCGCGCACCTGGATTTGCGCCACGCCCGGCACCACCTGCGGCGGACGAAGCGTCACCAGCAGATGATATGGGCCGGCAAAGCCGTCAAAATAGACGTCAGGACTGTTGACGTGGGCCAGGGCCGCGAGCGGCAACAGCAGAACAACGAATCGAGTTAAGGTCTTCATAGACTCCTGGAAATCGGATCATCGGGCCATCGGGCCATCTGAGGAACGCAGATTTGCCGCCGATTAAGAACGTAAGTTGCTTTCCGAAGGCCTCGACACAATCCGTGTGTATCCACGCCAATCCCGCGGTGTTCAGGATTCAGATTGGCCGATGACCCGATCTCCCGATGGCCGATTCCCTACCGTCTCAGTTTCTTCAGCCAATTCCCCCAATAGATCCCTATCCACATACTCACCACGGCGAACACGAACGCCAGCCCCATGCGCAGCCAGAACTGGCCCGCGGAGTCCTCTGCATGCACAAAAATATGCCGCGGTCCCGGCCAGGAAGGCAGCGCGAAGTAGGGGAAATCCACAGTCGCAAACAGGCGGTTGCGCGCGGCCGTCGACATCAGAAACGTGGTGAACGGCCATTGAACCGCAATCAGGATCGCCGTGAAGGCCACGCCGCCGAACAGTGCCTGCTGCGGCTTAGGCGCGTCTTTGAAGATCGGCCACATCAGGTCAAGGAAAAATGCCGGGATGACCAGCAGGATCGGAAACGGCAACGGCACCATGTGCGTGATGTCCTGGTATACCGGCCCAAGTTTGGGCTGCGCCGGAAACAGCGGCAGCACCCACATGAGGATGAGCACGAATGCCGAGTACGCGCCGGTCATGATGGTGCGCGCCCAGCGATGGCCGGAGGCCCGCGCCAGTGCTTCCAGGATCAGCAGCGTGCCGATGCCGATCACCATATAGGAAAGTGCGCTGTGCAGCAGAATGCGGTTGGTGTATTCCAGCTTCAGAGTCATCGTCTGGATGACGATGAAACCGCCGATAATCAGCACGATTCGTCTCAGGCTTTCGCGCTGCGGGCCTTCGGAACGGTTCAGATGCGACGCAGCAAGAATCGCGCCGCCCCACATGATCCCCGCGATTCCAACCGCCAGCAGAACGTGCGGCGGGCTGATGATCTTTACGTCCAGGCCGTAGGCTTCGTGCCACCAGTTATCGAATGGCGCCGAGGTCACCATGGCCACGCCGCCCCAGGCAGAGACGAACGCACCCAGCGGTGCTCGAAAGCCCAGCACACTGACCGAGTTGGCGCGCGACTCCGCGTCGCCGCTGAAAGTCGTGCGCAGGATCACCCAGGCCGAGCCAAACGCCGCCAGAATCGCGCCGAACTGGACCACCAGATGGGCCGGCGTCCAGAAGGTGTCGCGTCCGATGGTTTCATGCCAGGAAATGTCCCAGTAAAGCCCGGCTGAAATACAAAATGAGGCGATCACATTGGCCCAGACCAGCCAGGGCACTCCCTGTGATTGAGGCTCCCGTTGAGCCACGGATCCCGCGGATGTGTTAGTCATAGCCCCACTCGACTCTGAAGGAAAGAAGATGGCATACAGCATACACTGAATGGCCATTCATTCATAAGGGACAAGTGGATTGTTTCGTCGAAAACTCTTTGGCGAATGGAGTTTAGCCCGGCGCTCGCGGCTGATTCAGCGTCCTGCCGTCAAGCCGCTGTTTCTCCAAGCACCGCGGTCACCAATTCCGTATCCATGTACTCGGTCATCTCGCGCAGCTTTCCGTCAGCCAGCCGGATAACAAAGCAATAGGCATTGTTATAAGGACGGCCGTCCTTGGTGATGTTGTTGCCTCGCGCCTCGACTACCACGAAGTCGCCTTCGGCGATGAAGCGCTGCGCCACGACTCTAACTCTGCCTTCGATGCGCGCACTCAGCTGCCCCAGCAAGTCCTTCAGGACCACCGCTTTCCCCTGGTACTGCCGCGACCATTGGTTACTGCCAGTGACCGTCCAGCAAAAGTCGTCCGCCATGGCTTCCACCAGCAGACGTGAATTGCCCTGCGCCAATTCAGTAAAAATGGATTGTACGATCTGCTTGTTTTCAGTCTCTGACATAGCAATGCTCCTCAAGACGAATGACGATACAGAATATACTCCGCGCCGATCCAATTGAAGGGAGCCCTGCGGGCTTCATGGTTGGGGTAAAATACCCGCCGTTATCCCGAAGAGGAAAGGCCGGAAATGCCCGACCTGAGCACAACAGATGAGCTGGTGATTGAATTAAGCAAGACGAAGGTCGTGCTGACAGTGATTGGATGCCTCGCATTCGTGGCGCTTGGCGCATGGTTGTTCGCGATGGATGCGGAAACAATCGCCAGAGAGCTGCGCGGAGAAGATCCGCTGGTGGTGCACGGAGGCGGCATCGCGGCGGTGGTCTTTTTTGGGATTATCGGCATATTGGCGCTGAGGAAGCTCTTTAACCGGAAGCCCGGGCTGGTGCTGAACAGCTCCGGCATCATCGACAATTCCAGCGGCATTGCTGCCGGCTTCATTCCCTGGAGCGACATTCGCGGAGCCGAGATCTACCAGATGGCGCGGCAAAAAATTCTCGTCATCAAGCTCAACAATCCCAAGGAGTACATCGCGCGCGGAAGCGCTCTCCGGCGCGCCACGAACCTGATCAATGCCAAAATGACAGGCAGCCCGGTGGCGATCACCTCCACCACTCTGAAGGTCAACTTCGCCGAACTGCTTGCGACCTTCGATCAATATCAGCGCAAGTACGGTGGAAGTGCGACGGCTTCCACCTCCTGATTCGCCCGGCTTCCACCTCCTGATTCGCCTCTCTACGCCTCCATCGCTGCTGCCGTGCAGCTTGCCACGGCCCTGATGGGCGCTGCGAGTCCCTTCATCAACTTCGCAAACTCCTCCAGGTTCAACGACTGCGCGCCATCCGATAGCGCTCGCTCCGGGCAGGGATGAACTTCGATAATCAGACCGTCCGCTCCGATCGCCAGCGCCGCGCGGCTGGCCGGCGCGATCAGCTCGCGCTTCCCAGTCCCGTGCGAGGGATCGGCGATGACCGGCAGGTGCGAGAGCTCGCGCACCAGCGCTACCGCCGCCAAGTCGAGCGTGTTGCGGGTCATCTCGCTCTCGAAACTCTTGATGCCGCGCTCGCACAGCACCACGTTCTTGTTGCCGCCGGCCAGCAGATACTCGGCCGCCAGCAGCCACTCCTTCACCGTCGCCGAAGGCCCGCGCTTGAGCAGGATGGGCTTGCTGCACTTGGCGAGTTGGCGCAGGAGATCGTAGTTCTGCATGTTGCGCGCGCCCACCTGGAGCATGTCGGCGTGGTCGCTGATGAGCTGTATGTCATTGGTGCTCATCACCTCGGTCACCACTGGCAGGCCGGTTTCTTCGCGGACCTCGCGCAGCAGGCGCAGCGCCTCCAGGCCCAGACCCTGAAAATCGTACGGCGAAGTTCGCGGCTTGTAAGCGCCGCCGCGCAACAGCGTTGCCCCTGCGGCCTTGACAGCGCGGGCCGTCGAAAAGAGCTGTTCGCGCGATTCCACCGAGCACGGCCCGGCGATCACCACCGCCTCTTGACCGCCGATCACCGCGCCGCCAACGTCCACCTGCGTGCGACCGCTCTTGGTCTGCTTGCTGACCAGCTTGAACGGATGCGCGATCGGCACCACTGAGTCCACTCCCGGCGCCGCCTGCAACGCCTCCAGCGCCATGCGCGATCCGCCTGAGCCCACGGCGGCCACAATCGCGCGCTCCGCGCCCCGCGTTACATGCGGCTGAAACCCGCACTCCTTCACGCGATCGATAACGTGCTGAAGCTCGGCTTCAGTCGCCCCTGCTGCCATGTTGATGACCATAAACTCTCCTCTTTCTAGACTCCTGGCTGCCAGCCCTTACCTGAGCTCTTAGCCTTTAGCCCGCACGATCTCGGTCATTCACGGCTAAAGGCTAATGGCTAAGAGCTAATGGCTCTTCTTCTGTTCTTCCATCCGCTTCGTCCCCAGACAGCGTGTCTCGTGCACAACGCTGTGAAAGATCGCGCGCACGCTCTCGTCTTCAAACGGGCCTTCGTTTTGCGCGGCGATCCGCTCCAGCACCTGGGCTTCACGGCCCGGATCGTAGGCCGGCATGCCCGAGGCGACCTTCACCGTGGCGATCTCGCAGGCAATGGCGGCTCGCCGGTTGAGCAGGCGCAGCAGCTCGCTGTCGAGCGCGTCGATCTCCTGCCGCCACTCCCCCAGCGTTTTCTTCCCAATGCCGTTTTGCACGCCCATGACAAGCTCCTGAAAGCAAAAACCGCGACCTTTGGGGATCGCGGCTTGCGGTGAGTTATGATGTCTAACTTTTATTGCGATGTCAGCACACCATCCGCGTAGCCGCTACCCGTAAACTGGTAGCGGTAAGTAAACGCGAAGGTAAATCGGCTGGCGTGCATGCTGCAGCGATAGTAGTCTGGATTTTCCTCTATTGTCAATAAAGTTAATGATTTTAATGGGACAGCCGTCAGCTTTTAGCCCTTAGCCTTTAGGCTAGGCAGGGCGGTTTCTCCCGAAACCTAAAGGCTAACGGCTAAGAGCTAAGGGCTAAGACATGAGCAAACCCACTGATTCGAAAGAGGCCGCATCGGCTGCGGCAAAAACGGCTGACGATTGGCAATCCTACGTAGAAGATTTTCGCCGCGCCGGCCACCAGGCTGTGGACTGGATCGCTCAGTACCTGAATTCCGTCGCGGACAAGCCTGTCCTGGCGCAGACCAGGCCGGGCGAGCTGTTCGATTCGCTGCCCGCTTCAGCCCCTGAAAAAGGCGAGTCCTTCCAGGCCATCCTCGGCGACTTCGACCGCCTGGTGATGCCGGCCGTGACGCACTGGAACCATCCGCGCTTTTTTGCCTACTTCGCCTGCACCGGCTCCACGCCGGCGGTGCTGGGCGAAATGCTGGCGGCGGCGCTCAACACCAACGGGCTGCACTGGAAGACCTCGCCCGCCGTAGCGGAGCTGGAGCAGCGCGCGCTGGATTGGCTGCGCCAGTGGATCGGCCTCAGCGAAGATTGGTTCGGCATCGTCTATGACACCGCTTCCACCAGCAGCATGCACGCCATCGTCTGCGCGCGCGAACTTGTGGATCCTGAGTCGCGGCTGCGCGGCAGCCGTAATGACCTGGTGCTTTATACGTCCGACCAATCCCATTCTTCAATCGAGAAGGGCGCGATCGCCGTGGGCGTGGGCCAGCAGAACGTGCGCAAGGTGCCTTCTGACCCGGAATTCCGCATGCGCGCCGACGCCCTGGCCAGGATGGTCGAAGACGACAAACGCGCGGGCAAGCGGCCCTTCTGCGTGGTAGCGACGGTGGGCACAACGTCTTCCACCAGCATCGATCCCGTGCCGCAGATCGCCGACGTCGCAGAGAAGCACGGCTTGTGGCTGCACGTCGACGCCGCCTACGCCGGAGCCGCGGCCATCCTGCCCGAGCAGCGCCACATCCTCAACGGCGCGGACCACGCGCACTCGCTGGTGTTCAACGCGCACAAATGGCTGCTGACACCCATCGACCTCAGCGCGTTCTATACGCGCCGGCCGGACATTCTGCGCCGCGCCTTCTCGCTCACCCCGGATTACCTGAAGACCCAGGAAGACCCGCGCGCCCACAACCTGATGGACTACGGCGTGCCGCTGGGCCATCGCTTTCGCGCGCTGAAGCTGTGGTTTGTCATGCGCTACTTCGGCCGCGAGCGCATTGAAGCCATGCTGCGCTCGCACGTCCAGTGGGCGAAGGACTTCGCTGCGCTGGTGGACGCACATCCGAAATTTGAGCGCGTAGCGCCGGTGCCGCTCTCGGTCGTCTGCTTCCGCTACAAGGGCTCGGACGATGACAACCGCGCCGTGATGGAGAAAGTGAACGCCTCAGGCCGTGTGTTCATCGCCAGCACCGTGCTCAACGGCAAGCTGACGCTGCGGCTGGCGATCGGTCAGCTGGAAACCACGTGGAAAGACGTTCAGGAAGCGTGGGAGCTGCTGCAGGAAGCGGCTAAATCCCTCTAGCCACAAGGTGGAGCAGGCAATTATGCCTGCGTTCAAAAGCGGAATAATCCCTGGCTTTAGCCACTGCGGTAAAAGCTCCTGAGCAGCAGGCCTGCCTCAGGGGCTAAAGCCCAGTTTTTAGATGTCATCAACCGCCGGGCTGAAGCCCTGCTCCACCCCGTCGCAAATCAGCTTATGTTAGTGCCGCTGCGCCAGGTAAATCGCATAGCACAATCCTAGAAACCCCGCTTCCAACCCGGCAAACGCCACCAGGAAGCTGTTGTGCACCCTGAGCAACATCCGGTTCTCCGGACTCCACTCGCTGGATGAAGGCCTGATCTCCAGGACCTTATACATATCGCGCGCCACCGCAACAAAGTACCGCAGCAGCAGGAGATAAAATCCCGCGGCGAAGACTGCCCAGAAGAGCGGCCCCACCCGCGCGAACGTTTCGCTTAAACCGTAGGCGCTGCGGCTGAACGCGACGTGCAGAAAGACGATCAATACCATGTTCGGCCACAGGCCTTCGGCGGTGGCAAAGTAAAGGTAGAAATCCTTGCTGCGCCGGACCTGCCGCGCTCTGACAAAATCCCTCGACACTCCTCTGCCGACCAGCATCCCGGCCAGTACCAGCGCCAGCGAGAAGACGAGCGGCGTGCCTGAATTCGCGATTGCCAGCGCACTCTGCCGTGCGCGCAGCTTCCGCTCCTGCACTCCCACGCTCTCCTTGTATTGTTCTTCCGATCGCTGTGACTCGGTAAGCGAACTGTCCAGCTGGCGCAAAGCCTCATCGCGGCTGAGCGGCCTGGGCGACATGCGCAAATTGAACACGGAGTGCTGTGAGTTCGAGATCCGCGTGATCTCCGCCTGAATCGCGGTAATGAAGATTTCCTGCCGCCGGACCTCGCTCTGGGCATTTTCCCGCAAAGTGACGATCTGTTCCTCGATCCGGCCCGCGTGCCGCGTGAGCTGCCAGTTCAGCAGCGATGCGACCAGCGAAATCAGCAGCAGCCCCTGAATCGCGAAAGTCAAAGGCGGAAGCCAGCCGATCAGCCCTGCTCTCCCGGCATAGGAAATGAGTCCGGCATTCTGATCGATGACGTTCTTCTGCCGGATGAACGGGATGAAACCGGGCTGCTGGCGCCACTGCAGCCTGAGCTGGTCCTCCGGCGTCAGTTGCTCTTCCGCAACAACCGCTTCGTCCTGGTACACCGATTCCATCGTATCCGTGTGTGTACCACGAGTTTTTGGCAGGCGCCAAATACCAGGAGTGCATTCAGGTAATTGCACTGGCGACCTTTAGCAATTGGCCTTTGGCTTTTGGCGCTTAGCTCCTGGCCTTCAGCCCTTAAGATTTGCTGTGCCGGACTTTGCTAGTTGCTCTCTGCTAATTGCCATTTGCTTACCGTACCACCAGCGTGATTGCGCGGCCCGAAGTCGGGAGGCCAAATGGCGAGCCGGCTACCGGCTTGAGAGATCCATTGTCGCTGATGGCCAGCGCGGCAATGTCGTTCGTGCCCCCATCAGTCACGTACAAGACCGTGCTGTCCGGCGCCACGGCCAGCGCTGTCGGGTTCCGGCCTCCGGTAGCGAACGGCGACCCTGTCACCTGGCCCAGCGCGCCTGAGCTGGCGTCGATTACGTAAACTGAGACGTTGTTTGAAATATTGTTGGCGGCAAACAGCAGCGTTCCGCCGGGATCTGCGGCTACGGCGAACGGCTGGGCGCCCGCTGCGAAGGGCGAACCGCTAAGCGCAGTAAGCGCGCCGTTGGTGCCGATGGAGAACCCCAGCACCACGTTGTGGGCGGTATCGGGCACGTAGAGGAAGCGTCCGGTGCGCTCCACCGTGGGAGTGTGCGGCAGAGCGCCGGCGCCCATGGAAAAGGGCGAGCCCGGAACTGCCGTCAGCGCGCCGTTGCTGCCTACGGCAAAGGCTGCCACCGTCCCCTGCGAAGTATTGGCAACGAACAGGAAATCGCCTTTCGGCGTGATCGCCATCGCAGTCGGGTTTGAAGGCGGCGCAATCGTGAAAGGCGAGCCCTGCACGGTTCCCAGGCCGCCTGCGCCGGGGTCCACCGTGTAGGCGGAAACGTCGCCTGAAGTCTGGTTGGCCACAAACAGGAACGGGTGTGCGGGGGACATTGCGATCGCAACCGGCCCATTCCCGGCCGGAAAAATGTTGGGCGGGCTCACCGGGGCCACGATGCTGTTGCTCACCGGCACTGAAAGATTGCCGTTGCCCTTGTTGATGTCGAGCAGCGTGATGTCATTGCCGGAGAAATCGGCCACGTAAAGAAAGTTGCCGGAGGTGTGCGGAGTCAGCGAACTGGGATTGGAGCCGGCGGGAAAATTCGGCTGCCCCAGCGCCGTGAGCGTGCCGTTCCCGTTCACCTGGAACTCGAATACCTCATTCGTGCCGTTCCCGATCACATAGGCAAACGTCTTGTGCGCACTGGCACAGCCCGTGAGCAGCGCCGCGCCGGCCGCCACGGCGGCTATGATGATGAATAAGGCCGAAAAGGTCCTTGCCCTCATTAGTTCTCCTCGCCTGCGATAAGAAAGACTTGGAAAAGAATACATGAAATCTCAGTTGAGATCGAAGGAGACGATGACCGACGCTGAGATACTTGTCTGTCCCGGCGCTATGGACCGCGCGTGAACTCCATTCTCATCAAAAGCGTAAGCGTTGGCCTGGACTTGACGCGTGCGTTCGTAGCCCGTTTCCGGGACTTCTTCAATCGAATGCGCCTTTCCGACCTCCTGCCCCAGGGCCTGCGCCAGCGCGGCCGCCTTCTCACGCGCGGCTTTCACGGCCATATCGCGGGCCTGGTCGCGGTATTTTCTGAGCTCGCTGGTTTCATAAGCGATCGAATCAATGCGGTTCCCGCCGGCCTTAACCAGCGCCTCCAGCAGGACATCCAGTTTTGCCAGATCGCGGACGGTAATGTTCAACGTTTGCTGCGCGACAAAATAGGAGACCCGCACACCTTTGCGCACGTAGGACTCGGGCTGCAGAGAAAGATAGGTCGTCTGCACGTCTCGGTCGTCGATCCCGTTGGCGCGAAGCGCCGCCAGAATCCGCCGCGCAGCCGCATCAGCGGCTCTCTTCGCTGCGCCCGCATTGGGGTCCTGCTTCTGCACGCCCAGCTCGATAATCGCCCGGTCCGGTACAACCTTGACCTCGGCAGCTCCCACCACGCGCACAATTCTGGGCGGTAGTTTCTCCTGGGCAAAAGCAAATCCGGCAAGGCAAATCAGGTTGAACAGAATCGCGTAGATTTTCATACTGTCCTCCAGGTGGATATAGCCAGAACGGCTGAAAAAGCAGGAGTTGCAGAGAAAAATAGCGCTCGAAACTTGGCGGCTCACCTACCGGGCCATTGCGCATTCTTGTGCCTCCGGGGTCTCCGCCGGGGAAAATTCGCTGATTTCTGCCGCCCTTTCCACAGCCCACTTCCGGTATAATTGATCGTGCACCCCAAGAGGTCCTACGGCAAGGCTGCTAAGCCTATTCAGAGCCGGGGATCAGCACCCTCAAAATTCAGTCCAGCGCAACTTTCACCCAATAACCAATTCATTCACGCGAGGAGCTTATGGCGGCGAAATACGTCTTCGTGACCGGCGGTGTTGTGTCTTCACTGGGCAAAGGGCTGGCGGCGGCCTCCATTGGCTGCCTGCTCGAAAGCCGCGGCCTCAAAGTCAACCTGATGAAGTTCGATCCCTACCTCAACGTTGATCCCGGCACCATGTCGCCGTTCCAGCACGGCGAAGTTTTTGTCACCGACGACGGCGCCGAAACCGATC
>DASTJB010000240.1:0-4830 GCA_035717005.1 Candidatus Angelobacter sp.
CCGAACATGACCGTCGTCGTGCCGGCGGATGCTTTGGAGACTCGCCGGGCGACGACGGCCCTGCTGTTTCAGCAGCCGGGGCCGAAGTACATACGGTTTGCGCGCGAGGCCACGCCGATCGTCACGAAGCCGGAGTCGCCATTCATCATCGGCAAGGCGAACGTGCTGCGGTTGCGGCGCGAGTCGGCGAAGATGATCGACGCCTTCGACCATTATCTGGCGGCGGACTACTTCAGCGAAGAGGAAGACCTGACGATCATCGCGTGCGGCCCGATGGCGCCGGAGGCGATGCGCGCGGCGTGGATCCTGAAGAACGAGTTTGGCTACGAGACCCGCATCATCAACATGCATACTCTGAAGCCGCTGGATGAAGATGCGGTGATCAGCGCGGCGCGTGAGACCGGAATCATCGTTACTGCCGAAGAGCACCAGACCGGCGCGCTGGCGTGGCGAGTCAGTGGCGTGGTCACGGCGAGCAAGGAGCTTTATGGCCTGCCGGTGCTGACCGGAGCGATCGGCGTGAATGACCGTTTTGGCGAAAGCGGAGCGCCGTGGGAGCTGATCAAGGAATTCGGGCTGAGCGCAGAGCACATTGCGGCCAAAGCGCAGCAGCTGATGCTGGCCAAGAGGGCATGGTTACAGGAGCAGGAGGAGCACACGCTGGAGGAGGCGCTGGCGACCAGCCACTGATCAAACTGAGTGGCGAGATGCCGGGCTAAAAAAAACAGGCACAGGCAAGAGTGCCTGTGCCACATGGCTTGCTGCATCTCTCAGGTGACTGGCCTGAGCCGGGCAGCGAAACTGTCATTCGTGGTCTCTGCGTCCGAGCAGCCAGCCGGTGAGCAGGCCCACGGCGAATGCGGCTGCGCCAACGGCTGCAACCGAGGTGATGGGCCGCTTGCGCACCGTGCTGCGCACGTCCTCAATCCGCTCTTCGGCCGCGTTCTTGGCGCGGCGCACGGTCCGGCCGAGATCATGGTAAGTCTCATCGAGCCGTTCCTTGACCCTGGCTGAAAGGTCTCTGGCCTTCTCCGCTATATCGGTAAGGTTTTCCTTCATCTGTGTACCCGCGTTCATAAGTACCTCCGCAACATCTATGGTTGATTGTACTGCGGATGCCGTGCCGGTGCGCGTCACGTTCAAATGTGACGGCCAGCACAGTTTTCCTGCCAAGGAACAGGGATACTGCGCGGTGGGGGAACCTTATGACAGAAAAAACTGTCGTCGACCATGCCCTGACCGCGCGGACCCGCAAGAACCTTCTTGACGCCATGCACGGCGAGGCATTTGCATTTGCCAAATACAAAATCTTCGCCAAACAGGCGCGCAAGAACGGCAACAATGATCTGGCTGACCTGTTCGAGAAGACCGCCGACCAGGAGTACTTCGAGCACTTCCTGGAACTGGCCGAACTGCTGCAACTTGCAGGCACGGACGAGCAGGACATCGTGGATGCGATTGCCGGTGAGACCTTTGAGGTGGACGGGCTGTATAAGCAGTTCGCCGACGAGGCGCGCCAGGACGGCGATCAGACGGCCGCGGACCGGTTCCAGGAGATTCGGCACGACGAGACCTATCATCAACTGGCGTTCCAGGAAGCGCTGATCAAGCTGCAAACCCGTGAGAGATCGTCTCGCGGCGGGCGCCGTACCAAAGCGCAGGATTACTGAGACCCCGGGTGGGCAGAAGCACCGGCGGCTCCAGGGCCGCCGGTGATCTTTAGGTGAGGTCTGCGATCTTCAATTTGGCCTCGCCGCCTTTCCAGTTGGCCTGGAACTGCTTCTCGACGAACTGCGCGTCATACGCGCGATTCTGCGCGCGCAGGGCCTCGCTCAAGCCAAAGAGCGAACGCGGATTGCGCGGGTTGCGCTCCAGGTCTTCGCGAAACACCTTCTCGGCTTCAGTGGCGTTCCCGTTGAGCAGAAGCACCGCGCCCAGCGATTCGCGCACGGGATAGTACCAGTCCGGCGGTTCATCATACTTGAGCGTGTCCTGCGTGGCCACAGCGGCGCGCAGCATATTGATGGCTTTTCCCGGCTCGTGACTGGCCAGAGCGATCTTGCCTCCCAGGACATTGAGGGCAATCGTCAGCACATCCCTGGTCTTGTTGCCGATGGGCTCGGCGAAGACGTCGTCTGCCGGGGTCTTATCGACCAGCTCCTTGATGATGCGATGCTCGGCCTCAGCCTCCGCCACTTTTCCCGTGGCAGCCAGGGCCATGCCGCGGGCGAAGTGCCAGTAAGCCGTTGTCCTCTGCATTGACGCAGCGGGCTGCGGGATTTTCAGGAGTTCGTCCCAGCGCTGAAAACGCAGTTCAACGGCGAACTGCACGGTCATGAAGGCTTCAAGCGGCGGAATGTCTTTCACCACCGGCCCAACGTGCGCGGCCAGCATGCTTGCGGCCTTGTGCGCCTCCTCATAGCGGCCGTTCATGCCCGCACAGGCGGCGATGAAGTGCAGATTGTGGCTGTAATACATCATCGAGTACATGTTGCCCGGGCCGGCAGCCTTCATGAAGTCGCGGTCGGCTTCCGCGGCAAGCTGGTTGGTCCTGATTCCGGTTTCAAAATCGCCGGTGCGAATGTAGATGTGGCCGGGCATGTGCACCAGATGTCCGGCGGCCGGCGCCAGCGCGGCCAGGCGGTTCGCCGCCGCCAGTGCGCGCTCCGGATTGGGTGAAGCCTCCACCGAGTGAATGTAGTAGTGAATCGCGCCAATGTGGTTGGGATCGCGGCGCAGCACCGACTCCAGCGTGGCGATGATGTCCTCCGTGCCGTCAATGGGCGTGCCGTCGGGCCGCCAAAGTCCCCACGGGTGCAGGTTCATCGCGGACTCGGCGAAGAGCGTGGCGGCGTCAAGATCGTCGGGAAATTGCTTGACCAGGTCGCCCATCGCGTTGCGGTAGCGCTCCGCGGCCAGGCGATGATCGGCCTTGGGGTCGGCCGGAAAGCGCAGCGCCATGGCCGCGATGTAGGCCTTCTCATTCGGCGCCGCATTGGCGGCCAGTTCCCCGGCTTTCGCGATCGCCTCATGCGCCTTCTTGTAACGGTCAGGATCGGCAGGATCGTTGTAATTCGGCCCGACTGCCTCGGCGATCCCCCAATACGCCATGGCCAGTTTGGGATCGAGTTTGGCCGCCTGCGCGAAGGAGAGCGCGGCCTGCTCGTGATTGAAGGCGTAGATCAGCCGCAGTCCCTGGTCGAAATACTTCTGCGCCTCGGCGTTGGCGGTCGAAACCGGATGATGCAGGTCGCCAAGGCCGCCCGTGATCGTTGCCGGCTTCGCCGTAGGTTGATCATGGCTGGCGTGCTGCTGAGCGACGGCGAATCCGCCGATCAGGACGAGCGCAGCGATAACAAGACCCTTCATTGTTGAATCTCCTTTCAATCACTCACTCCCTGCGAGTCTGGACTTAATTGGTGTTGCACCATCCTACCCCTACCCACGTATCCCATGCCATCCCACCTCATCCCAGATTGGCGCGGGGTTCAGCTTGTAAAGCTGAATCCCGAGTGGAAGCCTCTAGCGATCCGCTTGCGGATCGCGGGCCTTTAGGCAGAGGGTCCGCTCCAGGTTCCTGTCCCCCCGCCGCTGCTTTCCGTCCAAGCTCACCCGATTTCCAGGTGAACCTGTACCCTGCTCCTCCCGGCAGCGCGACAAATTCTTCCTCCAGCTCTTCCTGATCAGCGTCACCAGCGTTCACCTGTCCCGGCTTGCCGTGGATCAGCGGCAAGGTTTCTCCTACCTCCGCGTCCTCTGCGGGAGGCCTTTGGTTTTGTTTTTGCTTTTGGTTTTTGCTGACGGCTGACTGCTGAGTGCTGAGTGCTTGCTCCGCATCCACCGTCTCCCTAACCACTTCTTCCGCCTTCACCTGCCCAAACGTCGTCTGCCCCACGTTCTGCAACGCCAGCTGCATCGAGTACAACAGCAGCCCCGCCATCTTCGTCGAGATCGCTCCCTCTATCAGCGCCTTCTGCACCCGCATGATCCCAATCTGGATCGCGTTCGCGTCCTCCAGCGCCGGCAAGCTCAGCGCCAGGGCCTGCGCCTCCAGCATCTGTTTGTGCGCAAAGCAGTAGATGTGCTTCTTCATCTGAGGTGACCCGCACCCCGTCCCGTCCTGCTTCACCCAGCGGCACCGCGGCGAGGCATCAGCCAGTTGCAGTCTGGCTTTGAGCCGCAGATAAGCCTCTTTGTGCTCTTCCGACCCCTTTGTCACCCGCCCTACCAGCTCCGGATTTTCCTCCGCCAGCCTGTCCAGCTCATCGCAGGCTGCTCCGATCCTCCGCAGCAACGCCTCCGCCCGCCGCCTAACCCTTTCGTGTTCTTGCCTTTGCTGTTGCTTTTGTTTTTGGTTTTCGCTTTGGCTGAGTGCTGACTGCTGAGTGCTGAGTGCTTCTTTCACGGCGTCACCTTTCCACATTCCCCGCAGGGAGTTTGTTAATCGGACTTTTTGAGCAAAGTTCGACCATTCTGCATCTTAGGCCAAAATGCCTCGGCAAATAAAGCACGAAAACGTTCGTCGAACTGTTTCCCTCGGCTGAGAGGTCGCACGCGTACCCGGCCGATGGCCAATTTCGCGGGCTGAAAAGTTCCCACATTGGCCTAAATTCTTTGTATCTTTCCGGAAGTACAACTGCCCATCATTTGTTGGCTGACAGCCCAGCGCAGAAAGGTCGGGGATTCCCAACCCTCGCCGCAGTTTGCCCACACAGCGCCGGAGGCGCGATACAACGGTAGCCCAGGCCGTAATGCCTGGGAAACGGTTCGGTTAGAATGTGGAGCCCCGGGAGGGGCGGCACAAAATGGGACACACCTATACCAAGGCCC
>DASTJB010000241.1:0-6591 GCA_035717005.1 Candidatus Angelobacter sp.
TGCATAGGGTGGATATCATGCACCAGGACAGGGTTTGTGGGAAAGCAAAATTTCATTGCGGAGGCGTGGAGGAAATCGGGCCATCGGACAAGCAAAAACCTTACCGCTGATGAACGATGGCGGCGCTTATCGCAAAACAAAAGTCTTAACCTCAAAGGTCAACGAGGGAACGAAGGGCCTGCCATCAGTGAATGGAAGAGACAAGCTAAGAGCCTGGGACTGATGGCCAACGGCTGACTTGTTACAATAACCGTTTACCCAAACCGGCAAAATGCAGGTTGCAAATTGCGATCGGATGGTTCGTGCCAATTGCGAATTGCCATTTGCTGATTGCCAAGCACTAAGGACTGCTCTGCATGCATCGTTGGTCACAACTGTTTATTCCCACGCTGAGGGAGGCGCCGGCGGACGCGGAGGTCGCCAGCCACAAATTTCTGGTCCGCGCCGGATACATACGGCAGCTGGGCGCCGGTATTTATTCGTATCTGTTCCTGGGGAACCGCACGATCAATCGCATCATCAATGTGGTGCGCGAGGAGATGAACAGGATTGGGCAGGAGTTTCTGCTGCCGGCGGTCCATCCACGCGAGCTGTGGGAGCAGAGCGGGCGCTGGCAGGTGATGGGCGACACCATGTTCCGCCTGAAAGACCGCAAGGGAGCCGACCTGTGCCTGGGCATGACGCATGAAGAGATCATGACGGACATCGCGCGGAAGGAGCTCAGGAGTTATAAGCAGCTTCCCCAGGTATGGTTTCAGATTCAAAATAAATTCCGGGATGAGCCGAGACCTCGCTCAGGACTGATCCGAGTGCGGCAATTCACGATGAAAGACTCCTACTCCTTCGATATCGACGCGGCCGGGCTGGACGCAAGTTACAAGAAGCACTATGAGACCTACCGGCGGATCTTCGATCGCTGCGGCCTGAAGTATGCGGTGGTGGAGGCACATTCAGGGTCGATGGGCGGCTCGCAGTCGCACGAGTTCATGGTAATGACCGATGCCGGCGAGGACATGGTGGCCAGCTGCCCGAAATGCGGCTATGCGGCCAACCTGGAGAAGGCGACCTCCACCCTGCCGCCGGCCCAGGATCTGCCGGGTGACGCGCAGCCGGAGCTGGTGCACACGCCGGGCATGAAGACGATCGAGGACGTTGCGCGATTCCTCGGCGTCTCGCCCACGCAGAAGATCAAGACCCTGGCGCTGATGCAGGTTGAGCCGGACAAAAAAGATCCGACGAAGCAGAGAACGCGCCCGGTGGTGGTGCTGTTGCGCGGTGACCATTCGCTGAACGAAGCTAAGCTGACCACTGCGCTCGACGGCAAAGAGTTTCGCCCGATGCACGAAGAGGAAATCCGTCAGGTGTTCGGATCGCCCGCGGGCTTTCTGGGGCCGGTAAAACTTCCGGCGCTCGAGCCTGGCGCGCAGATCGGAAGCGTGACCCAGGCCATCATCCTGGAGGCGCTGCCAATCGTGCTGGCCGATACAGCGCTCAAAGGCCGCAAGAACCTGATCACGGGCGCCAACAAAGAGGACTACCATCTGCGCAACGTCACGCCGCTCCGCGACTTCAAGCCGACGGAGTGGGTCGACCTGCGCAATGTCGCGGCGGGTGAGGGATGTCCGCAGTGCGGTGCGCCGCTGGAAGTCGGCCGGGCCATGGAGATCGGTCACATTTTCAAACTTGGGAATAAGTATTCGCAGTCGATGGGCGCCACCGTGCTCGACAAAGACGGAAAAGAGGTCATGCCGATCATGGGCTGCTATGGGATTGGGATTGAACGGATTCTGACTGCGGCCATTGAGCAGAATAATGATAAGGACGGCTTCTGGCTGCCCATGTCGATTGCGCCGTTTGACGTGGTGGTGGTCGCGACCAATGTGAAAGACGAAGCCATCGCGCGCGCGGCAGAAGAGATCGCGCAGAAGCTGGAGCAGGCGGGCTTCAGCGTGCTGCTCGATGACCGCGATGAAAGGCCAGGCGTCAAATTCAAAGATGCGGACCTGGTCGGAATTCCGTATCGCATCAACGTCGGCCGGGGCGTTACGGAAGGACATGCCGAAGTGGTTTTTCGGTCGACACGCCAAACCCAGAATGCTAACATCGCCGGCATTGAGACCACTTTCACGCAGTTAACGCGGCCCTGAGAGGAGGTTCGGGGGTTGGATTTATGGGAAAAGTAAAGGGAATACTTGGATTACTCATCGTTTTAGCCGGTTTTTATGTGGCGTGGAATCTTATCCCCCCGTATTTCCACAACTACCAACTGCAAGACGATCTCGATGACGTTGCGCGGCGCAACACCTACCTGGCCACCAGCGAAGACGAGATCAAGAAAATCGTCATCGCCAAGGCGGACAACAACAGCATCAAGCTGAAGGAAGATCAGATCACCATTACCCGGACCGGGAACGGGCTGGCCATCAGCGTGAAATACCACATTCACGTGGACATGATTTTGTACCCCGTTGACCTGGATTTTGCCGCCAATTCCATGAACAAACGGATATAATAGGGAAGTAGCACACTTCTCAGCGCCAGCGCAGGTAACGCTCTGGCCCCGCCGCGTCTGAGAAAATACGGACCTGGGTCCGCCTAACTTAGACATGGCAGTGAAAATTAAAATACCTCGCTTCAAAGGCTTTCGCGGGCGACTGAAGAGCCCGATCCTGCGCGCCTGTCTGGCCGCTTTCGTCATCATCTTCCTGGTCTTCTTCGGGATCTTCTCGTACTACTACATCAAGTATCAGAAGATCGTCGACAAGCGCATGCAGGCCCCGCTCTTTGCCAACACGGCAAAGATTTACGCCCAGCCGCGCAGCGTGCGCATCGGTCAGAAGGCCGATCCGCGTGAGATCGCCAACTACCTGCGCCACGCGGGATACACGGAGCAGGGCGAGCAGGGCAAGTCCAGGCTCGGCGTCTATCGCGTGCTCAAAGACGCCATTGAGATCAAGCCCGGTGAAGAGTCCTATTACAGCGCTGAAGGCGCGGTCATTCGCGTCAAAGATGGGCTGGTGGATAAGATCGCCTCGCTCGGCGACGCCGGCGACAGCATCACCGCTTACGAACTCGAGCCCCAGTTGGTTACCGGCCTCTTTGACGGACAGCAGCGGGCCAAACGCCGGCTCGTCAAGTATGACGACATCCCCAAGGTCATGGTTGACGCCGTTACCTCCATTGAGGACCGCCGCTTCTTCCATCACAGCGGCGTCAATTACTGGCGGCTGATGCAGGCGGCCTGGATCGACCTTCGCCAGGGCGGCAATCGCCAGGGCGGTTCCACCATCACCATGCAGGTGGCGCGCGGCTTCTTCCTCACGCCGGAAAAAAAGCTTAAACGCAAGCTCGCGGAAATCCTGATCTCCATCGAGCTTGAGCAGCGCTTCTCCAAAAAACAGATTTTCGAGCTCTACGCCAACCAGGTCGATATGGGTCAGCGTGGCTCGTTCACCATCACCGGCTTTGGTGAAGCGGCGCAGGCGTATTTCAGCAAGGACCTCAAGGACCTGACTCTGCCGGAAGCTGCCTTGCTCGCCGGCCTGGTGCAGCGGCCCAGCTATCTTTCTCCCTATCGCCATCCGGAGCGCGCGCTGGAGCGCCGCAATCTTGTGCTTGACGCCATGGTTGAAACCGGAGACATCACCCGCGCGGTGGCGGACCAGGCCAAGGCCACCCCGCTCAAGCTCGCACCGCAGAATGTAGAGGCCAGCGATGCTCCTTATTTCGTCGATCTCATCCGCGAACAGCTCATCGGCAAGTACAGTGAAGACGATCTGAATTCTGACGGCCTGCGCATCTACACCACGCTTGACCCGGCGTTGCAACAGGCCGCAGCCCAGGCGGTCGATGCCGGCCTGAAAGAAGTGGACGCGCAGGTGAAAAAGCTGCGCACGAAAAAGGTAAAGGTCGGAAAGAACAAGTACGAAACCAAGGTGATGCCCGGTCCCATTCCTCAGGTAGCGCTGGTGGCGCTTGATCCGCATACCGGTGACGTTCTGGCCCTGGTCGGCGGACGCAACTACGGTTTCAGCCAGCTCAATCACGCGGTCGCCAAGCGGCCGACTGGCTCGATCTTCAAGCCTTTTGTCTATGCCACGGCCATCAACAACGCCGTCACCAATGAGCAGCCGGTGCTCACGCCCTCCAGCCTGGTTGACGACTCGCCTACAGCGTTCATCAACGGCGACGACGTTTACACCCCGCGCAACTACCAGGAGAGATACTACGGACAGGTCACAGCCCAGTTCGCTCTGGCCAACTCGCTGAACAACGCTACCGTGAAGGTTGCTGAAATGGTGGGCTATGACAAAGTCGCCAACCTGGCCCGCACTTCCGGGATTACCTCGGTGAAGGCCACGCCGGCCATGGCGCTCGGTTCCTATGATGCCACGCCTCTGGAGATGGCTTCCGCTTACACCGTCTTCAGCAATAATGGACAGCGCATCAGCCCCATCATGGTCCGCTCTGTCCGCGATGCCAATGGCGACATTCTGGGCAATTACGATCCGCAGAAGAGCCAGGTGCTCGACCCGCGCGTTTCGTACGTGATTACCACCATGATGGAGGGCGTGCTCAACAACGGCACTGGCGTGGGTGTGCGCTCGCGCAAGTTCACCGCTCCGGCCGCGGGAAAGACCGGGACCTCACACGATGGCTGGTTCGCCGGCTTTACCTCCAACCTGCTGTGCATCGTCTGGGTCGGCTATGACGACTACAGCGATATCCACCTCAGCGGCGCGGTGCTGGCCCTGCCCATCTGGACTGAGTTCATGAAGCGCGCCGTCGAGCTGCCCAATTACTCTGACGTCAAGCCGTTCAGCGCGCCCCAGGGGGTGACCGTGCTTAGCCTCGATAAAGGCACCAACCAGATTGCCACCCCTGCATGCCCTGACGACTACACTACGGCGTTCATTGACGGGACCCAGCCGACCCAGACCTGCGAGCAGGGCGCCCACGGCAACGTTTTTCAGAGAATTTTTGGGATAGAACCCAAGCCGACTCCGACCCCTGCGGCGTCTAATACAGGGGGGAACACTCCCCTCCCTCCGGCCCAGCCGGCGGCCAGCCAGCAGAATGCCGGGCAAACCGGCGAGCAGGAGAAGAAAAAGAAAGGCTTCTGGGGCCGCCTGTTTGGCGGTTCTGACAATAAGGACGATAATAAGGGAACCAAGCCCGCGGCCACCCCCACTCCGGGCAACAGGCCGCACTAAGGAGGCCCGTGATGGGTCACTTCAGCCGCTTGTTTATCGCAGGACTCCTGGCCCTCGCTCTGCCTCAGCTCTTCGCTCAAACATCGCAGAATGAAGAGCGGTCTAACCTGGCATTGGCCAACACCGTGGCGGAGCGGCCTTTTAAGGCCGCAGTGAGACCCATAAACGTTGGGCCTTTATCCCCTCAGGCCTCGCAATCGGCGCAGAATCCTTCCTCGCCTGTCCCCGACTACAGCTCGCAGGTCCCGCCACAACAGGCCTCCGCAAAGGATATTGATCGGACGCCGCAATCGCCCGCATCTGCTAATCCCGGTTCATTGCTTCAGCGCATCGCGCCGCCATCGGAACAATCGACGCCTGAGGAATTGGAAGGGCAGGGCGATGAGCTGCGCGGACAAAAGGCCTTTCTCGATGCCATGGACTACTATCGTCTCGCATTGAAGAAAAATGAAAGCGCCGTCCTGCACAACAAGATCGGCATGTGCCTGCTCCAGTTGCGGCGTGACCAGGAATCGCGCAAGGAATTCCAGCACGCCATCCGCCTCAACAAGGATTATTCTGAGGCCTACAACAACCTGGGCGCGCTTTATTACAACGCCCGCAAATTCGGCCCTGCAGTCAGGGAATACAAGAAGGCCATCAAGCTGAACGAGGAGAATGCCGCCTTCCATACCAATCTGGGCTACGCCTACTTTGCGCAAAAGGATTATGAGCGCGCCAGCCGTGAATATCAGCGCGCTATCCAGATTGACCCGCAGATCTTTCAGCGCCAGTCGTCCGGCGCCGGCGTCTCCGTGCGGCTGGTCAGCTCCAACGACCTCGGCCATTTCCACTACGTCATGGCGCAGATGTACGGCCAGCAGGGCAACTCCGATCGCTGCCGCTATTACCTGGCCAAGGCCAATGAAGAAGGCTACCCGATCCGCTACGCGCTGCACGACAATGAGTTTGCCGCGCTGCGCAAAGACCCGAATTTCGTCACCTTCGTGCGCTCGCTCAAACCGCCGCCGCCCATCGAGAATAGCAACTGAGCATTGGCGAAACAATCTTGCTCGAGGGCCCCTACCCCCGTGGAGGCGCTATCCCGAGCCGCAAGTGGCTCATGTTTCAATTCTCTAAACGGGGTCCCCAGCGCGCGCCGCTGTTGCGCGTGTTGGGGCTGGAAGGCGAGGGATCGGATCCGCTGTTCTTTAGGGTGAAGATTGTGGTTCGTATCAGGGCCCGGGCTTTAGCCGGGCCGTTAAAGAGCTTTATAGGTTTTGGGCTTTAGCCCCGCATTAGCCCTGGAATGCTCTCTTGTCGACCCAATTTATGCTGGCCGATTTTGATACAAGAACCCCTGCAACCTTCGCCTTACCTCCGGCCACTCCGCCGCGAT
>DASTJB010000242.1:0-2193 GCA_035717005.1 Candidatus Angelobacter sp.
GGCATTCTTACCTGTCCTGAGGGCAGCTTCATCCCGGCGGGCAGATCTTTTTGCGGGACCAGCGTCACCGTCAGCTCGCCCGCCGGCAGATCACGCAGGAGGAAGTTTCCGTTTTCGTCGGTCGTCGCGATCCCATGCCCCGCCGTGATCTGCACTCCTGCGAGCGGCACCAGGTTGTAGTCGCCGCCAGTATTGGTGCCGGCGCCGTTCGCGCCCTGCGCCTGTCCACGGCCTGACTGGTTCACGCGCCCGCCGGCCTGGCCGCCGCGCTGATTGCGCACGCCGCCGGCAGGCACTCCGCCAATCTTCAGCTTGCCGGTGTCAGCAGCCTGCGCTGCCGAGTCAGCCAGCACCTTCACGAAGACGCGTCCTGCAATCGAGCGCATGGCCCGCGCCGGAATGTTCTGGACCACGGTCGAAACCGGGGCGACGTGCAGCGTGAAGCTCTCCTGCGCCAGCGTGTAGTTCGCAGGCACGGTCGCTGAGTCCACGCTCATGATGTAGTCGCCGGGCAGCACGTCGTCAATCTCAAAATCGCCGTTGTCCTGCGCCACAATCGTCCGGCGATGCTTGCCGTCATCGAGCGCCAGATGAACGTTCGCGAGTCCCTTTGCATCGGGCTGGCGTGAACCGTCGAAGTACAGATCGTTGAAGATGCTTCCAGTCACGCGGGCAAAATCCACAACGCCAAAATCCACAATGGCAATCTTCTGCCGGATCAGGTCCACCGCCGCCTGGTTTTTGGTGGTCATGCGCACTGGCGCGGCAAACTGCGTGAGGCTGAAAGAGACTGTGTGCTCGCCCTGGGTAACGTCGCTGAACTTGTATCGGCCCTGCTCGTCGGTCTCGGCCACCTGGCCATCGTCGAGCCGCACCTGCATGCCTACCAGCCCCTGTTCGCCCAGGTTGTAAGAGCCGTTGACGTTGTTATCGCGGAAGACGCGTCCCTCCACGATGCGCCCGGCATGGCGCGTCGGCAGCAGCGCGCCCGGCATGGCGCTGAAGCGCTTGATGAAGCCAAAGTACATCACGGTATTGCGCTGCACGCCGTTGGACTGGCTGTTGAAAGCCCATACGTTCGTGAGTCCGGAGTTGAACTCGAACGAAGGCGTGATCTGGTAATTCAGGCCATAGCCGACAAACGGCGTCCACGAGGTGGTCTGGCCGGAAGAGGCGCGGGCCAGCGAGAAGTTGGGATTGAACGAAAGCTTCTTCCACCAGCGCAGCTGCGCTGAAGCCGAAATCGACGTGCTGATGGGCACCTGCGAATCCAGCAGCGCTTTCACTTCCGGCGGCAGGTTGTTGGAATCGACAAAGGTGATTGGGTCCTGCAGGAACAACTGCTGCAACGCCGGCGAGAGCAGTTGCAGCTCCGATCCCAGCTTGCGCACCAGCGAAGGGTTGCGGCGATCGTGCTCAAAGCCCACCATCATGTTGCCGCCCTTGATCGGGAAATAAACCGAGTCGCGGATGGAAAACTGGTCTTCCGACTCGAGTTGCAGAGGGTCCTGGAGCGTGCCCACCGTAAGCTGCGCCGCGTTCGAGACCAGCGGCGTGATCTGCCGCCGCCAGATCGTGTCCACACGGTTGCCGGTGGAGGTAATGTTGGCAAACCCGCCGTCGTTGCGGCTGAAGGTGTAATTGATATTGAGGTCGTCCCGACGGTCCAGCTTCCATGCCAGTCCGGGCGTCAGGTAATCGGAGCTGCCGGAATGCAGTAGCGTGCCGAACGCCTGCGTGATCGTGTGCTGGTAGTACAGAGATTCGGTAAACCGGTCGCTGGAAGCCAGCGTGAGTCCTGCCTTCGCCGAGGTGGTCCCGGAAAACAGCGACTGCACCCGGTTCAGCGGAAACAACAGAGAAGACGAGCCGCCGCCGGCGAAGAAGACGAGCCGGTGACTCACGTAATTAAGCTCACCGCGTCCCATTCCGCCGTGCGTACTGGCTCCGCCCGTGCCCTGGAAGGTCCACTTGTCATCCGGCTGATAGGTGAAACCGCCGGTCTGCATCCAGTCATCCTGCCGGCTGCCCGCGGGGTTAAACAGGTCGACCGGCGAATTGATGTAGCTGGTGGTCGCAAACAGGTTGAGCTTCTGCGTCTGCTTGCGCATGAAGGAAAAGCCGCCGATATCGCGTGTGGCGCCCAGCGTGAGGAAGTATGAAGGGACCGTCGTCCCGCCGAAGAACATGAAC
>DASTJB010000243.1:0-3565 GCA_035717005.1 Candidatus Angelobacter sp.
GCCCGTTCACCGCGGCAATCGTCGGTTTGGGAAAGTCGTACAGCGAACGGAAAAGCGCCGCCATCGTCTCCGAATCTTTCAGGTTCTGCTCATGCGTGCGCCCGGCTAATTGCTTCAGGTTTTCCAGGTCCATGCCCGCGCAAAACGCCTTGCCTGCACCAGTCACGATCACCACCTGCGCCGCCGAACCCAAAGCCTCGTCCAGAGCCGACTTTACGTCCTGAAGCAATTCATAGGTGATGGCGTTGCGCTTGTCCGGCCGGTTGAGCGTAATGGTGGCAACGCCGCCCGATTCGGAGTAGAGGACGGTCTTATAGGGCATCAACTCTTCCCCTTCACTGCTTCAGCAGATTGGATGATGCGGTAGAAATCATCTTTGAGCTTCGGCGAGCCTAAAAATTGCACGCTCACCTCGCCCTCGAAACCGCAAACGATTTCGAAGCCCTGCAATCGGTATTCGACCACTTCATTGCGGTATTCAACACACTTCCCCTGCCTCCCCGCGAACACGGCGGGGCGCTCGCCAACCCTCGCCTTATCGATCACAGCCTTGATGCCCCTTTGCCGGGCCAGCGCGTCTGCTGCTTCCACACCTTCAGGAGATATCCGGCTCCGGAGATCGATCAGGATGACTCCCCATGCGCCCGAGAAATGTCCGGGCAACTTCGTGATCGAAAGCGAAGGCAATCCGTTCGGTTCGTCTGCTTCATATGAAAGTGGAACCAGTAATCTTGTTCCCCAGACTTCCGTGTGAAACCCGTGCCGCACATGCCAGACCAGGGCCGACAGCTCACTGTAGGCATAATCGAAGACGGCGGCGACAGCAGCCACGGTCAGCACGATTAACCCATATATTTTGAGCCTTGCCTTCACATCACCACCGTGTGCTTCTTCGCGATATCGGCCGACATCTCCAGCACCGCATCCAGCGGCTTCTTCAGTGGAACTTTTGCGCCGCGCGCCGCCAGAGCCTGCACCGCAATCTCCGTCGGAATATTGCCGATCATCTCGTCCTGCGCAAACGGACAGCCACCCAGCCCGCCCAGCGCCGCATCGAAGCGCCGGCATCCGGCATCATAGGCCGCGACGATCTTCTCCGCCGCGCCGGCCTTCGTGCTGTGCAGGTGCGCCCCGATTTCCAGATAGTCGTGCGCGCCGATGACAGCCGACATGAGCTCTTTCACCTGCGCCGGACTGGCCAGTCCAACCGTATCGGCCAGTGAAATCTGGTGAATGTTCATGTCGGCGAGAATCCCCACCGCTTCCACCACCTCTTCCGCATTCCACAAGTCGCCGTACGGATTGCCGAACGCCATGGAAATATACGCCACCACGTCGAGTCCGGCCTCATCGGCTTTGAGCGTAACTTTCTCCAACTCATCAATCGCCGCTTCGAGCGTCTGATTCTGGTTCCTTTCCAGGAACGTGGGCGAGACAGAATACGGAAATCCCAGCGTCTTCACCGCCTCGGTCGCAATCGCCCGCTCCGCACCTTTCAGATTCACCACGATCCCGATGATTTCAACATCATCCGGCGGATCCAGCTGTTTCAGCACCGCTTCCGAATCCGCCATCTGCGGCACCGCTTTGGGTGACACGAATGACACGGCGTCGACTTGCTTGAACCCCGCCCCAATCAGCGCCCGCAGATACTGCACCTTCACCGGCGTAGGGATCTGGCCTTTCAATCCCTGCCAGGCATCGCGCGGGCATTCGATCAACTTTACTTCGTTACTCATACATTTCCGTCTATCGGGTGATCTGGTGATCGGGGCATCTGGTGATCGGAATGTTGGTATCGGCGGGTTTCAGATCACCCGATCACGCGCGATCACCGGGTCACCCGATTTTTACGTCTGTAACACCCCTACCTTAAACTCCTTCACCTCCGGATTGAGCGCAGCCGCTTCCAGAGCCGTGATCAGCGCCTGCCTCGTTTCCATCGGATCGATAATTTTATCGATCCATAGCCTCGCCGCTCCGTAGCGCGGGTCCATCTGGTGGTCGTAAGTCGCCTTCACCGAGTTGTAAAGCTCCTGGCGCTCCTGCTCGCTCAGCTTTTTGCCACCGCGCTCCAGCTGCTTGATCTTGATCTCCACCAGCGTTCCCGCTGCCGCCGCTCCGCTCATCACGGCATATTTGGCCGTGGGCCAGGCAAAGACAAAGCGCGGATCGTAGGCCTTGCCGCACATGGCGTAGTGTCCCGCGCCGAACGATCCGCCGATAATCACCGCGATCTTCGGCACCACGGAGTTCGAAACCGCATTCACCATCTTGGCTCCGGCCTTGATGATCCCGCTCCACTCCGCGTCCCGCCCGACCATAAAACCGTTCACGTCGTGCAGAAAAATCAGCGGCACCAGGTTCTGGTTGCAGTCCATGATGAAACGCGCGGCCTTCTCGGCGCTCTCGGTATAGATCACCCGGCCAAACTCGACGCGCTTGTCGCCCGAGCTTGGGTCCGTCTGCTGCGCCGGGGACGCCTGGTTGGCCACGATCCCCACGGCAAACCCGCCAATGCGCGCCAGCCCGCAGACCACCGTCTTGCCGTACTCGGCCTTGTACTCGTCAAACTTGCCGCCGTCCACCACGCGCGCAATGATCTCCTTCACGTCATACGGCTTCATGCCGTCGGCCTCGAAGATCCCGTAAATCTCTTCCGCCGCGTAAGCGGCAGGCTCAACTTTGATGCGGTCAAATGGAGCCACGGGCTTGCGGCCGAGCTTGCTCACCACCGAGCGAATGCGTTCGATGCAGATATGATCGTTGGGCTCGCGATAATCGATCGTCCCGGCGATCTGTGCATGCATCTGCGCGCCGCCCAGCTCTTCCGCCGTATATTTCGCTCCGATGGCTGCCTGCACCAGCGCCGGCCCGGCCAGAAACAGGCCGCTGCCTTCGGTCATCAATATGGTGTCGCACATCACCGGCAGGTAAGCGCCGCCGGCCACGCACATACCCATGATCGCCGTGATCTGCGGAATTCCCATCGCCGACATCACGGCGTTGTTGCGGAACACCCGCCCAAAATCGTCGGTGTCAGGAAAGACATCTTCCTGAAGCGGCAGGAACACGCCCGCCGAATCGACCAGATAAATCGTGGGAATGTGGTTTTCGATGGCGATGTTCTGCGCGCGAATCACTTTCTTGGCGGTCATGGGAAAGAACGCACCCGCCTTCACCGTGGCATCGTTCACGATCAGCATGAACAGCCGCCCATGGATCCGCCCCAGGCCGGTCACGACCCCCGCGGCCGGTGCTCCGCCCCATTCCTCATACATCTCATATGCGGCATACAGCCCAAGTTCAAAAAACTCTGTCTCGCGGTCGATCAGCAGATTGATGCGCTCACGCGCGGTCAGCCGCTTCTTGGCGCGCTGCGACTCGATCGCCTTCTCTCCTCCGCCCTGGCGAATCTGCTCTTCTTCCGTACGAATCTCTGCGACGAGGCTGGCCATGGCGCGCATGTTCTTTTCAAAGCGCGTGGAGGTAGCGTCAATTTTGCTGGGAAGCTTGGGTATCTGATCGGCCATACTTTTCTGAAATCCCGAGTGGAGCGAGGGGA
>DASTJB010000244.1:0-12492 GCA_035717005.1 Candidatus Angelobacter sp.
CGGCTGGTCACGCCGCATCCGGAGCGCCTGACGTATATCCGATACGCACTGCATCAGGGCATGACGGTCAAAGAGCTGCACAAGATGACCAGCATCGATCCCTGGTTCCTTTACCAACTCAAGGAGATCGCGGCGCTGGAGACGGAGTTGGGAAAATATACGGCCCAGCCGCTCGCGGGCGAGATCCCGGACAAAGCCCGGCAACTGGAAATCGACCTGACAACCGCGGAAGCCGGCGAGCTCCAGCATAAGCCGGAGCCGCTCACGCGCGAGCTGCTGCGCGAAGCCAAGCGCGCCGGCATTTCCGACGAACGGCTGGCGCTCGAGATCAAGGCGGGCGTGCAGACAGTGCGGCGCCTGCGCGAAGAATTCGCGCTGCGCCCCGTGTACAAGCTGGTGGACACCTGCGCGGCGGAGTTCGAAAGCTACACGCCGTATCTTTATTCCACCTACGAAGAGGAAGACGAAGCTCCGCCAACAGCCAGGAAAAAGATCATCATCCTGGGCAGCGGGCCGAACCGGATAGGGCAGGGCATCGAGTTCGATTACTGCTGCTGCCACGCCGCTTTTGCGCTGCGCGATGATGGCTACGAAACCATCATGGTCAACTGCAACCCGGAGACCGTCTCGACCGACTATGACACCAGCGACCGTCTCTACTTTGAGCCGCTGACGTTCGAAGACGTGCTCGCCGTCTACCAGCATGAGAGCGGGGGCGGCGCGCCGGTGGGCGTCATCGTGCAGTTCGGCGGGCAGACGCCGCTGAACCTGGCGCTGCCGCTCAAGGGCGTGGGCGTCGCCATCATCGGCACTTCGCCCGAGTCGATCGACCTGGCGGAAGACCGCAAGCGATTCGGCAAGCTGCTGGAGGAACTCGACATCCCGCAGCCGCCCGGCGCGATTGCCACCAGCGTGGAAGAAGCTGTGGCGGGCGCGCGCAAGGCAGGATATCCGGTGCTGGTGCGGCCCTCATACGTTCTGGGCGGGCGAGCGATGGTGATTGCCTACGACGATGAGAGCGTGATCCGCTACATGAAAGAGGCGGTCGAGTACTCGCAGCAGCGCCCGGTGCTGGTGGACCACTTCCTGGAAGATGCAATTGAAGTCGACGTAGATGCGCTCTCGGACGGCGAAGATGTGGTCATCGGCGGGATCATGCAGCACATAGAAGAAGCCGGAATCCACTCTGGCGATTCCTCCTGCGTGCTGCCCTCGGTCAACTTGTCTGAGCGTGTGCTCAAGACCATCCGCGAATATACCTTCAGGCTGGCGCGCGCGCTCAAGGTGATCGGACTGATGAACATTCAGTTCGCCATCCAGAATGAAAAGGTGTTTGTGATTGAGGTGAACCCGCGCGCCTCCCGCACCGTGCCGTACGTCTCGAAGGCGACGGGCGTTCCGCTGGCCAAAATTGCCGCGCGCCTCATGACCGGGCGCAAGCTGCGCGAGTTCCTGCCGGAAAACGTGGAACACTCGACCGATCTGGCGACCGGCGCAGGATATTTCGTGAAGTCTCCAGTGTTCCCATGGAACAAATTCCCCGGCGTGGATACGGTGCTGGGCCCGGAGATGAAATCGACCGGCGAAGTGATGGGCTCAGCCGAAACGTTCGGCGAGGCCTTCGCCAAAGCACAGCTCTCCGCCGGCCAGGCCCTACCGACACGGGGCACGGTCTTCATCAGCGTGATTGACCGCTATAAACAGGATTCCATCGAACTGGCGAAGCGATTTGTCGAACTGGGGTTCAGCATCGTGGCCACGCACGGCACCGCCGATCGTCTGGAAAAGGCCGGGCTGAACGTGGAGCGCGTGTACAAGGTCAAGGAAGGGCGTCCGAACGTTGTCGATCTGATCAAGGGCGAGCGCGTGCAACTGGTGGTGAACACGCCGCACGGCGCCGAGCCGTGGTTTGACGAGAAGGCCATTCGCCGCGCCGCCGTCATTGCGCGCATTCCCACCATCACCACCATGGCGGCTGCCTGGGCCGCGGCGGAAGGAATCTCGGCTCTCCAGCGCAACGAGGTCAATGTCCGCTCCATGCAGCAGTGGCATGAAGAACAGCAGGCAGCACTCAGCGGTCAGCAGTCAGCAAAGTAGATTTCAGAGTCTATCCTGCTGAAGAGGACACCATGCGCATGATGGCTCGAACAGGCTCGTTGTCGGCGTAGACCTGCCAGAGAACGATCTTGTTCTCTTTCACGACCGCCCGCCATGCTGCCGGGGTCTTCCAGAAATTCTTCTTCGCAATCTGCCCGTCCCCGGAAAACGTGCCCTGAGCTGAGCCGAACAGAGCAACCGCTTCTCCGCCGGCAAGAACTTCTGTGTGCGAAATAGAGTAATCCGGCACCATATTGAAATAGCCAAGTCCAGGCCGCGCGAAGCCTCTTCCGTTCCCTACATGCGATTGCCCAACGAATCGACGAATTCACCGTTACTAGTCATGAACGCGCTGGTAGCAGCAGGGTTGTTGCGCGAATTAATAGCCTGCTCGAATTGTAGGACGACTTCAGTTGGGTTGGTCACGGCATCTCTGAATCTCGCAAGCGGTGTAGAATAAGGCGTTTCACTACGATAAAACATGTCATACGAGCTCCATGTCTATTTAGAGCGTAGCCGAATGTTGACTCAATCCCAGTGGCAGGACGCGATTACAGAAGCAAACTTCCGTGTTCAGCTCGACCACGATTTTGACATCGATACATTCACAGGATTCTTGCCTTGCCGGCTTGACGGTGAACTAACAGGCTTTGAGTACTATCCTTCCCAACTATCTGCGGTTGACGTGCGCCAACTCGATCTTCCGGCCGCGACAAACTTCTGCGTCGCATTGAGGATCGGTGGACGTCCCTCAGAGCTAGTGTCCGCCCTGGCGGCATCGAGTGCACTTGCTTCGGCAAGCGGAGGAACACTCGTTGATCCTCAGGAAGATGAGAGGTATGCCAGTCAGGACGTAATCAAGTGGGCAAGAGATCAAATTGCTCACCTATGAGTTTCAGCCTTTGGATTCTTTGATCGATTTAAGAAATACAATGACCTGCCTGGAGATGACATGTTGAGTCGGGCTCTGATTCTTGCCTTTGCACTAATGCCAACTCTCTCAGCCCAGCCTGCTGAGCGCCCGCTGCGCCCGGTGCATACCTTCTCGATCGTCGCCTTCGACCCTGCCACAGGCCAGATGGGCGTGGGGGTGCAGTCGCACTGGTTCGCCGTCGGAGGAGAAGTGCCGTGGGCCGAGGCCGGTGTGGGCGCGGTGGCGACGCAGTCGTTCATCGATCCCAGCTATGGGCCGCTGGGACTCGATCTGATGCGGGCAGGCAAGAGCGCGCCCGACGCGCTGAATGGATTACTCATTGCTGATGAGGCGTGCAACGTCCGCCAGGTGGCGATGGTGGATGCGAAGGGCCGGGTCGCCACCTTTACCGGAGCCAAAGATATACAGCCGGCCGGCGGCATTGCCGGATCGGCGGCAAATCACCCGCTCTCAGTCAACTGCGGCGGCCAGCACGGCGGCTGGGTGGTTACGGGAAAGAACTACGCGGTGCAGGCCAATCTGATGATCAATGACACGATCTGGAAGGCAATGTCGCTGGCATATGAGTCGGCCAAGGGCGATCTTGCCGAGCGTATGCTGGCGGCGCTTGATGCGGCGCAGGCCGCCGGTGGCGACGTTCGCGGACGGCAGTCGGCGGCGCTGGTGATTGTGCCAGCCAGAGGCACCGGCAAGCCGTGGCAGGATTACGTGTTCAACCTTCGCGTCGACGACAGCCCCGAGCCGCTCAAGGAGCTGCGCCGGCTGGTGACGCTGCAACGCGCCTACAACCACATGAACGCCGGCGACAAAGCGGTTGAACTTCATGACAATGCCGGCGCGCTACGCGAGTACGGTGCTGCCGAGCAGCTTGTGCCCGACAATGCTGAGATGATCTACTGGCACGCCATCGCGCTGGCCAACATGGGCCGGGTGGATGAGAGCCTGCCGCTGTTCAAGAAGGTCTTTGCCATGGACCACAACTGGGTGGATCTTACGGGTCGGCTGCCGCAGGCTGGGCTGCTGCCGGACGACAAGACGCTCCTGCAACGCATTCTCGCGCAAGCAAAGTGAAAACCCACCACGGAAGCACAGAGGCACGGAGGAAACAGCAAGAGGAATCTAACCGCGGATTGAAACAGATGAACGCGGATATGCGCAAGGCGGGGGCATGACGGCCAGGCCGACTTGCGTGCTGAGCCGCCTGCTTCAGGTGCGGAAAGAGGTTCGGGCAAAAGAAAATCCTTGAGCGGTGGGGAGCGGAGCGACAGAATAAGACGTGTTCACCTACAAAGGCCTTGACCATATCGCGCTGGTGACCAAGAAGCTCGCAGCCATGAAGAGCTTCTACGTCGAAGGCCTTGGACTTACTCTGGAGCAGGAAAGCAAAGCCAAAGCAGGCTACAACGTGGTGACTCTTCGCGCCGGGGACTCGCTGATCGATCTCTTTGAGGCCTCTCCCACAAACCCCGCGCCGCTAGCCAACCTGAGTGAAGAGCACATCTGCCTATCTGCCACAGGATCAAGCATTTACGATGTGATCGCCACGCTCAAGCGCAAAGGCCTGGAGCCTACGCAAGCCGAGGTAAACGGCGGCGCCAAGGGTAAAGGGCTCTCGACATGGGTGCGCGATCCGGATGGAAACAAGGTCGAAATCAAAGTTGATTAAACGCACGTGGGATGCTGTTGCAAAACTTTGCACCTGGAGTGGTGCGACTCTTCGAATCGCGAAATCACCAGTAAAAATGCGGGCGGGAGCAGGGGAGGGGCCCGGGAACATCGAACGTGCATGGACTTTCCACTTGGTACATGTCCTAATTCCAACTTGCACCTGTACTAAGTAAAAGCTTCTAATCAGCACTGCCCGAGCAAGTCCAAGACCAAGAAAACAAATAGTAAAGAGATCCTTTGGCGAACCCTCTCTCCCTCGAGTCGCCGATGCTCTAGTTTTCTCCAGGAGATTGTATGCAGATCGGTGTCTACGGTTGTGGGTATCTGGGAACTGTGGTTGCTGCGTGCCTTGCCGATTTTGGCGTTCCGGTAACTGCCTACGGCAGTGATTCAGTGAATACCACTCTTCTGGCCAGCGGCATTTTGCCGTTCCACGAAAAAAATTTGAGTGACATCGTGCGTCGCGGCGTGCGCTCCGGACGGCTCATGTATTCGACCCATCTGCAGTCGATGGTGCAGCGCGCCGAGATCATCTACCTGGCCGAAGACGCCAACCGCGACATTGAAGCGATCTCCATGGAGATCGCGAATTATTGCGACCACGGGCAGATACTGGTGGTGGTGACCCCTGTCCCAGTGGGCACCGCGCGGCGGATAGAAGAACGACTGAAAGCATCCGGCCGGCAGATCACCGTGGTGTCGCACCCGGTATTTCTGTCAGAAGGCTGCGCAGTGGAAGATTTCAACTGGCCGGACCGCATTGTGCTGGGGACGAACTCGAACACGGCGGTGAGCCAATTGAAAGCGCTCTATCGTCCGCTGGTGATGCGGGGCGTGCCGGTCATTGTGACTACGCATGAGACGGCCGAGCTGGTGCGTGAAGCCTCCACGGCCTTCCTGGCGACCAAGGTTTCCTTCATCAACGAACTCTCAAGTTTATGCGAGCGCATCAGCGCCGATGCAGTTGATCTGGCGCTGGCGCTCGGCCTGGATAAGCGCATTGCGCCACGCTGCCTGCAGCCCGGTTCTCTCGGCGGCAGCTTCACCGAATCGGACATGGACTCCCTGGCCAACCTGGCCGCAGGCTCCGGCGTTTCGCTGAAGATCCTGACCGCGGCGCGCGAAGTGAACCAGGAGTTCTGCGGGCGCATCATGCAGAAGATCTCCGGCGCACTGCAGACGCTCGACGGCAAGCAGGTCGGCCTGCTGGGACTGGCATTCAAGCCGAACACCAATTCCGTGGTCAGCTCCGGCTCTATACGCCTGGCCCGCCGACTGATGGAGAGCGGCGCGCATGTGAAGGCCTATGATCCCATCGCCATGCCGGACGCGCAGCAGGAGCTTACGGGCAATGTTCGCTACTGCGACTCGGCGTATTCCGTGGCTGAAGGCGCCGATGCGCTGGTGCTCGGCACCGGCTGGCCGGAATTCCGCACGCTGGACTTCGACCGTATCCGCCGCATCATCCGCAATCCAGTGGTGGTGGACACCAAGAACCTGCTCGACGGCCCACGCATGAAAGCCCTGGGCTTTGAATACCTCGGCGTAGGCCGCGCATAATCCCGGATTTTCAGTCGTTAGAGAACCCCCGTGAAAACGGGGGATTTTCTTTTGTGCAAAAAATTGCAGGCAGCTAAGGTCTTCTGGTCAGCACGAAATCAGGTGAAAAAACCGCAGAAACTACAGCGGTTTCTAGAGACGCAGAGACGGCAGCAGGATACAATGTCGCCTGACTTCCGGGAGAACAAATGAATATTCGACGCGCGGCGGTTTTTTCTGCCCTACTGCTTTGTACGTCCCTTGCCTTGGCCCAGGCAGCGACCCCAAATAACACTTTTTCCAGCACGCTTTCCGGCGGAATCAATTTGCGCTCGATCGCCGGCGCGCCATTTTCGGCGGACGTGATCAGGGAGTCGACCAGAGTTCTGCCGGACGGAAGCAGCGTTCCGGTGCTGACGCGAGGCAAGATGTTCCGCGACGCCGAAGGGCGCACCCGTTCGGAGATGGAGATGGTTTCCTCAGCTTCGGCCAGTCCGCGTAAATTCGTCACGATAGTGGATCCAGTGGCGCGCGTGAGCATGGTGCTTGATCCGCAGATGAAGACAGCGACGGTGGTTCCTCTGCCGTCACCTGCTCCCGCGGATGCAGTCGGAGCCCGCGCTGCGACCGCAGAGCGGATTTCAGCAAAGTCGCTGGCAATTGTCGGGGCAAAGGACCTGGGGGCCTCCATGCTGCAGGGCTTCAGCGTAACGGGAAGCCGGCGCAGCAGGACAGTCCAGGCAAAAACCACGACTGTGGAAACGTGGTTTTCGCCCGACTTGAAAGTCGAGCTGCAGGCGAAGACCGATAATCCAGACGGAAGCGCCATGACCACGCGGCTGGAAAACATTGTCACGGCCGAGCCGGACCTGGCCATGTTTGAGCCGCCTGCGGACTACGTGGTGAAAACCATCTCGCCCAGCAAATAAGAGAGAAATATGACAGCCATTTTGAAGAGTTTCCTTTATCGAGCTGTACCGGCAATTCTATTAGCCTGCTTGTTGGTCACGGGCGCACAGGCGCAGTCGCCGCCGACGATTGTGAAATCATTTAGCTCGGCCACGGTGGGTCTGAACCAAAGCGTGACGCTGACCTTCACGCTGACCAACCCAAATCCCGCCACGGACCTGACCGGCGTCAGCTTCAGTGACGACATGCCGGCTGGTTTGCTGATTGCCAATCCAGACAGCCTTGGTGGGACCTGCGATACCAGCGTGGTAACCCTCTCGCCGACGAACATCAGCCTGGTCGGCACAACCATCCTGGCCAACAGCAGCTGCACTCTTTTCATTGATGTCCTGGCTACAACCGCCGGCGACCAGGTGAACACGACCGGCGCCATCACTTCGGTGGAAGGCGGGACCGGCGGAACGGCGACGGCGACCGTGACGGTTGTAGTCCCCGACCTGACGGTTGCAATGTCACACACCGGAACCTTCTTCCGTCCGCAGACCGGCGCAACTTACACCATTACGGTTTCAAACAGCGGCGGAGCGGACACCTCAGCGCTCATTACCGTCAACTTCAATTTGCCTGCGGGGATCACGGCCAGCGCACTTGGCGGTCTCAACTGGAACTGCACGCTTTCACCGCTGCAATGCACGCGCGGCGATACGCTTTTTGCGGGTACAAGCTTTGAGGACATCACGCTGACCGTGAACGTTGCCAACAACGCGCCGGCTTCGTTTACCGCCAGCGTTACTGTTTCCGGCGGAAACGAATCAAACACAGCGAATGACACTGCCAACGATCTGACGCAAACCGTAGCGGCGCTTGTGCTGGCCGCGCAAACTACCAGCGCCACCGTCACCGCGGGCGGAAGCGTCAATACAACTCTGAACGTGACCGCGAATGGCTCCGGCCTGGGCGCGATCAGTTTTGCGTGCAGCGGCCTGCCTTCAGGGGGGACTTGCAGCTTCAATCCGGCGTCTGTGACCACCACTGGGCCGGTGACGATGACCATCGGGACGACGGCAAAGACCACCACCTTCGTGAACCAGCCGCCTGGAAAACTTCCGCCGCTGATGCTGCTTGTATTCTGCGGCCTGGCGGTTTTCGCACTGGCGCAACTGCGCGGGCGCCGTTTGCGCCTGGCCGGCGCCTTTGCGTGTCTGGCCGTGCTGGCGATAGCGGGTTGCGGCGCAAACAGGAATACACCCGTGCAGCACAATCCCGGAACTCCGCCGGGAACCTACGCGGTTGTGGTAACCGCTACCAGCGCGAACCAGGGCGCTACGGCGACAAGCACCGTCAATTTGACGGTGCAGTAGCGCGGCGGCCTTTTCGCAGTATCAGGCTGAGTCTTTTTTGAGCGTGATGTTGCGCCAGAGGGTGCCGTCCGTCAGCTTCATGTTTCCTTCCAGCCGCGCGCCCTCGAGGGTGAGATGAATCACGCCCCGGGGCAGCTCGCACGTCAGCGTATGTTCCCTGGGTGAGTAGGCGCAATCACTCGTTCCCATGTTAACGGCTTGCCCGTTGACGATTTTGTCGCCCTCAACAGAGAAGTGATTGGGCTGACTGCCGGTTTTGATGCGATAGAGCGCCTTCTCATCGCGGCATGCGCTCGGGCGCACCACGCAGATGGAGTCGCCGCGCCAGTCGCCAATCAGCGCCTTTTCTTCCGGGTCGGGCCTTGTGGTTTGAGCGGGCGCGCACATGGATGCCATCACGGCCAGAGCCAGCGCCAGGTGAGATTTCATACCGCCTCCGCACGGGTTGGACGCGTCCGGCATGCGCTGGTAAGCGCGCCGCGCACACAATATGCACGGATGCCGCGATAAGCCGCCCGTCAAGCCGTCCGCGCCACCTCGTACAGGTACTCGACAAACGACATCACGGCTCCGTCAATCCCCTGCACTTTCGGATTGCTCGATTCAATCACGTAATACTCATTCGGTGCGTGGGCGCCGCTGCCATGGCCAAGGCCAAAATGTCCGGCAGGCAGTTTCAACGGCTCACCGGTGAAGACGTAACCGGGCCACGAGCCGGCCAGGCGCGGCATGACGATGGGGTCGATACCCGCGCGTTTGTAAACGGCGGTTTCCGCGCGCACCAGGGCGGCATCGGGCGGCGTGGTTGTGGGATCATAGCCGCCGGTCATGTTGACTTCAATATCGCCGAAGCCATTTTTGGCGAGGTGGGCTTTGAGCGCGGAGAGCGCTTCCGCGGCCGTCATGTCCGGTACCAGGCGCATGTCAATCTTGGCCACAGCGCGATGCGGCAGGATCGTCTTGCCTCCTGGCCCGGTGTAACCGCCCACCAGGCCTTCAATGTTTACCGTGGGCCGGGAAACCAGCAGTTCAAGTGACTGAACAAAATTGACGTCGTGCACCCAGTGCTGTACGCCCATCTGCTTCTTGAGTGAGTTTTCGTCGAGCCGGCGGGCGGCCTCGGCGACCATGGCCTTCTCCTGCGCGGAGATCGGGCGGGCCTTGTCGGCAAAGCCGGCGATGGCCGGATCATTGCCGTCGGCTGAAACGAGAGTATGGAGAGCCTGGACCAGGTGCCAGGCAGGTGAATCCAGGCGCGCCTTGTTGCTGGAATGGATGTCAGCCTTCGGGCCGCGACCCCATTTTTCGCCGCTGGAGACCAGTTCAAGCTCCACCACGCCTTTTGCGCCCAGGAACGACGTGACTTGTCCGTCCGGGTCTTGCGAAGCAAAGGGCATAAAGATCCCCATGGTGCGTTTCAGTGCAGCCGTCACCTCCGGCCGGCGCACCACCTGGGGAAAATGCGGCGAGCCGATCTCCTCTTCGCCTTCGGCGACAAACACAAAGTTTACCGGCAGCTTGCGTCCAGCGCCGCGGATGGCGTGCAGCGCCGCGAGGAATGCCGCTTCCGGTCCTTTCTGGTTCACCGCGCCGCGACCGACGACGACCTTGCCGAAACCCGGCTTATCGACCAGGCGCGCCTCCCATGGCGGCGATGACCACTCGCTGGGATCCACCTGCTTCACGTCATACATAAAATAAAGACCGAGAGTTTTGGGAGCGCCCGCGTCAAGCGTGGCGAAAACACCGGGCTGGCCGTCGGTTGGGATTTTGGTGACCTGCTGGAATCCGGCTTCGCGCAGCATCTGCATCATCAGCTCGCAGCCTTCGTTCATGCCGCGATTTTCAGCGGCAATCGATGGTTGCTTGATCCAGGTTTGAAGGCGCTGCACAGTCTCGTCATGGCGTTTGCCGATTTCCGCGCGAAAGGCGGAGAGATCGTCCTGGAACGCTGTTGTGGCGCCGTTGCCAAAGCCGCCTGTGTCGGTTGCGTTGGCCCAGCGTGGCTTCGCCAGCGTGACAGCGCCGGCGGCAGCTCCGGCGATGAAGGTGCGGCGGTCGAGCCCCGGGCTTGATTGCGGCTTATGGTCCTGCGTCTCTTGCGTCTTCGGCGTGTGCGGCATGATTTGGTCTCCTCGCCTTTCGCGCGGATTATAAAACATGAGGAGTGTAGAGACAGCTTTTACACGCGGCGGAGAAAGCCAGCCGGCGGCCTTCGCTATACTCTAGCTGGGAAGAGCCTCGAACCAGCAGATGACCTGCGAACACCTCAGAGTTCTGGAACAAGCCATGCTCGCCGCTGGGATCAAGGCGACGTTTCGCGGCCAGGCATGGTCAAAAAATTGCCGCGAGTGGGTCTACTTCGAGTGCTACATCGATGCTGCCGGGGTGCGGCAACATTTTGTGCTGGCGGACTGCGTCAAGGAGCACTCGCATCGCGGAACGCATGACGGCCAGGAGAGCGGATTCGTCTGCAGGCAATGCTGGGACGGCATTATGGGCGTCTACGCGCCGGTTCCCGGCATGGCCGTCTTCTCAGGATAACGAGCGCGTGAGGATTTATAATCGGTGCACTACCATGAAAGCCTACGTTACTGTCATGCTGAAAACCACGGTCCTTGATCCGCAGGGCAAGACCATCCATGGCGCACTCAAAAAAATGGGCTACAAGGGCGTAGGTGACGTCCGCCAGGGCAAATTCTTTGAGATCGCGCTGAACGGCGGACTGGACAAAGCTGCGGCCCAGGCCGAGGTCGAGCGCATTGCCAAAGAAGTGCTGACCAATCCCGTGATCGAAGAGTTTACCTATCGGATTGAGGATTAGCAGCCGGAAGGGCAGCAGGCTCCCGGCCTTGCAGGTGAATTTCTTTGCATATTTTGTCACGGAAGCCGGCGTGGCCGGATCGTGGCGGGTGTGGCAAATTTACCACTCCAGGATTCGCTGATTCGCTTGAAATCAAAAGAGTTACTCCGATGCCATTCTTTTTTGGGAGTAGAATATTGGGAATCCCCCAGAACAGTTTAGGAGTCCAATCGCTAGCTCAGAATGGCCAAAAGCGTGCAGCAAGATCTAACGCAGCCGACTGGATAATTTATGTGTGGAATCGTAGGTTACGTAGGCAAGAAGCGGGTAGTGCCTGTCATTATCGATGGGCTCAAGAAGCTGGAATATCGCGGATACGATTCCGCCGGGATCGCCGTTGCCGGAAACGGCAAAGGGGGAGAGCTGCAGGTGCGCCGCGCTGAAGGCAAGCTGCGCAACCTGGAAGAGGCGGTCCGTCTCAAGCCGCTGGAAGGCACTTACGGTATTGGCCACACGCGCTGGGCCACGCATGGGCGACCCACGGAAGAAAATGCTCATCCGCATCGCGACTGCACCGGAAAGATCGTGGTGGTACACAACGGGATCGTAGAAAATTATCTCGCGCTCAAGAAGAAGCTGATTGAAGAGGGCCACAAGTTTTCGACCGAGACCGATACCGAAGTCATCGCGCACCTGATCGAGAAGAATTTCTTCCATAAAGGCAACGGCCATCGGCCGAGCCTGGAAGACGCTGTACGCAAGACCGTGAAACAACTGACCGGCGTTTTTGCCCTGGCCGTGATCTCGCAGGAAGAGCCAAACAAGATTGTCGCAGCGCGCAATGGCCCACCGGCGGTCATCGGACTGGGCGACGACGAGTATTTCGTGGCTTCCGACGTCCCCGCGCTGCTCAACCACACGCGCGATCTTTTCTTTCTGCACGACGGCGATCTGGCGGTGATCACGACTGCAGGCGTGCAACTCACCGACTTCGACGGCAAGCCGGTCAAGCGCGATGTGCAGCACGTGACCTGGGACCCCATCATGGCGGAGAAGGGCGGCTTCAAGCATTTCATGCTCAAGGAAATTTATGAGCAGCCGCGCGCCGTGCGCGATACCACATTGGGGCGCGTCTCGCTCGATTCCGGCAAGGTGTTCCTCGAAGAGATGGAAGTTACCGA
>DASTJB010000245.1:0-15755 GCA_035717005.1 Candidatus Angelobacter sp.
CGTCGGTGAATCGGTGAAAAAGAAGGACTCCAAAAAGCAATCCAGGGGCGACGGAGCCGAACTGAAGGGCTGGACGGCGATTGCGCGCTATCTCGGGATTCCCGTCGCCACAGCGCACCGCTGGGCGCAGGAAGGAATGCCGGTGCGGCGCGAAGGCCGGTTTGCCGTGGCCGAGCGCGACGCCATCAGCGCATGGTTAGGTCGTGAATCGCACATGCCCAAAGCCGCGCACGTGATGACCAGCGAGGCCGATCTGGCCGCGGCGCTCAAGGACTCCATTGCCGCGGCGCGCAAGCGCAAGTGAACAGCGGTTATTTACACGCCAACGTAGCGGTGCCGGTGATGGTTGATCCCAGTCTGTTGGTTCCCGTAGCGGTAACGGTGACCGGCGCCGGAGTTGCGTTGATGCAGGTTGCCACTCCGTAGTCAACATTCGGCGTGTTGCCGATGCTGGTATTCACGGTGTCCGATACCGACCATTTCAGATCGAGCCGGAGGGGCCCGGGCGTGGGAATGCAGCCGGGAACGACGGAGTCGGCGCCGACAAAGGAAACCTTGTTGCCCGGAGGCGCTGCGGCGTGGTCGGCCGTGGCACTTTGCGGAGCAACAGACAGTGCCAGCGCAATGGTGCAATCTGGCTTTGACTTTCCACCACAGCCTGCGCTCGCCAGCACCAGCGGCAACGGCAGGAAAAACAAGATATGCCAGGCGCGATGATTGAGCGTGATTGAACGGCCCATTTGGCTCTCCTTGTGACCGGGCCCAAGAAGAGGGTACGGTCAATGTATGCCCTGAGGGAACGCTCGCGCGCTGTGTCCCTTGCAACGTTTCTAGGCAACCGGCTCCGAGCCGAAGCGCAAAACATTGCCGTCAGGATCTTCCACCTGAAATTCGAGCGCCCAGGGCCGGTTGGTTAATGGCATGCGGATCGCCACACCGCGAGCTTTGAGCTCGTCGTGCAGTTTCGCGGCATCTTCCACGCCGATCCAGACCCAGGCGCCTCCGCGTCCCTGATCGCGGCGGCAGAGATAGAGGCCGGCATGATCGCGGTTCACGCTGGTGAAGTCGTCGCCACCCCAGGGAGCGTTCTTGAAGCCGAGCTTGTCCACATAAAACTCTAGACTGCGCTTCATGTCTTCTACGCGCAGGATCGGTGCGCTGTTTTCGAAGTAGATGCCGTCGTTCAGACTTGCCATTTGCCGCTTTCCTTCGCGGAAATTCTACTCGAATTTGTGGCACAGGCACTCCTGCCTGAGCCTTTGAGCCCCTTAAATGAAGACGGGCACAGACAAGAATATCCTTGCCACAGAGGATTGGAACCGAAAAGGGGCGAAGCACGATTCATCGCACTTCGCCCCAAGGTTCAATCAGGGACTGGGCCGTTATCGATCAAGCGCTGCCATGGCGGGAGCGGCGTAGCGGTCACCCGCGGCGATTCCTTTGGGCGCGACCTCATCGATGCGCGCCAGATCATCCGGGGTGAGCTTGATATTGATGGCCTCAAGGTTTTGTTCGAGGTATTTGCGGCGCTTGGTGCCGGGAATCGGCACAAGGTCCTTGCCCTGCGCCAGGACCCAGGCCAGCGCAAGCTGCGCCGCGGTGACTTTCTTTTCCCGCGCGATCTCTTCGATCCTGGCCACCAGGTCCAGATTTTTCTGGAAGTTCTCGCCCTGGAAGCGGGGCATGAAGCGGCGGAAGTCGTCGGCGGGCAGGTCTTCGAATTTCTTGAACTGCCCGGTAATGAAGCCGCGGCCGAGCGGGCTGTAGGGCACAAAGCCGATGCCGAGTTCCCGCACTGTGGCCAGAATCTCGTCTTCCGGATCGCGCTCCCACAGGGAATATTCGCTTTGCAGCGCGGAGATAGGATGGACTTGGTGAGCGCGGCGAATGGTTTTGGGCGAAGCCTCCGACAGGCCGAGATAACGCACTTTGCCTTCGCGCACCAACTCGGCCATCGCGCCGACCGTGTCTTCAATGGGCACGGTCTTATCGACGCGGTGCTGGTAGTAAAGATCGATCACTTCCACTCCGAGCCGTTTGAGGCTGCCTTCGCAGGCCTGCTTCGCGTACTCGGGGCGGCCGTTCACGCCGAGGAACTCACCCCTGGGGCCGCGCACGTTGCCGAACTTGGTGGCAAGCACCACCTGGTTACGGCGGCCTTTCAGCGCGCGCCCGACCAGTTCTTCGTTCTTGCCGGAGCCGTACATGTCGGCCGTGTCCAGGAAAGTGCAGCCAAGTTCGATGGCGCGATGAATGGTGGCGATGGATTCATTGTCGTCGCGTCCGCTGTAGAACTCTGACATGCCCATGCAGCCGAGTCCGATGGCGGAGACCTTGAGACCTTGTGTGCCTAAATTTCTTTGTGGAAGCATTGGATCAGACGTCCTTTATGAAGTGGAGATTTTAAAAGAATTGCCAGAATTGCCAAAATTGAAAAGCAACTGCGAAGAAGTGCAAAATTGAATAACAAAGAGCTCAAGACGAGTGAAATCGCCCTTCAGCAGCTGCACGAAGGACAGCGGCGAACGTCTTGCGTTGGATGGGGCGGCAGATGTGGCCCGCCGTTGAGCAACACCGGTTTCGAGGCGCTCCCGTGCACGAATTCCACCCACTTGAGGTCGTGCTTGAGGAAGTCGTCGAAGCCAGAGGCTGGTACGTCAATCCGGGTGCCATCTGCGAACGTGATTGTCATTTCCACCTCCTGTTTGGTCTTAGCTCAATAGATGCAGCGGGAGAGCGGCAGGTTTCAGAAATGACGTTAAGAAGCGCGAATTGAAAAGATTTTGTTTGACGACTCGAGTATGGGCGCAAAACATCCGCTATTTTGGAGAGACTACGCGCCCGTACGGGGAAGCACGTCCGAGCCGGTCAAAATAGCTGTAGGTCAGCGCGGTGATTTTGCGGATCGCTGCGCGGCCGTCATTTTCGTCCTTGAGGTAAGCGGTCATCACGCACAGGATATAAGGCCGGTTCTTTACGAAGATAATTCCCGAGTCGTTGCGCACGGCCTCGAGCTCGCCGGGCTTGTTGGCGGCCACGGCATCATCGGGCAGACCCTGGAGCATCGAGCTCTCTTTGTGCGTGCTCAGCATCTTCATGAAATCGTCTGTCATCTCCTTGTTGAGCAGCTTGCCGCGGTAGATGGTCTCCAGCAGCGTCATCATTTCCCGCGCGGTGGAGACGTTTTCCCGGCCCTCGCTGGCCGCTTTCAGGTCCATCATCTGGCGGCGCAGGCGCGTGTCGTGGAGGCCCAGGTTCTGCAGCATGGCGTTCACATTTTCCATGCGCACCCGCCCGATCAGCACATTGGTGGCGCTGTTGTCGCTCACGGCCACCATCATGGTCGCCAGATCGCGCAGCGTTAGCCGCGTCACTCCCGGCGTGAGGCCAAGCATGATGTCGCTTCCGGGCACCAGGTCTTCCTTGCGCACCACGTATTCATCGCTGAGCTTCAGCTTGCCCTGCTGCGCCTGAAGATAGAGATTGGCGAGCACGGCAATCTTGATGGAGCTGGCCTGGGGCATCACCTCGTCGGCGTTGATGAAATAAGTTTCCTCCGATGTGAGATCCTTCACTGCCAGCGCCAGCACTCCGTCCAGCTCCCGGTTGACCCGGAGCAATTCGCCTTCCAGTTTGTCCCGGAGGATCTTCCGCTTTTCAGCGCCCGGATCTTCAGGCCGCGGCTGGCACAGGGCGGAGACGGAGCAGAGTATGAGAACAATGGGCAGAAAAGTTTTCCTGATCATGACCTGGGCAGTTTACACGAAGCTAAAACAGATTGAGCTGTCCATGAACCCGCTCATTTCTGAATTCCGTACAGCGCGAGGTTTCTGCGAGCAACAGCTGAACAATCATGCACAATATGTGGATGGCCGATTCAGTCCGCGTAATTCGGCACCCGGCGCCGGCCGGCATCGATCCGGCTGTTCATGAGCTGATCCTTGTGGCCATCCATCAGAAGCGGCTGCTGCGCTTTTTGTATCACGGCAAAATTCGCATCGTCGAGCCGCAGGATTACGGTATTCAAAAGGGCGCGGTGCACCTCTTCACCTACCAGTTTGCGGGCGAGAGCAGCAGCGGCACCCTTCCCGACTGGCGCAAGTTCGCGGTGAAGAGCATGGCCAAAGTTGAATTGCTGAGCAAGACTTTTCGCGGAGGCCGCGAAGTCCCTTCACAAAAACACCAGGAGTGGGACATGCTGTTTGCCCGCGTCGAACCCTGTTGAGTTCATTTCCCCGGGGAGTTCACGCGCAGGTATACTTTCCCGCTATGGCACATTTCGAAAAGCACGAGCCCGGTTCCTTCTGCTGGTTTGAGCTGGCCACCACCGACCAGAATGCCGCGAAGAAGTTCTATACGTCATTGTTTGGATGGACGGTGAATGACAGCCCGATCGGGCCCGATGATTTCTATTCCATGTTCAAGCTCGAGGGACGCGACACGGGCGCGGCCTACACCATGCGCAAGGAGCAGCGCGCACAGGGAGTCCCGCCGCACTGGATGCTGTATGTCTCCGTTGCTGACGCGGACCAGGCGGTGACCAGGGCAGCGCATCTGGGCGGCACGGTGCTGTCCCCGGCCTTTGACGTGATGGATGTCGGACGGATGGCGGTGATTCAGGACCCGACCGGCGCGATTTTTTCTTTGTGGCAGCCCAAAGCGCATCACGGCGTCGGGATTGGCGGGGTGGACAACACGGAGTGCTGGGCTGACCTGAGCACGCCCGATCCGGAACGCGCCCAAAAATTCTATTCCGGACTCTTTGGCTGGGAGCTGACGCGCGACCCTAAAGATCCTTCCGGCTACCTGCACATCAAGAATGGCGAGCATTACATCGGCGGCGTTCCCCCGGCGGAGCACCGCAACGCTCACGTTCCGCCACATTGGCTGTTGTATTTCCAGGTGGCCGATGCCAAAGCTGCGACCGAGAAAGCTACGAAGCTCGGCGGGAAGGTGCTGATGCCGCTGATGTCGTTGGAAAAGGTGGGGACGTGGTCGATCGTCGCCGATCCGCAGGGCGCTGTGTTTGCGTTGTTCAAGTCGGCGAGGTAGCGTTGTGAAATCCCGAGCGGAGCGAGGGACCCCTATCAGCCACTAGAACTTCCAGGTCGAACATGATGGCCTACACGTCCTCGCGAATGTGTCCGTAACAATTAATTGCGCGGCTCAAAGATTCATATGAGTGTAGGGTTCCCTCGCTGCGCTCGGGATTTCAGAAAGGCTATGCCGCGATATCGAGCCTGGTGATGCCGCTTGGGTCCTGGTCCTGCGGAATTTTGCCTTCGCGGCTCTTCTTGGCCAGTTCGCAGTTCAACTCCGCGCCCACCAGCATGAAGAAGCTTGTCCAGTAGAGCCAGACCATCAGCGCGACCACCGCGCCCATGGCGCCATAAGTTTTGTTGAAGTGGGCGAAGCTGCGAAAGTAAATGCCCAGGCCGTAGGACAGGCCGATCCAGCAGCCAACCGAGAGCACAGCGCCGGGCAAGGTGGCCCAGAAGCGCTGCTTGACGTTGGGAGCGAGGAAATAGAGCGCCTCGACGGCCAGGACGGTGAAGAGAATTGCGACGGTCCAGTGAATGTAAGGCCACGCCATCGCCAGCAGCCAGGAGAGATTCGCGCGCGCGGCGAGCCAGGCGCCGAATTGCGGACCAACGATCATCACGCCCAGCGCGACGAGCAGCAGGGCGCCGACCAGCAGCGTAAGGCCGACGGAGAGCGGCCGCGTTACCCAGAACGGGCGGGCTTCATTGACTTCATAGGCGATGTCGAGCGCTTCAATGGCGGCAGAGAAGCCGCCGGAGGCGGTCCAGAGCGTGCCCAGAATGCCGAAAGAAAGCAGCGTGCCGCGATTGGGAGTGACGATGGTCGCAAGCACTTTGCGCAGGAGTTCGAGGGAATCGTGCGGCACGAAGCCTGACATCAATGACAGAACCTGGTCGAAAGGCCGGGCGCCGGGCAGGTAAGCGACGATCGCCGAGAGCAGGAGAATGGCAGGGAAGAGCGAGATCACGAAGTAATAGGAGAGCGCCGCCGCCATCTGCAGCGTGTGCTTCTGCGGCACCGCTTCCACGGTGTGCCAAACGGCGTCTTTGACCCTGCGCAACATGGGGTTATGTCGCTACGCTCCCAACCGCCGACGATTCTCGACCGCTTCCCATTTTCGTGCTCCTGATACGCGCGCTTCGGCGCGTGGCCGGCCCGCCCTCAATCAGCTTAGATGCGGCGGCTCTGGCACATGTCTTGGGCCAAACAATCCAGGGCGGCTGGTACTGCCGGGCGCGGACCTCCGGAAATTCCTCTATCAGCACCGTGCCGCAGCGCCACCATATAGAATGAGTATTGACCACATCAGCGCATGGATAGCTACCGCAAAAACCTTATTGCCCGCCATTTTGGCCTGCGCGGGGTCGCCATTTTTGAGGCGGGCAAGGGGCTGATGGCCCTGGCCGTCGGCATCTGGCTGGTCAGCCTGCGGCACAAGGACCTGGATGTGGTGGCCGAGCACCTGCTTCGCTTTCTACACAAGGTGATTCACCTCAGTCCCGACGGCCACCTGGCCCGGACCATCATGCGCGGTGCGCAAAAAGTGAACCATCAGAACCTGCATGTCTTCGCCCTGCTGGCCTTCGCGTACGTGGGCATACGTTTTACCGAGGCGGGCGGACTCTGGCTGGAAAAAGAGTGGGCAGAGTGGTTTGCCCTGATCAGCGGCGCTCTTTACATGCCCTATGAGATTTATGAGATTGCCCTGCATTCCACGTTGATCAAGTGGGGGATCCTGCTGATCAACGCGCTGATCGTGGCATATCTGGCGTGGCTGCTGCACGATTCCTACAAGCACAGGCAGCATGTGGCGGCGGCGAAGGCTGAAGAAGAGAAGAGGATGGTCCCGCCGTAGCTCGGTCCCATTATGGACGACGCTACCCCGAGCCGAGCGACGTTACTCTGGGTGTCCCAATTTTTTAGATGGTGCGAAGGCGAGGGGTCTGCTCCTGCTGCTCTAGAGGTCACGCCAGAGTTCCAGCGCCTGAGACCAGTAGAATTCCACACCCGAAGTGCAGCGGGGCAGATCCCTCGTCCTCGCCTAAAGATGGCATAAGCTTGCTGCAGCAACTAAGGGCTCGAACTCGGGATGGCGCTGAGGAAATTTTGGCGTGAGCATCGTTCTACTTCGCTTCGTACACGGTCTTGCCGCCGACCACGGTGCGCAGGACTTTTGTTTTTAGTATTTCTTCCGGCGCGACTTTAGTGATGTCGCGGTCGAGCACGACGAAGTCAGCCAGCATTCCCGGACGTAGCTCGCCCTTTTCCTCCTCGGCGAACTCCGCAAATGCTGAGCCGCTGGTATAGGCGGCGATGGCATCGTCGATGAGGAGCCTTTGCCCGGGGAAGTATTGTTTGGTGCCGGCCTCATTCTTACGAGTTATGGCGGCGTAGAGACCGCGGAAGGGCGTGATGGGCTCAACCGGGTAATCGGTGCCGAACGCCATGGGGATTCCGTTTTCCTCAAATTCCTTCCAGGGATAAGAATGTTTGGCGCGTTCCGGCCCGAGGTGCGACTCAGCCCAGTTCATATCAGTGAGCAGATGGTTGGGCTGCACGGAGGCGATCACGCCCAGCTTCCGGTACTTCTCAAAATCTTGAGGATCGATGACCTGGTCATGCTCGATGCGGAAGCGGTGGCCCTTCTTCTTGCTTTGCTGCTCGGCGTAGGCAAAGGCGTCAAGCGCCATGCGCGCGCCGCGGTCGCCGATGGCGTGGAAACCGATCTGAAAACCGGCTTTGGCCCGCTCAGCGGCCAAGGCATTCAACTTGTCCTGCTCGTAGCGCGGAATGCCGGAATTTTTGGGATCGTCCGTGTAGGGCGCCAGCATGGCGGCGGTGCGCGAGCCGAGCGAGCCATCCATGAAGCCCTTGAGCATGGTGGTGTGCAGCATGTCATCGCCCGCGGGATGGTGCTGGCGCATTTTCAGCAATTGCTCTACGGGCGCATCGAAGGGCAGCCACTCGGCGATGCGCAACGTCAGCTTGCCCTCTTTTTCCATCTGTTCATAGGTCAGGAAATCTTCCCATTCGGAGTTGTCCTGGGCGGAGGTGATGCCGTGGCTGGCCGCATCTTCCAGGGCGAGTTCAGCGGCGCGGCGGCGTTGCGCGGCTGTGGGTGGCGGGATTTTGCTGAACACGGCGCCCATGGCGGTCTCACGCAGGATTCCGGTGGGTTCGCCTCTGTCGTCGCGGTCGATCTTGCCGCCGTGCGGGTCAGGCGTCTGCGCGGTGATGCCCGCGGCCTTCAGGGCGGCGCTGTTGGCAATGGCGATGTGGCCATCGACGCGGTTGAAGATTGCGGGATGGTCGCCGGTCACGCTGTCAATATCTTCTTTGGTTGGAGTCTTCTGCTCGGCCCATAAAGTATGATCCCAGCCGCGGCCCTGGATCCATTCGCCCGGCGCGGCCGTCTTAACGCGGGCGGCAATGCGCTGCTTCATCTCATCGAGAGACCTGGAACCAACCAGGTTCACGTTCAGCTTTTCAAATCCGCCGGAGCCCAGATGCACGTGCGCGTCATTGAAGCCGGGCATTACGAAATGGCCGCCGAGATCGATGAACTGGGTCTTGGGGCCTTTAAACATCTCAACGTCATGGTTGGACCCTACAAGGAGAACCCTGCCGGCTGAGACCGCCACCGCCTGACGCGGCTTAGTCACAATGGTGGTGGTCGTGATTTTTGGATGCGCGCCGCCGGTAGTTTCCCAAGTTGTAACCGCACCGGCATAGATATTGCCATTGATAAATATGATCTCCGCAGGAGTTTGCGTTTCTTGCGCGGAAGAGAGGTTTGCCATTGTGAGCACCACCAGCACGGCAAAGAGAATTTTCATTCATGCACTCCGGTAAGAGCCAATAAGACTAGCAGAATCCGCTTGAGGCCGAGGTCGCGATGGGTGCAGTCAAACCATTCGCGCAGCGTGTGCGCGCCGCCGCCGTCGCCGCCGGCGCCGATGGTGGTGGCTTCAATCCCCAGGGAAAGCGGGACATTGGCGTCAGTGGAGGCGAGCCGGGGGAAGGACTCGATGCGCAGGTGCTTATCCACGGCGCGCACGAACTGAAGGACGCGCGAATTGGCGGGCAGCTCGGCTGCAGGGCGGTCACCAATGCTTTCGATGGCGAGCGTGACGCGCGATTCACCTGCGCGATACGAGAGCGGAGCCTCGTTCCAGGCTTCGGCGACGCACTCGCGCAGACGGTCCTCGAGCTTTTGCAGCTCTTCCATGGAGGCCGAGCGCAGATCGACGCGAGCAGTCGCGGATTCGGGAATGGAGTTGACGGAGGTCCCGCCGGAGATGACGCCGATATTGAACGTGGTGCGCGGCGACTCAGGGATGGGAATCTCACTGAAGCGGGCCAGAGCGCGCGAGAGCAGCACGATCGGGTTAGGCACGCCGAAGTCCGACCAGGAGTGGCCGCCGGGACCGCGGAAGGCGATCTCAAAACGGCGGCTGCCGAGGGCCTGGTTGACGTAGGTGTCAGTGCCGGCGCCGTCGATCACGAGGAGCGAGCGGATGGAGTCGCGCCAGCGGGGCAGGGAAAAGATGTGGCGCATGCCGCGCAGATTGCCTTCGCCTTCCTCGCCCACATTCCCGATAAAGACGACGTTGGTGGCCGGGCGGAGCTGTGGACGCTTGATTGCAGCTGCAATCGCCAGGAGGGCGATGACGCCGGCGGCGTTGTCACTAATCCCGGGACCGTAGAGCCGGTTGCCCTCTTCGCGGGTTTCGAGCGCGGTGCCATGGGGAAAGACGGTATCGAGATGGGCGCTGATGCCGACCAGGGGAGCGTCCACCCCGGAGCGCCCCAAACCGGTGCGCTCCAGGGCCCCGGGAGCGTGACCGGCAGGAAAGAGCAACCCGGTTACGTTGCCCAGCTCGTCTACGTGCACGTCCTCCAGGCCAAGTGAGGTGAACTTCTTGTGCAACCACTCCGTCCGGAGAGATTCGCCGAACGGAGGCGCGGGAATTTCAGTGAGTTCGCGCTGCCAGCGGCGGAACTCCATCTCCTGATTGTGGAGGAAAAGAAAAGAAGAGTGCACGCTGCGCATCTCGGCGATGCGGGCGATCTCGCGCGCTGGGGCGAGCGATGAGGCGGCAGTGATCGGCGGACGGCTGGCCATCGGCTGAGGAATACTATAACGCGGCGGGCGAGGAATGAGAGTTGAATGTGCAGAGCCCGCGGCGGCCGCTGCCATGAAACGAATGGCTTACCTTCAGCACTAAAACAATCTGGTGGCCGCCGTTTGCCTCGGGGCCAGGTATTGGCTGCTGAAGACAGCAGACAAGAAAGGCGGCCGGATCGGCCGCCTCCCTGCAATTCCAGCGAGAACTATTTGGGAGGAGGAGTGGTGGTGCCGCCAGAGTTTTTCTTGCTCTTCTTGGTTCCGCCCTTCTTCCCGCCTTTCTTCTTGCCGCCTTTGGCCGAGTCGTCAGTGCTTGCGGTCTTGTCAGTTGAACCGGTGCTTCCGCCTGTGGCCTGAGCAAACGAGAGGGATGCGCCCAGCAGCAGGGCAAAGGTGATGGTGAGTAGCTTCTTCATTCAGTCTCCTTCAGAGGAATCAGATTTGAAAATCGAACAACTTCCGGGGAATTATGTGCGCAACATTTTACGCATAGAATGCAAAAAAAAGAAGCGGCCATTTTGCAGCCGCTTTTGGGAGCGATCTTGAGAAATTTATTTCGGGGGCGGCGTTGTGGTTCCGCCGGTGCCTTTCTTGCCCTTCTTGCCGCCTTTGTGTCCCTTTTTGCCGCCTTTGTGGCCCTTCTTGCCTGTATCGGTGGCCGTGGTCCCGGTCCCTGTGCCCGAGGTTGTGCCTCCGCCGGTTTGAGCAAAGGACAGGCTCGCGCCCAGCAGCAGGGCAAACGCGATGGTAAGTAGCTTCTTCATGCAGTCTCCTTCAGTGAATATCAGAGGTGAATTCCGGGGGAATGAATTCTGGCCTGCAATTGTACGTTATACCGAGGGAAAAAAAGAAGCGGCCCTTCCAGGCCGCTTGTGGAAACAGCTTCCAGGAAGTTATTTCGGGGGTGGAGTGGTGCTGCCGCTGTTTTTCTTCGACTTTTTACCACCCTTATGGTGGCCCTTCTTCGTGCCCTTCTTGCCCGTCTTACCGGTGTCGGTCGAGGTCGTACTTGTCTGGCCGCCCGTCGTCGAACCGCCGGTTGTGCCGCCTGTCTGGGCAAACGTCAACGCGCCGCCCACGACCAGCGTAAATACGATCGTCAATAGCTTCTTCATGCATTCTCCTTTAAAGGAAGATCAGAGTGTTATTCTTTCGAACCCGCTCCCGCCGGATTAGTTTCGGGCGCTCTTTACACTTTTTTTACACGTCCCAACCGCCGCCCGAAGGCCGATTTGCCCCGCCTGTCTCCGTACATCCGTCGCCCTGGTTGGGGGCTCCGCGTCCAGATCCCGGCTTTCAGCCTTCTGCCGCCACCTTCTGGCAGCAAGCCAGGATCTCTTCTTCCGTCAGGCATCTGTCTGACGCCTTGGCCCGCTGGAAGATGCGGTCCACCAGCTCGTCCGTAGCGGTCATGCCTCTTCGCTCCAGCCAGAAGATCACATTTGACTTGCCCGACATCGGGCCAATCTCAATGATCTGCTCCAGGCCGAAGTAGTGCGAGGGTACACCGGAGTAAACCGAATTGGCCAGCTCAATATCGCCCTTCTTGAATGCCTTTATGACAGCCGCGGCATGTACTCCCGTCGCTGTACGAAAGGCATCTTCTCCCAGCACCGGATAGTTCCGCGGGATCGGCACGCCCGTCGACTGCGAAACCGCCTGGCAGTACTCCTTCAACTTCGTCAGGTCCTGGCTCGCCCACGGTTCGATCTCCATCAGCTTCAGGTTGACCAGCATCTGGTCCATCTGCGTATTGCCCACGCGTTCGCCGATCCCCAGCGCCGTGCCATGTACGCAGTCTGCCCCGGCCGCCAGCGCCGCCAATGAATTGGCCACAGCCAGCCCGCGGTCCGAATGCCCATGCCAGTCCACGCGGATCTTCTGCCCTGAAGGCTTGACCACCTCGTCCAGAACGAACCGTATCAATGCCTGCACGCCGCTCGGCGTGGCGTGGCCTACCGTATCGCAGATCACGATCGCCGAAGCTCCGTAGTTAATAGCCGTGGAGTAAAGCCGCTTCACCGTCTCCGGGTCGCAGCGCGAGGTGTCCTCCGTCACGTACATCACCTCAAGCCCCAGCCCACGCGCATAGCTCACGGCTTTTTCCGTGGTGCGGAAGAGAAAATCGTCCGTCCAGTTCTCCGTGTAGCGGCGGATTGGGCTGGAGCCCAGGAAGCACGCCACTTCAATCGGAATGCCGGCGCGCTCGGAGATCTCGGCCACCGGCTTGATGTCATTCTCGTGGGTGCGGGCGGCGCAGTTCGGCTTGATCTTCATGCGGCACGTGGCGATCTCCCGCGCCAGCATCTCCACGTCGGCCACCGCCCGTGGGCCGGCGCCTGGCAGGCCAATATCCAGGAAGTTGATCCCCAGGTCTTCCATCAGGTGCAGGATCTTCAGCTTTTCATCGATGGCAGGATCTTTCACCGAGGGCGATTGCAGGCCGTCGCGCAGCGACTCGTCGTCCAGCATGACCCGCTTGGGAGGCTTGAATTCCGCGCCCGGAACCGAGTTCCAGTCGTACACCAGATGAGAGTGTTTCAACGTCACTTGTTAAGCTCCACCGCGAGACAAACCGCTTGTGGTTTGTTCGGAGAAACGTGCTCTAAGCCGATTTTACTCTCAGAGAAGCCGCCGGCGGAGATAGCTTTTTGTGCTTTTCAGGGCTCCGCGCACGCGATTTGTTAATTTCCGGGCGAACAGCAGGTCCACAAATCCGCCCATCTGGTTGGCGAAGGCCGGCCCGTATCCGTACCACCACGGCTTTTTCATGCCCGGCATGCGGTCGGAGTCCACGTACTTGGGCCACACCATCTCTTCCAGGCCAAAACGCCCGTGGGTGCGCCCAATGCCGCTCGCTTTCACCCCGCCGTGCGGCGCCTCGCTGATGCCGAAGCAGGAGATCATGTCGTTCACCATCACGGTGCCCGCGTCGATCCGCCTTGCCAGCGCCTCGCCGCGTTTGCGGTCTTTGGTGAAGACGCTCGCGGCCAGGCCGAATTCAGAGTCGTTAGCCAGCGCCACCGCGTCGTGGTCGCTCTTGAAGCTGCGGACAGGGAGCACCGGGCCGAAAGTCTCTTCGCGCATGATGGTCATGGTGTGATCGACGTCGGCCAGGATGGTCGGCGCAAAGAAAGTGGGTCCAAACTCCGGCAGTGTCTTGCCTCCTGCCAGGAGGCGCGCTCCACGAGCAATCGCGTCATCGACATGCACCTGCACGGTCGCGAGCTGGCGTTCGTGAATCATGGGGCCAACGTCAATCTCAGAATCTCGTGACTCTTGTGGCACAGCCGCCTCGGCTGTGCTGGATTTTCCATGGTTTTGTGGCACAGGCACTCTTGCCTGTGCTGGTGATCCCCCACCTTGAAGTGGGTGCCCCACTCTTTGCGCCGGCATGGATTCATCCTTACCAGGCTGTTCCTGGCGCAAAGGGTGGGAAGAAGAACCGATGCGAAGCTTGTTGGTCTTCTCCACACACCTCTTCAAAAAATCCTCGTAGATCTTTTCCTGCACATAACACCGCTCGACCGAGAGACACGTCTGCCCGGCATTCATGAACGCGCCCCACACCGCGGCGCTCGAGGCCACGTCCAGATCGGCGTCTTCCAGCACGATCATCGGGTCCTTGCCGCCCAACTCCAGTACCACCGGCAACAGCCGGGCCGCAGCCGCCTGCGCCACGCGCTTGCCCGTGGCCACGCTTCCGGTAAAAACAATTTTTTGGATCGGCGCGTTCAACAGCGCCGCGCCCGTCGGGCCCTCGCCCGTGATCACCTGCAACAGATCAGGATCAAGCCCCGCTTCACGCATCAGGCGCCCGACTTCGAGCGACGAATACGGCGTGAACTCTGAAGGCTTGATCACCACCGCATTGCCCGTCGCCAGCGCCGCCAGCGACTGCACCGCGGGAATACTGAACGGATAATTCCACGGGCTGATGATCCCCACCACGCCGTACGGCTCCCTCAGCAGCACGCCCTTCTTCAGCTTCATGATGGGATTGCCGTGCGGCACCGCCTCCGGCCGCAAGAATTCCGCCACGTTTTCCCTCAGATACTTCGCCGTGTCGAGCACCACCATGATTTCCGTGGCCAGGGCTTCAGCTTCCGGCTTGCCTGCCTCGCGGCTGATCACCGCCGCGACTTTGTCTTTTTGGTCGCACAACAGCTCGCCAAATCTCTTCAGCACCTTCAGCCGCTCGCGCACGCTCGTCGCCGCCCATTTTTTCTGCGCCTCGCCCGCCCTGTGCGCCGCCACGGCAACCTGGTCAAGCGTGAAGCTGGGCAGCGAGCCGATGGTCTCGCCCGTGGCGGGATTGCGGACGGCAAATTGGGCTTGCGTCGGGGCGATTTCTGTATGTGGGATGGCGTTCATAGAGTGTCAGTATTTTACGCTGAGGCGAGGCCTATAGATCTTAGTTTGGCGCTATTTCCTGTCGCAGGTGCAGAGCCGGGTGCGCACGGCAATACCGCAAACTCGCTGTGAAGATGCAACTGCCAGCTTCCGTCACGCCGGACCCAAACGCTCGAGATCTTTGTGTCGCCGGACATGGTGTGATTTCCGCAAGTGGGAGTCTCGGTGGCGTGATAGACCAGAGTGGCGATATCAGCGGTGAGAAATGTAACGTGAGGCTCAATGATCTTCACCGGCGCCAGCGTGCAGTGCTCGTGAAACTGTTTGACGAAAGCCAGGACCTGATTCCGGTTCCATATGTTCTGTTCAACGTTGGTGAAGTCAGGGAGAAGCAGTTGCCCAAGATCTGTGGTGTTTCCATCCACGTACGCTTTCCAAAAGGCATTTTCTTGCTGAATGATCGTCTCCGGCGTATTCGTGCCTTGCGCGAGGGCAGGCACACAAAAGAGCAACACGAGCAATACGAGGGGTGTACGCATGCCGCTGATTGTAACAACTGGGACCTGCGGCCGATGGACTGACGCTTAAAGGGGACTCTCCCGCCCGTCCCACGCCAGCGCTACGTCTGGCAATGGTCCGCCATTTCAACGCGACCGCATATCGTCTCCTTGCCCCAGCCCGAAGGGCGAAACAGCCTAGCCCAGGTGCGTAGCCGGGCCCCCAGCTTGCGCCATCGGCGCAAGCTGGAGTGGATACGCCCTGGGTACCGGTGGCAAAAAGACGTTGGAGTCCCGTAGGTGGCGACACAACTCAAATAACCAACCCACAAACGAAAAAATTAAACCGGCGGATTAATCTTCTCAGGCGCCGCTTGTTGTACCATCTCTCGCCGAATTCACACTCCATCATCCACGAGGCACAACCCATGGCCCACAGCTACGCGCAAAACCACATCCATCTGGTTTTCAGCACAAAAAATCGGTTAAATCTCATTCCAAAAGAGCTCCAACCGCGTCTTTGGGCCTACATCGCCGGCATTTGCAAAAACAACAACATGCTCTCGTTTGCCGTGGGCGGCATGACTGACCACATTCACGTCCTCTTCCGTCTGCCTCCCACCCTGCCGCTCATCAGGGCTGTGACTCTGATCAAATCCAATTCGTCAAAATGGCTTCGCGCAAAGGGACTTAGATTCGCCTGGCAACAAGGATACGGCGCGTTTTCCGTCAGC
>DASTJB010000246.1:0-5542 GCA_035717005.1 Candidatus Angelobacter sp.
CAACGTTCTCTCCAGCTTCATCCCTGCCCGGGAACGAATTGTGACCATCGAGGACTCCGCCGAACTGCAACTGCAGCAGCCACACGTGGTGAGAATGGAGTGCCGTCCTCCGAACGTTGAAGGCAAGGGCGCGGTGCGGCAGCGCGAACTGGTGATCAACGCCCTGCGCATGCGTCCTGACCGCATTGTGGTGGGCGAAGTACGTGGCGGTGAAGCGCTGGACATGCTGCAGGCCATGAATACCGGCCACGATGGCTCGCTCACCACCATCCATGCCAACAACCCGCGCGACGCTATCGCGCGCCTGGAAACCATGTCATTGATGGCGGAATTGAATTTGCCTGATCGCGCCATCCGCCAGCAGATTGTGGCGGCTGTTTCATTGATCGTGCAGGTGGCCCGGCTCAGTGACGGCTCGCGCCGCATCACCCAGGTTTCCGAGGTCACCGGCATCAACGATGACATGGTAATGCTCCAGGACATTTTCGTATTCGACCGCCTCGGGATCAGCCCAGACAACCGTGTGCGCGGGCGCTTCCGCGCTACCGGCGTGCGGCCAACCTTCGATGAGCGTCTGAAGGCTTCCGGAATTCAGCTTCACTCCAGCTTGTTTGAGCACGTCTGTGAGGTATAGCCGTGACCATTGTAAGCATCTTCTTTATCGTTCTGATTGTCGCCTTCGCGGTGCTGGCGCTGATCACCGAGCCCTCAAAGACTGACAAGCAGATCCACGCCCGCCTGGTGGAACTGGACCGCGGCGCCACGGCAACGCCCGCCGGCCAGGAACAAGGGATCGTTAAGCACGTCACCTTCAGCACTATCCCCGCATTTGACCGTTTCCTGCGCCACAATCGTACTGCCATACATCTGCAGCTCCTGATCGAGCAATGCGACCTCAAGTGGACCGTGGGCCGGGTCATCTTCAGCACGCTGCTTCTCATCGGCGTGGGCGCGGCGCTCGGAAATTGGTGGATTGCGGCCGGACCGCTCGGATGGCTTCCCGGTTTTGTGCTCGGCGCGCTTCCCTACCTTTATCTAATGCAAAAACGTACACGCCGCCTCCGCCGCTTCACCGAACAGCTTCCCGAGGCGATTGACCTGATGTCCCGAGGCTTGCGCGCCGGCCAGGCGCTGCCCGCCACCATCGAAACCGTCGCCCAGGAATGCGATGACCCGCTGCGCTCGGTGTTTCGCCGCGCTGCCGATGAACAGAGCTTCGGCTTGCCCTTCCGCGAGGCCATGCTCAACATCAGCCGGCGCGTTCCGGTCCCCGATCTTCAGTTCCTGATCACGGCCATTCTGGTCCAGAAAGAAACCGGCGGCAACCTGGCCCAGATTCTCGACAAGGCGTCTCACGTGATTCGTGAGCGCGTCCGCGTGGCCGGACAGATGCGAATTCGTACTGCGCAGGGGCGTTTAACCGGATGGATCCTCGTCGGACTGCCATTCGTCTTGTTTATTGGAATGAATTTTCTGCATCCGGGTTACGGGAAAGTGCTCTTTGACGATCCGCTGGGCCGCAAGATGTTGACTTACGCTGCGGTCATGCTGCTCATCGGCATTTTCCTGGTGCGCAAGATCGTTTACCTGAAGTTCTAAGGAGCCGGCCATGATGCTGGTATTTATCATTTCGGTCGCGATTACGGTCTTCCTTCTGCTGGCAACGTTGTTGGCCATGGTCACCGGCGACGACCCGACAGAGATGCGCCTGGCGGAAGTTTCCGCCGCGACGCCACAGACCTCCAGTACATCGCTGATCAACGCAACACCGACCACCGGTCTCGGCCGGGTGGCCTTCCAGATCACCAGGTTTTTCAATCCCATTCGCGGAATGATTACCGGGACGGATGCAGACCTGGAATACAAGCTGATGCTGGCCGGCTTCCGCAAGCCGGAGCACATGGAGATCTTCACCGCGACCAAAATGCTGTTGCCGGTCCTCGGTATTCTGGTGGGAACGTTCTTTCCCAGCAACTTAATAGTCGCTCTGATGATCGGCGCCGTGGGCGGATTCTTCGGCCCCGACCTGGTGCTCTCGTATCTGGTGACGCGGCGTCAGGAAAAAATCCGGCTGGCCCTTCCCGACGCTCTGGACCTGCTGGTGGTCTGCATGGAAGCCGGACTGGGGATCGATCAGGCCATGGTCCGGGTCGGCGACGAAATGAATCTGACCGCGCCCGACCTGGCCGAGGAATTCCAGATCGTCAATCGCGAGCAGCGCGCCGGTAAGCCGCGGCTCGATGCCTGGCGCAGCCTGGCTGACCGTGTGGACAGCGACTTTGTCCGCCAGTTCGTGACCATGCTGGTGCAGACGGAGCGGTTCGGAACTCCAATCGCGCACGCGATGGGCGTTTTTGCTGACACCTTGCGCGTCCGCCGCACTCAGGCCGCGGAGGAAGCGGCCGCGAAAACCGGCGTGAAGCTGCTCTTTCCTCTGGTGCTGTTTATTTTCCCGAGCATCTTCGTCGTCTCGCTCGGCCCGGCCATCATCGGCCTGCAGAAGATGTTCCAGGAGCTGGCGAAATAGAAACCCATGAGATGGCACAAAAAAATCGTGCGCGTGGTGAATGAAACCCGGGGTACCGTTCTGGGTGACCACGTGCGCATTGCCGATACCGGCTTGACCCGCATCGTCGGGCTGCTGGGTGAGCGCGAGCTCCCGGCCGGCGACGGATTGCTCATCCTGCCATCGCAAGGAATCCATACCTGGGGAATGCGCTTTCCCATCGACGTCGTGGTGCTGGATGGCGGCTGGAATGTGCTGGCGCTGCGCCGCCGCATGCGCGCCTTCCGCATGACCCGCATCTTCTGGAAGGCCGCCGCCGTGCTTGAGCTGCCCCCGGGCATGCTCGACTCAACTGCCACTGCCGTGGGAGACACCCTGGCATTTCAGCCCGAAGGGTCTCGTGCGCAATGAGGACAACGACCATGTGGCGACGCTTCTTACGCAAACGAAGTGACGAAGGACAGAGTCTGCTGGAGACGGCGGTCGCCATGCCGCTCCTGCTGGGGATCGCTTTCAACATCATCAATCTTGGCTATTTCTGGTTCACCATCCTGACGATGTCCGCAGCGCCTCGCGTCGGAGTGCAGTACTCGGCCCAGGGTGGAATGTCCGCCGGCACGCAGGTGGCGCCAAGCGCCAGCTCGGTGAGCACTCTGGTGTATGACAACATGACCAAAGCAATCAACGGGTCCACCAGTTCCAATACTGCAGTCCGAGTTTGCAGCAGTTCAGTAGGAGTGAATGCGGCCGGTACGAGCCTGTGTACCAGCTTCGGTCCATCGTTCCCCTTCCCCACAAACAACACTGACCCGGAAGCGCCGGTCTTCGTGCTGAACCGCGTCGACGTAGGCTACACCGTGACGCCGCTTATTCCGGGGACTGCCTTTAACGTTGTCTTGCCCTCGAACCTCCAGTTCAAGCGGCATGTTTCCATGAGGTCTTTGTTCTAGCCATGACGCGCTCCATGCCAATCCGCTCCCGGAAACAACGTGGCCAGAGCCTCCTGGAAACCATGCTGATGATCGTGGTGATCTTCAACGTGGTGTTCTGGGTCTTTGAAGTCGGATGGATCACCTACACACACAGCGTGATGGCCGACGCGGCTAATGAAGGCGTTCGCTATGCGATTGTGCGCAGCGGTGGCGATCCCGCGGGCACACGAGCCAAAGTGCTGGCCTTCGCGCAAACCTCACTGCATAACACCAGCGCGCTCTCAGTGAGCGTGAACTTTCCCGCCGGCAGCTCCGCTCCGCCGAACCCCGTGGAGGTCACCGTGACCTATACCTACGTTCCCTGGCTGAGCGGATTCATCAACACTCCAACCATGCGGGCCTACGCAAAAGGAAATATGGTGGTGGGGCCATGAGAATCTACGGTTACCGTCGCTCACGAAAACAAGAGAAAGGCCAGACGCTGATCCCCATCATGATCATGGTCGGCCTTTTTCTGCTGGCTATGCTTGGCGTGGCCATGGATTACTCGCAGGTCTGGGCCCATCGCCAGATGGCACAGGCTGCCGCCGACGCCGCTTGCCAGGCCGGCGCCGCCGACCTCTACCTTTTTGCGACTGATCCATCCATCTCCGGGACTGGCGGCTTAACGGATTTTTCCTTTATCGGGACAAATTTCGATTGCAGCACCAAGCCCGGCACTCCGCCCTGCCAATACGCGGCGTTCAACGGCTACAGCGGAGCCAGTGTCAACGTTAGCTTCCCATCCAGTCTTCCCGGCGTTCCCGCGCTGCCTCCGTCGCTGGCAACCACGTTTCCCTATATCAAGGTGACGGTGAGTGATGCTGTGCCCATGTCTTTCACCCGGATCGTATCCTCCAATCCGACCGTCACCATCAAGGCCACGGCCGGGTGCGGCGTGAATCCCGTTTCCATGCCGACTCCCCTGGTGATCCTTCACCAGAGTGCCAACGCGGCATTGTCCGTGATCGGAAGCGGTAAGATCATTGTGTTTGGCGGCCCGCAGCGCTCGATTCAGGTGGACTCGAAAAGTTCCACCGCAGTCAGCGTGGGCACCGTGGATCTCTCCCGCGGCGGCCCGAACAATACTGGCTCCGATCTCGCGGTGTTTGGCGGACCAAACAGCCAGCCCGGCGGCGTCAGCCTGGGCTCCACGGGCCATTACCTGGCTCACACGATTCCGCTGGGTGATCCCTTTGTCACCTACAGCTCACCGGCCACCCCAAGCACTCCCGGGTCGGCAAAGGCCGTGCCCTTCGCAATGAATGGATGTCCTGACATTAACGGATGCGTGGAGTTCTCCCCCGGTAACTACACCGGCTGCTTTGCCAGCGGAAATATCAACCCCGGCGACAAAGGCTGCCTGCTGCTTCCATACACCGGAAGCAATCCCAAGTTCAGCAAAGCTGCCGATAACTGGCTGTCCGGTCACGCATACACCAAGGGCGCGCTGATCACGCCCACGTCGAACAATAGCAATTTCATGTTCGTCGTGCTCAATGCGGGAACATCCGGCGCCGCGCAGCCTAACTGGAATTCCTTTCCTATTTGCACACGCCAGCCGAATGGCACCTGCAGCGGCGGAACAATCAACGATGGCAGCGTCCTTTGGCAGAAAATCGGCACGGTTACCCTGAACAAATTGAGTACCGGCATTTTCGATCCCGGCCTCTACTACCTCTCCGGCACCAGTGGCTTGAGTTTCGGCGATGGATCGACCGCCCGCGTCAGCACCGCTACCGGCGCCGGCTCCAACGGTGTCATGTTCTACTTCGCGAGCTCGGCCACCGTGAGCGTCACCTCCAACGCGGGTAAATCTTCCGCTTGTACTTCCGTCAATTTCTCCTCGGGCACTTCAAGCCCGAACGGATGCGTTGTTTCCTTCAAGATCGATGGCACGGTCTCGACTGCCGCCACCGGCTATGTGCCGTCGCGCGCATTGCAGTGTCCTTCAGGTTCGGCGAACCCACCGCAGGTGCCGAATCTTCTGGACGGCAACGTTCTGCTGGGTCCGTGTTCGGGAACGTATGCTTCGCCCGATGGAAATCGTGGGTTCCTGTTTTTC
>DASTJB010000247.1:0-14958 GCA_035717005.1 Candidatus Angelobacter sp.
CCACGGTACAGCGCGTGCAATGGCTTAACCAGAGCTCGTACTTTTAGATTGCTGGGTTTCCAGAGGCGGCCTGAGAAGGCCGCCTCTGCTTAAACAACTTCGGGCAGCGGCGCGGATTTGGGCTTGATCTGCACCAGCACGGTCGCGGCCAGCACGGCAAGAATTCCGATTACCTGCAACAAACGCAGGCTCTCAAAGCCAAACATCACCGCAAAAAGAATTGCGAACACCGGCTCAAGGCAGCTGGTGATGATGGCGCGTGTGGGATCAAGAAACTTGAGCCCGCTGAAATAGAGCATGTATGGCAGCACCATGGAGAGGCACGCGAAGATGAAGAGGAACTTCCACTGGCCCGCGCTCAAATGCTGGGCGGCCAACCGCCACGGCGGATTCACCACCAGCCACAGCACCGCAGAACTCAGGAGCACATAAAACATGACTGTGAACTGGTGGTTGCGGGTGACCAGCCCCTGCCCGCCAATGTTGTAGAAGGCGTAACCGAATGACGCCAGCAGCGCCGCGCCCACGCCAATGGCGCTCAGCTTCACGTCGGAATGAAACAGGCCGATGGCGAGCGCGGTGCCAACCATCGCGGTGAGGGCGGCAACCGCCTTTTGCAGCGAGGCCCGCTCTTTTCCTCGCGCGACCATGTAGAGCAGCACCCAGACCGGCGCGGTGTACTGGACGGTGATGGCCAGAGAGACCGTCGCCTTCTGGACCGCGAGGTAATAGAAGTAATTGGAGCAGGCCACGCCCAGCGTTCCTACCAGGGCGCAGAGCCCAAGATCGCGCCGGCTGATCAGGAAGATGCCCTTGCCGAAGCGCAGCAGCAGGATGGGCGCCAGCACCAGCACGGTGAAGCTGGTCCGGGCCTGCGTGAGCACCATGGGAGATATCAGCGGGCGTCCAGCGAAAAGGTTGCCGTTGAAGATCGCCTTGCCGAAGGTGGCAGCGGCGCCCCAGCACAGCGTGGCCGAGGCAATGAAGAAGTAGCCCCACCACGGATGTCCTGGCTCCGTGACGGGGCGTGTTACAGCGGGGGTTGAACTACTCGGCAAGCATCTGGTCCAGTTGCTCTGGGTCAAAACCGATCATCACTTTTTCGCCAACGACAATGGTCGGTGTGGAGCGGCTGTTATAGGTGCGGACCAGTTCGAAGACGGCGCGCTGGTCTGAACTCACGTCCTTCAATTCAAATTCGATCCCTTTCTCCGAAAGGTAGGCCTCAGCCCATGAACATGGCGGTCAACCCGGTTGGCTGTAAACCACAACTTTCTTTTGCGTCATGCAGTAGTTTCCCCCGTTTATCTGGATCAGATGCATGGCACTGCGACTTCGGTTCAGCTTTTCGCGGCCCCGCCGCCCTGGTCAAGATGTAGCTCGGACGTGATCCGGACCGTGCTCTTGAGCATGCCGGCAACCGAGCAGTACTTCTCTTCTGAAAGCCGCACGGCATCCTCTGCGGCCTTGCGTGAAACCTGGCCGGAAATTGTATAGATGAGTTTGATGGATTTGTAAACCGTGGGCGGTTCAGTGGCGCGCTCGGCCTCGGCGCGCACGTGAACGCCGGTGAACGGCTCGCGCTTCTTGCGCAGAATGCTCACCACGTCAGTGGCCGTGCAGGCGCACAGCCCGATCAGCACCAGTTCCATCGGCCCTGCCGCGGTGTTGCGCTGCCGGTCAGCGTCGATCACGATGGCGTGACCGCTGCTGGCATTGCCGACAAAGCGCTCGCCGTCCGTCCACGCGACTTGAGCTTCAACCAATCTGGCCCTCTCTTTCCGCTTTCGACGTTTATCATACAAAATCGGGTTGAAACTCATGGATGTTTATCTGGTCGACGGAACCTACGAGCTGTTCCGCCACTTCTTCGCGCTGCCCGGCGCGAAGGACGCGAACGGCCAGGAGATCGCTGCCGTGCGCGGCGTTGTGGGCTCTGTTCTGTCGATGATCGAGCAAGGGGCAACTCATATTGGCGTCGCAACAGATCATGTGGTGGAGTCGTTTCGCAACGAGCTATACGCCGGATACAAAACCAGTGAAGGCGTGCCGCCGGAGTTGCTGACGCAGTTCCCCATCCTGGAGGAAGCTCTTGAAGCCATGGGCGTGCGGGTCTGGCCGATGGTTTATTACGAGGCCGATGATGCGCTGGCCTCTGCGGCCGCCAAAGCGGCAAAGGACGCACGTGTAAACCAGGTCCTCATTTGCACTCCGGACAAAGACCTGGCGCAAAGCGTGGTCGGCGCTCGAGTAGTGCAGGTAGATCGCAGGCGCAACCTGGTGCGAGATGAGTCTGGCATTGTCGCCAAGTTCGGAGTCAGCCCGCAATCGATTCCCGATTATCTCGCCGCAGTTGGCGACAGTGCCGATGGCTATCCGGGATTGCGCGGCTGGGGTGAGAAAGCCGCGGCGCTTACTTTCTCTCAGTATCCGCACTTTGAAAACATCCCCAGGAACTGGCAGGAATGGCATCCCTCGATCAAACGGGCGCGGGCTCTGGCGGAATGCCTTTTCCAAAGCTGGGACGATGCTCTGCTGTTTCGCACGCTGGCGACCCTGCGGCTCGACGTGCCCGTCTTTGACTCCGTCGAAGAGTTGCGCTGGCAGGGACCGCGGACAAACTTTGAGGAGTTTGCCGGCCGGCTGAGAACGCCGGCACTTGTCGAACGCGTGAACGCGGCCAAAGTAAAGAGCGCTTCGCCAAGAACGTAAATCCGGGGAATTCGCGATAACTGAAAGCACGCCGAAACGTCTCACCTTCAGCGCAAATAACCAGCTCTTTCCCGATCAAAAAATAATGGAACGAATTTCCCCAGCCGCGCAATGGAGTACAGGAGCAGCGAGCAGATCCATGGCAGAGGCGCCATCCGCAGACCAGGAGCTGCTCCGGCAGCTGGCGAAGGGCAATGAAGCGGCCTTCCTTGGCCTATATGAGCGGTATCAGGGTCCGCTTTACCGGTTTGTGCTGCACATGAGTGGAAATACGGCCACGGCGGAAGAGGTCACGCAGGAAGTCTTCATGGAGCTGATGAAGAAGCCCAGGGGTTATGAGCCGCAGAAGGGTTCGCTGGCAGGATATTTGTTTGGCATCGCGCGCAACCAGGCGCGAAGGACAATGCAGCGCTCGCGGCTGGATGAGCCGATCGACGACGAGAAGTTTGACCACGAAAGTGAAGCCGCGCTCGCCAGCGAGCTCGACGTGCTGGCCGAACTAAGCAACGCTGAGCTGATCGAGAGCCTGCGGCGGGCCGTGCTGGCGCTGCCGGAGCAGTATCGCGAGGTGGTGGCGCTGTGCGACCTGGATGAAATGAGCTATGCCGATGCTGCGGCGGTGCTTGAGTGTTCGCCGGGCACGGTGGCCTCGCGGTTACATCGCGCGCGGGCCATATTGAAGTGCAAGATGGCAGTCAAAAAAACGAGTTGGGAAAAATGCGCGAAATAGATCCACAATCCGAAGCGCGGCTGACTGACGGTCTGCGAAGGCTGGCAGCGGAATCACCGCGGTCGGCCCCGGCAGAGATGGGCGCCGAGCTGCTCGGAAAGTTCCGCCGTCATCACGCGCGGCGCAGGTTGATGCGAAGAGGCGGAACGCTCGCCCTGATCGGCTTGGTGGCCTTTGCGGTGTGGATGTGGCGGAGCCCCGCGCAACGGCACTCCGGCCAGGACAACTATGCCAAGACCCCAAGCGGCACAACACAGGAGAAACCCACGGTGTCTCCCGCGCCGGTTGTCGCGCATGGGCAGCCTCAGCAGCCAAAGGCCCTGACGCCGCCTCGATCGCTAAGGGCCGCAGCCAGCGTCGCCAACCGGGCTTTCCTGGCGTTGCCGGCCTACGATCCCAGTATGCCCAAGGACGACTTGCAGGTGGTGCGCGTGCAATTGCCCGCCAGCGCGTTGTGGAAGATCGGCGCCCCGGTGCCGGCAGATGCCGGTGAGCGGCGCGTGATGGCGGACTTTGTCGTGGGACAGGATGGAACGGCGTACGCCGTGAGATTAGTGCAGTAATAACGGAGGAGAATGCAATGAATCGAGTTTCTATTTTGCTGGTGAGCGCGGCTTTGCTGGCGGGAGTTGCCATGGCCCAGGAAAACGCGCCGCGGGAGAAGGTCCGCAGCTTCACTTTTACCCAGAACGAACCGGTGACCGTGTTCTCGCCGAATTTCAACATGATGTTCCAGCGCGAAGGTCCCGCAAAGATCGAGTTCTTCTCCACCGAACTGATGGTTGGCGGAGACGTGGTCACGGGCGCCCCCTACACCGCCACGGCCGTCACAGAGACCACTCAGACGCTGACCGACGGGAACCGGATCGTGAACAAAAGCTCCGGCCTGGTTGCCCGTGACAGCCAGGGCCGCACGCGGCGCGAAACCACACTTCAACACATCGGTCCGCTGGATGTGGAAAGCCCGAAAACCTATTTCATCAACGATCCGGTAACGCACACGCAATATGTGATCACCGGCAACGAGGGAACAAAGATCGTCAGAAACGCGGAAACCTGGCACCAGGGTCCGCCGATCGTTACCTCGCGCCGCATCGAGCAGAACGGAGTGGTGAGCGAAAAAACGATTGTGACCGGTCAGGCTTCGGGTGAAAAGATCCCTGCCGGACGTTGGGAAGAGGAATTGCGGCAGGTGAAGCATGAAGACCTGGGCACGCAGACCATCGAAGGAGTTTCCGCGCAGGGCCGCCGCGAAACCGTGACCATTGCCGCCGGGCAGATCGGGAATGAGCGCCCAATCGAACTGGTGACGGAAATCTGGACCTCGCCTGATCTGCACACGGTGGTCATGCGCCGCCACTCCGACCCGCGGGTGGGCGAGACCGTGTTCCGCCTGACCGATATCAAGCTGGGCGAGCCTGATGCCGCACTTTTTCAGCCGCCTCCGGGAGCGAAAATAAAGTCGCAGCAGACCTTTGAATTGCGGCGTGATGCTCCGCCGAAGGACTGACCTCTTCTCTCCTTTGGTTGGTGAACCGGGCAGCGCAAGCGCTGCCCGGTGCTGCGTGCGACAATTGCAAACTCCCCAAAAAAAGTGTTAACTGGCGGCGTTTCCAGACAAGGAGGAAGCATGCGGTCTACCAGGCTGCTGGCATTTTTTGTTGTCGCATTCACGCTGCTGCTGGGCGCGAGCTGGTGTTTTGCGATTTTGCGCCCGGCATCTTCGCTTCAGCCCAGCCCGAAGGCAACTCCCGCAACGCCGAAGTCGGATGCTGAGATACAGAAATGCATCCAGGACAAAGTTGCGGCTTCTGAGCTAAAAAACCAGAATGTGCAGGTCAGCGTGGCCAACGGCGAGGCGACGCTTGCCGGGCCGTTCTCCACGCCTGGGCACAAGAACACGGCCGGGCAGATTGCCCGAGGGTGTGGCGCGCACAAATACATCCTGCAACACCGCCGGGCAACGTAAAGCGGCCTTCAGCCAAGACTGGGAGCAAGCTAGTCGGCCACGCTGCTCACCTAGGCGCGCAAGGTCTGCTTGCGCACGGTGAGCTTATCGATCAGGTCTGTCTTGATCTCAAACCCGCGACCGGCGCTCTGCGGGACCGTGATCAAACCTTGTGGCGAGACTTCCACGGCGGGTTCGATGATGTCCTCTTTCCAGTAACGTTTTGACGCAGAGACATCGCCCGGCAGCGTGAAGTTTTTGAGCGTTGACAACGCGATGTTGTGCGAGCGCCCGATGCCGGTCTCCAGCATGCCCCCGCACCACACCGGAATGGCGTTTTCCTGGGCCACGTTGTGCACGGCAATGGCCTCACTGAACCCGCCCACGCGGCCGACTTTAATATTGATAATGCGGCAGGCGCCCAGCTCGATGGCGGCGCGGGCATCGCGGGCATTGTGAATCGCTTCGTCAAGGCAGATCGCGGTCTTGATCTGCTGCTGCAGTTGGGCGTGAAAATAAAAATCGTCATGCCAGAGCGGCTGCTCGATCATCAGCAGATTGAAGCGGTCGAATTTCTTAAGATGTTCGGTCTGGTGCAGGGTGTAGGCAGAGTTGGCGTCGCAGCTCAGCAGAATCTCCGGCCAGCGATCGCGAATTTTGCCGAAGACCTCCAGGTCCCAGCCCGGTTTGCATTTCACCTTGATGCGGCGATATCCGGCGGCAAGCTCGATGGCGATCTTCTCCAGCAGCTGCTCATGCGAGTTCTGAATGCCGATGGAAACGCCGCAGGGGACCTCTCTCTGCGATCCGCCGAGAAGCTTCCACAATGGCTTCTGCCGCGCCTGGGCCTCCGCATCCCATAGCGCGTTTTCCAGCGCGCCTTTGGCCATGCGGTGGCCGCGCACCCGCGCCATCAACTCCGGCGCATCCGCGCCCTTGCTGATGGTCTTGCCGAGAAACGCCGGCGCCAGATACTTCTCGATCGCGTACCAGGCCGTGTCAACCGATTCCTCACTGTAAAAAGGATCTTCACCGGCCACGCACTCGCCCCATCCCTCCGGCCCGTCCGTGTGGATAGTAAGAAGAAGGATGCGGCGCTCCGTGGTGCGGCCAAAGCTGGTCTCAAAAAAATGGACCAGCGGCATGCGAATTTCGCGCAGGGTGATGGCTTCGACTTTCAAAGCTGACTCCGATTCTGAAATCCCGAGCAGAGCGAGGGATCCCTACCCTCTTTCCAACCGTTAATTTCGTAGATTTTCATACTCGATCCTCAAGCGACTTCGCGATGAAAGGGTTCCCTCACCCGCGTTTTAGATTATCTTCGAAAACAAAACGGATATCTGCGCGGGTTCGGGATTTCAGAACAAACTACTCTTCTTCCTTCGCCGCATACGACCAATTCTCATCCCAGCGCCCGAGCAGGAACGTACCATTGTCCTGTTCATCGCGCCGGTAGCCAAGAGCGATCAAGCCCTGGCGGAAGGCGGCCAGGAATTGTTCGCGGTTGCGCTTCTGAATCTCTGCGGCCTTTGGCCTGTCGGTCGCAGAGGCCTTCCACGTGTAGATCTGCGCCGGTACTTCAATCCTGGTGATGGTCTGGAACTCCGGCGGTTGTTTCTTATCGAGCAAATTCACAACGCGCTTCGAGCGCAGCCACCACTCGGCCACCAGACGGTCAGTCGGAAGGCCGCCCTGGAGCGGCGATGACGAATATCCGTAATGATTGATGCTGTAACGCCGCGTGATAGCGCCCAGTCGCGCAAGATTGAGGTGCGCGTTTTTGATCTCCAGCGGGTCGAAGGTCCACTCCAGCAGGTCAAAACCGCGCTGGAGCGCGTCATCACGCTGGGCCAGCTTCAGGCGGCGGCCCAGGCCGTGATTGCGCCAGGTTGCGCGCACGGCGAGCATGTGGGAATGAAGATAAGCGTGGCCGGAGCGCGTGCCGGGGATGGAGAAGGCGAAGCCGACCAGTTCATTGCCATCGAAGGCGCCGATGATCTGCCCGCCGATCTTCCGGCTGACCACGAACATGCGCAGCGGAACCAGGTCGACATCGTCAAAGTTCCAGACCTCTTTCTGCAGCGCCACGCAGGCCTGCATGTCTTCCATGCTGTCGCACTTGCGGATGGTGATCTGGCCGGTGCCGGGAACGGTGACGCTCACTGTGTGGGTTCCTCCTGGGTCTTGGCCTGCTGCCACAAACTTTCCATCTCTTCGAGCGTGGCCTGCTCCAGCGTACGACCCTGTTGGCGAAGCTGGTCTTCCATCCAGCCAAAGCGGCGGCGGAACTTTCTGTTGGTGCGGCGCAAAGCAGATTCTGAATCGACCGAAAGATAGCGCGCAATGTTGACCAGCACGAAGAAAAGATCGCCGATTTCCTCTTCCACTTTTTCCCTGAGCCGGGCGGGGACCTTTAGCTTTTCGTGCGGCGACGAACCGCCGGCGGGAATCGCCTGCACATGTTCCTGCAACTCATGTGTTTCTTCGGAGAGTTTTTCAAACAAACCCTGGATCGCGGGCCAGTCAAAGCCGACGTGCGCGGCTCTGGAGCTGATTTTGTGGGCCTCCTGAAGCGCAGGCATTTTGGACGAAACGCCGGCCAGGAGCGGCTCGGGACCGTCATTAGGCAAGCCTTTTCGCTTTTCCTGCAACTTAAGTGCTTCCCAGTTCTTGAGGACCTGCGCGGAGTCGCGCGCCTCCACGTCGCCAAAGACATGCGGATGGCGGCTTATGAGCTTATTGCTGAGCGCGTCAAGGACATCGTTGATCGAAAACCGGCCTTCTTCTTTCGCCATCTCTGCGTAAAAGAGCACTTGGAGGAGGAGATCGCCTAACTCACCCGGCAGTTCTTCCCAGTCTCTATTATCAATGGCTTCAATGACTTCGTAGGTTTCTTCTAGGGTATATCGCTTAATGGTGTCAAAGGTCTGCTCGCGGTCCCATGGGCAGCCACCCGGTGCGCGGAGGCGGGCCATGATGGCTACGGCGCGTTCAAATTTTGGTCCGGTTTCCACAAAAGTAATGCTATCATTGCCGGAATTCCCCATAAATTCCTTCGCGCGGATGGAAGCATGCGCTTTTTTTTGACTAAGAATGGACGAGATGTACTTAGCGGCGCGTTAGACGCTCGCAGACTCCTCCCTTTCGCCTTCATCTTGATGCTGGCGTTTCTTGTGGCCATGGCCCTGGACAGCATGTCGCGAACGCGCGAACTGCTGAGTTCCCAGGAATTTGTGGAGCGAACCAACACCGTACTGCATGAAATGGACGGCGTGGAAGACGGGCTGCAGGATGCCCGCGAGGCCGCTCTGCACTACGTCCTGACCCCGGAGAAAGAGGACCTGGTAACGTTCGATGCCGCGGTGGCGCAAACCTGGACGCGCCTGGATCGAATCCAGCAGTTGACCAAGAACGACAAAGGGTATCCGGAGCGACTGGAGCAGCTTCGGGGCTGGATGAAAGACGAACTTCGCCAGCTGAGCGACAACATGCGCACCACGAAGACGCTGCTCATCTTCCACACGCCGGACGCAGACTTTAACCGCGACCGCACGCGCGATGCCATTCAGAAGTTCAAGGACGATGAAGAAGCGCTGCTGAGCCAGCGCAACGAAGCGGCGCGGGGCCGGGCGCGGGCGGTGGAGAGCAGCGTGACGTGGCGCATCGGCGGATTCAGCGCGCTGATGGCTGTCCTGTTCCTGCTGGTGATCCGCGAATCGAAGAAGCTGCGCATTGCCGAGCAGACGGCGCTTCACGCGCAGACCAAGCTGGAAGGGTCGCTGCAACAGCTGCAGAGTGAAACTGAAAGCGGCCGCCTGCTGAACGATCTCCAGGCCAATTTGCAGATATGCATCAATCCGCCGGAGGCCTATGAAGTGCTGGGCGGATACGCGCAGAAATTCCTCCCTAACAGTGCGGGCGCGGTGTTCGCCATTGACAGCTCGCGCAACCTGATGGGCGTGATGGCGAGCTGGGGCGATTCGCTGAGCCCGACACAACACATCCTTTCGCCGGAAGACTGCTGCGCCATGCGCGGCAGCCGGCTGCATCTGCGCCTGGAGGCCTCCCAGGGCCTCTCCTGCCGGCACTTCAGCGGAAGCATTCCCGATGCGTACCTGTGCCTGCCGCTGGCCGCGCTGGGGGAAACGCTGGGCATTCTGCACATCAGCGTTCCCAACTCCGATGCGTTCACGCCGCAGCGGCTGGCGCTGATCCAGCAGAGCGGCGAATACGCTGCGCTGCGCCTGGCCAACCTGCGCCTGCGCGAAAAGCTGCATGACCAGTCGATACGCGATCCGCTCACCGGGCTGTACAACCGCCGTTTCCTGGAAGCCGCGCTGGAGCAGGAGCTGCACCGGTCCGGCCGGCATCACACCGGCGTGGGCGTAATCATGGCGGACATCGACAAGTTCAAGTCGTTCAATGACAGCTTCGGCCACAACGCGGGCGACATCGTGCTGAAGGAAATCGGCGCGTTGTTCCGCCGCTCGGTGCGCACCGAAGACATCGTCTGCCGTTATGGCGGCGAGGAGTTCCTGATCGTGCTGCCGGACACCACGCTGGAGAGCGTGCGCGAGCGCACCGAAGTGATGCGCGACGCGATCGAGAAGCTGGACCTGCAGCACGCCGGGCACGCGCTGGGCAAGATCACGGCGTCTTTCGGCATCTCGTTTTCGCAGGACGGCGTGCTCACGCCGGACATCCTGCTGCGCTATGCGGACGAAGCGCTGTACGAATCCAAGCGCCGCGGCTGCAACTGCGTGAGCCTGAGCGATTCGGTGGCCAACCTGCTGGCGGAAAAACAGAAAGACGCTCCGCCGGCGCCGCTTACGTTCAAAGTGGCACCTAACTAGCACTGGCGGAAATTCGCCCGCAGAGAACGCGGAGAACAGCAGAGCCAATGGCTCTGTGCTCTTCGCGGGCTCTGCGGTTCGTCATTTTGTGCGGAACTCCGGCCCTGGAGATTGTGTAGTAAACTTGAATTTTGCTCATGTGTTGCTGCATCTACTAGAGAGAGCCCCTGACGCGGGGTTGCCGCCGGGGAAATTGAAAGTCCATGACTCCCAGAATTCCGGCAAAAAATTCGCCCAGCTACGTGACCTTTGCGCTGCATTCGCATCTGCCGTACGTGGTGAACCATGGCACGTGGCCGCACGGCATGGAGTGGCTGCATGAAGCCGCTGCCGAGACCTACCTGCCGCTGCTGCGGATCTTCGGCGAGCTGGAGCAGCAGGGGCTGGCGCTCAAGGCGAACGTGAATCTCTCGCCCATCCTGCTGGAGCAGCTCTCCCATCCGGTTTTCAAGGACGAATTCCCCAAATATCTGCTGCGCAAGATTGAAGCTGCACACAAGGACGCCGAAGACTTCCGCCTTCAGGGCGAGAGCCACATGGTGGAGGTCGCGCGCTTCTGGCAGCGCTTCTACGAAGGCGCGCTGCGCCAGTTCGACGATCTCCATTCCGACATCATCCGCGGCTTCCAGCGTTTTTATGACAGCGGCGCCATCGAGATCATCACCTGCGGCGCCACGCACGGGTATTTCCCGCTGCTGGGTACAGACGCTTCGATCCGCGCGCAGGTCAAGACCGGCGTGGAAACGCACGAGCGGTTCTTTGGCCGGCGGCCGCGCGGCATCTGGCTGCCGGAGTGCGGCTATCGTCCGGCCGGGCCCTGGCGCTTTCCGGTATCGCTCAACGGCTTTGGCTCGCCATATGGCAAGCAGGCGGTGGAGCGCGAAGGTGTGGAGCAGATCCTGGCGGAGCATGGACTGGAGTTTTTCTACGTCGACACGCACCTGGTGGACAGCTCGACGAAGTTCACTCCCTATCAGTGGCTCGCTGGCGATGTGCCGGTCGCGATGGAGATTCCGCCCGAGCGTCCGCAGAAGAATTTTTACCGGCCATACTACGCGGCCAGCCCCGATCCCAACACGCAGGTGGCGTTTTTTACGCGCGATCCGCGCACGGGAATCCAGGTGTGGAGCGGCGACCACGGCTATCCCGGCGACGCAAGTTATCTGGAATTTCACAAGAAGCGCTGGCCGGGCGGCAATCGCTACTGGAGGATTACCGGGAACAAGATCGACCTCGGGCTGAAGCAGCCGTACGATCCGCAGGTGGCGCTTGGGCGCACACGCGAGCACGCGGCTCACTTCGCCCGCATCACCGCGGACGCGCTCGCGCGCTACGGTGGCAATGGTCCGGGAGCGCCCATTCTGACGGCGCCGTTTGATTCCGAACTGTTCGGCCACTGGTGGTTCGAAGGCCCGGAGTGGCTGAAGAATGTGGCGCTCGAATACGCGCGGCCGGAGAGCAAGATCAAGCTGATCACGTGCGCTGAGTACCTCGACCAATACGAGCCCGCGGCGTACGTCGCGCTGCCGGAAGGCTCCTGGGGTGCGGAGAGCAACAACAGCGTCTGGCTCAACGAGAACACGGCGTGGACCTGGAGGCACATCTATCCGGCGGAACTTTCTGTCCAGCAGATGGCCAACAGCGGCCTGTGGCGCGGACATGAAGTGGCCACGCGGCTGGCCAGACAGATCTGCCGCGAGCTGCTGCTGCTGGAATCGTCGGACTGGCAGTTCCTGATCACCACCAAGCACGCGCGCGATTACGCGGAGAAGCGCTTCAACACGCACCTGGAGCAGTTCCGCACGCTGCTCGACGGCTGGCGGCGCTTTGAGGCCACGCACCAGGTCCCGCCGGAGAAGATCGAGGAGCTGGAGGCGATCGAGCGGCGCGATTCGGTGTTTCCGAACATCGAGCCGGAGCGCTGGGCGACGAATCCCGTGCCGGCCGAACTGCCAAGTGCTCGAAAATAGGCCGCTTTCCCAGTTGCGAGCTGCGCGTTGAACGACTCCCTTTCCTTTTTGAGGAATGTTCTGAAGTAATGTTGTGCTTTCCCTGAAAGGGCATCTAATAGACCTTATAAGTGAGTAGCGCGATCCAGCACCGCGACCAGAGCTTTGACGTTCTGGTAATCGGCGGCGGCATCAACGGCGTCGCCATTGCGCGCGAGTGCGCGCGGTGGGGCAAGCGCGTGTTGCTGGTCGAAAAAGAGGACTTCTCCTCCGGCACCACCAGCCGCTCCACGCGGATCATCCACGGCGGGCTGCGCTATCTGGAGCACGGCGAGCTGGCGCTGGTGCGCGAATCGCTGCGCGAGCGCGAGCGCCTGCTGAGCCAGTCGCCGCACCTGGTCCGCCCGATGCAGTTTCTGCTGGCGCTGCCGAAAAAAGCGCGCTCCTTTATGCGCAGTTCGCTGGCCATCAGGACCGGGTTGCGGCTCTACCGGCGCTGGGCCGGCGGAAAGCACACCGCTGCCGGCGATATCAGAGCCTTCGAGCGCCAGCTCGACAATGGCAATCAATGGTCCATCTACAGCTATGAAGACGCGCAGTGCGAATTTCCCGAGCGCCTGGTAGCCGAGTGGCTGGCCGAAGCGATGGAAGCCGGCGCTGTGGTCTGCAACCACACACAGCTTCTGGAAATCACGCGCAGCAACGGCCGGGTGACCGGTGCGCGGCTGCGCGACCGCATCTCCGCGCAGGAGTACGCGGTGGAGGCCGCCAACATCGTCAACGCCACCGGCCCGTGGGCTGACGCGGTGATCGCCGCCTCCGGCATCGCGGCGCCACGGATGATCGGCGGCGTGCGCGGTTCGCACCTGGTGCTGCCGCGCTTTGAAGACGCACCCGCGCAGGCCGTGTATACGGAAGCCATAGACGGACGGCCGATCTTCGTTATTCCCTGGAACGGCCAGCTTCTGGTGGGCACCAGCGAGGTGCCGGACGGCCACGCACCCGACAATCCGCAGCCCAGCCCGCAGGAGATCGACTACCTGTTCCAGAGTTTCACGCACATTTTTCCGCGCTCCGGGCTCACGCCGGCCGATATCCGCTACGACTTTGCCGGCATCCGGCCGCTGCCGTTCGTGCCGGGCCAGGTGGCCTCCGATATAACTCGCAAGCACGTGCTGCACGATCACCGCGATAACGGCGCTGCAGGGCTGATCTCGATCGTCGGCGGCAAGCTCACCACGGCGGCCTCGCTGGCGCGCGAAGTTGGCCGCAAGTTGGGCCTCAACATCCCTGAGCCAGTCAACGTCTTCGCCTCGCCCTGCATGGAGGAAGACGTGGAGTGCTCGGTGCGGCAGTGGGCGCGTATTGTCGCCTGCAAGGCCAAGATCCCCGAAGGCTGCGCTGAGGCGATTGCGGACTGGCACGGCCGCCACGCGCTGGCCATTGCGCACGCCGCCTCGCTCGACGAGCGGCTGCGCGAGCCGCTCTGTCCGCATAGCTGCCATCTTGTTGCCGAGGCCGTCGAGGCCGTGGCGCATGAGAGCGCGGTCACGCTGGGCGATATCCTGCTGCGCCGCGTGCCCGTCGCGCTGGGCGCCTGCTGGCAAGAGGAGTGTAGCCGCGAGGCGGCACAGAAGATCGGCCGCGCCCTGGGCTGGGACCAGGCCCGCGTCTATATGGAGCTGCTGCGCTTCGAAGAAGAGCGCACCAGCTTTTTGCATCCGCGGCATGGGCAGCCAAGGGAGGCAAAGCCGGGGTGCGGGGCGAGAGACGAGCAGATTAGGACAGAGCGGGCGTAGCGTCTATCGCCGGAGTCGGGCCTAGGCAGATCTGCAGGGCTTCAGGAAGCTCAGGGCGTAACTTTCCTTTCAATGCGCCGGTCCGGCACCAGCCACATGATCGCGACGGTGACATAACACGCGTTCGCAAGCCTTGGCTCTAAGAACGCGAGCGCAATCCCCACGGCATAGACCGCGATTGAGATCTTGCCTTTGGTGTCTCGCCCAATGGAGGTGGCCAGGGTGGAATCGTCTCCGTGCAGCCGGATGAGCGCCCTGGTGAGGATGTAATAGGCGACGCCGGCCAGAAGCAGGACAATCCCGTACACGGCAACCGGCCAGGAGCTGCGATAATTTTCCCCCATCCACGCGGTGGTGAACGGAATGAGCGAGAGCCAGAACAACAGGTGCAGGTTGGCCCACAGAGTTGCGCCGTTCACCCGCTGCGTTGCATGCAGCAGGTGATGATGGTTGTTCCAGTAGATCCCGACGTAAATGAAACTCAGGACGTAGCTGAGCAACACGGGAATCAGAGGCCTGAACGCCGCCAGGCTGCTGCCTTGCGGCAACTTCAGTTCCAGCACCATGATCGTGATGACCACGGCGAGAACGCCGTCACTGAAGGCTTCGAGGCGGTTTTTGGACATTGCTGGCCTGGTTATTCCTTCAGGGTTTCCGCAATCCACCCCCCGCCCACGACCAGATCACCGTCGTAGAACACCACAGCCTGGCCGGGAGTGATGGCGCGCTGCGGATCGTCGAAGGTCACGCGCACCTCGCCGTTGGGCGCATCCACCCCAGCGCGCGCAAAACCGGCGCGCTCCGGGGGCCCCGGCGCCGGCTCGAGCACCGCGGCCGCGGGCTCGTGGCGGTGGCGGATCTTGGCATGAACTCGAAGAGGCTCGCGCAGCTCGGCAATCGCAATCCAGTTCACGTCGCGCGCAATGAGCGTCCGCGAGAGCAGGTCGTCGTTGCCGCCCACGGTCAC
>DASTJB010000248.1:0-3411 GCA_035717005.1 Candidatus Angelobacter sp.
CAATGCGCGGCAGCTTACGTTTGAGCTCGGCACGGATGGACTGCAACATGCCAGCGTGGATTGCGCAGTGATTGTCTATTCGCAGAAAGGGGAGACGCTGCAGACGCTGAGCAACACGATGGTGGCGTCACTCAAGCCTGACGAGTACAACCGGGTGATGCAGCGATCGTTTCCCTGCCGGCAATCGTTTGAGGTTGGGCCCGGAGAATACCTGCTCCGGCTGGGCGTACGCGATGCCCGCACCGGCCTGCTGGGTACACTGAACGCGCCACTCACGGTCGCGGTCGAGCAGCCGGCGGAGAAGAAGCAGTAGCGTTATTTTTCTTCCTATATGCACGTGCCTGTCACTGAAGCCAAGCCAGAAACGAACGCGGAAGAGGAGAAGCGCTGAGCGAATCAAAGGAACGCGTTGCGCCGTGCATCGGCGCGCATGATATCCTCTGACTTCACTGAAGAATGAGCCGGCTTTTTCTCATCAGACACGGGCAAGCATCTTTCCTTGAGAGCAATTATGACAAGCTCTCACCCAGGGGCGAGCGGCAGAGCCGCGTCCTGGGCGAATACTGGGCCGGACTGAAGCTCCACTTTGACCGCGTTTACTCCGGACCACGCGTGCGGCAGAGAGAGACAGCACGGATCGTCGGCGAAGCCTACAAAGCGGCGGGACTGCCGTGGCCCGGGCCGGTCATACTCAAAAGTTTTGACGAGTTTGAGGCGCAGACGGTGATGGGGCGCTGCCTGCCGGAGCTGGTGGAAACCGATGCGCAGGTCCGGGAGATGCACGAAGTGTTCAAGCGGGCGCAGACGCGGCCGGAGCAGTTCAAGACATTCCAGCGGATGTTTGAAGTGGTGATCGGGCGCTGGGCCGGCGGAGAGCTGCCGCTCGAAGGCATTGAACCGTGGCCGGAATTTTGCACTCGCGTGCAGAGCGGGCTGGAGCAGCTTGCGTCGAACGGCAGCCGCGGGCAGCAGATCGCGATTTTCAGCTCCGGCGGACCGGTGGGAGTGGCCATGCAGCGCGCGCTCGACCTTTCCACCGAGGCGACCCTGAGATCCGCATGGATGGTGCGCAACTGCTCGTTCAGCGAGTTTCTGTTTTCCGCCGGACGGTTTACCCTAAGCTCGTATAACGCGACGCCGCACTTCACCGATCCGGAGATGATCACGCACCGCTAAGTTATGCCGGCCGAAGCTGCCCACAATTTGCCGATCGCGGAAGCGCTGCAGGACAGTTCGCGCCCGGTGCGCGCGGGCGAAGAGCTGGACCTGGCGCGGCTGGAGCCATATCTGCGCGAGCACCTCCCTGAACATCTTACCGATAGGGGTGGAGAGCTGGTGGTCAAGCAGTTTCCCAGCGGGCATTCCAACCTTACTTATTCGGTTTCGCTGGGCGAAACAGAGATGGTGCTGCGGCGGCCGCCGTTCGGCAGCAAGGTGAAGTCGGCGCACGACATGGGACGCGAATACCACGTGCTGAGCAAGCTGCACGGATCATATCCGACGCCGAAGCCCCTGCTGCATTGCACGGACGAGTCGGTGATTGGCGCGCCTTTTTACGTGATGGAGCGGGTCAAGGGCGTCATCATCCGCAGAAATTTGCCGGCGGGGCTGGAACTGGCGCCCGGAACGGCGCAGAAGCTGAGCGAATCGTTCATCGACAATCTTGCTGCGCTGCATGGGTTAGATTACGCGGCGCTGGGGCTGGGCGAGCTGGGAAAGCCGCAGGGTTATCTGGAGCGGCAGGTGCGCGGGTGGATCGAGCGCTATTACGGATCAAAGACGCACGAGTTGCCGGAGGTCGAACCGCTGGCGGCGTGGCTGCGCGAACATATGCCGGCGCAAAGCGCAGGCACGCTGGTCCACAATGACTACAAGTTTGACAATATGGTGCTCGACCCCACGGACATCACGCAGGTGAAAGCTGTGCTGGATTGGGAGATGTGTACGCTGGGCGATCCGCTGACCGACCTGGGCACGTCGCTGGCATACTGGATCGACCCGGGCGACCCGCCGGAGATGCAGATGGTGCGCTGGGGGCCGACGATCGTGCCCGGAATGCTGAGCCGCGCCGAGCTAGCCACCCGCTATGCCGAAAGGACAGGCAGGGATTTGTCAAAGATCGTCTTCTATTATGTGTTTGCGATGTTCAAGGTTGGCGTGATCATCCAGCAGATTTACTATCGCTACTTTCATGGACTGACGAAGGACGAACGCTTTGCTTCGCTGGGCGAGGTAGCCAGGACGCTGATGGGGGTAGGGCTGGCGGCGACGAAGCGGGAGGGGCTGTAGGATCGCCGAAATCGCCGTAATCGCGCGGAATCGGAAAAGCAAAACCGCTCGGCGCCACGAAGAGGTGCTGGGTTGTAACGAATTTCATGGTGTTCCTTTCATCAGGAAACGCAAGGTCCCTCCGGCCTACTCGCCGGCTGATGAAAGCGCCGGCTCGCTAACGGCCAGTCGGGATGACGGTCTTTAATTTAATGACCAATTATTTTTTTACTCGCGACAAAAAGGATTGATCGTGTCAATCGAGCGCGCTAAGAAAATCAAGGTGATCCTGTTTGACGTCGACGGAGTGCTGACGGATGGCTCCATATGGCTCTTCCCTGCTCCGTCCTCGGAACCGCGCAGCACGGACGCGCACGCGCAGAAGCACGCTGACGCGCCGGGGTTCGGCATTATCAGCCAGAACATGATCGAGGCCAAGGGCTTCAACGCGCATGACGGCACAGGAATTTCACTGGCACGGCTGGGCGGGCTGAAGACCGGGATGGTCACCAAGCGAATTTCCGAGACGGTGGCGCTGCGGGCACGCGATTTGAAGATCGATTTTCTCTTTCAGGGCGCGCAGAACAAGTCGGAAATCCTGGACAAGATTCTGGCCGAGAGCGGCTTCAACGCAGAACAAATCTGTTACGTCGGAGACGACGTGATTGACCTGCCGATCATGACGCGCTGCGGGCTGGCGATCGCGGTGAAGAATGCGCGGCCACAGGTGAAGGCGATCGCGCATTATGAGACCGAGTCAAGCGGCGGGCACGGCGCCGCGCGCGACGCGGTGGAGTACGTGCTTCAGGCGCAGGGGACGCTGGACAAGGTGGTTGAGGCGTATATTCATGCGCGCACCTCGACAAACCTTTAACCACAAAGGACACGAAGGAACACGAAGTAAGGGCGAGGCCGGCTTGCGGGCCGCGCCCGCTGCGACAGGAGCAGATTGCAGATCGCGGAGAAGTGAATCGCAGGCGGTTTGGATCCCAGCGTCAGAAACGAAGGGCGAGGCCGGCTTGCGCGCCGAGCCCGATGCAACAGGAGCAAAAACAAGGCTTGTAAGGAGAAATGCTCGCGGGCGGTTTTGGCCGCGAAGCGGCCACACAACAAATGACCCACCGGTTTCCCTGCCAAGACGCT
>DASTJB010000249.1:0-5900 GCA_035717005.1 Candidatus Angelobacter sp.
CGCCCCGCCGACGCGAACGAAGTCACCGAAGCCTGGAAGGTCATCATGCAGCTGCGGCATGAGCCCGCGGCGCTGATCCTCACCCGCCAGGCCATACCGACCTTCGACCGCACAAAGTACGCGCCGGCGTCCGGCGTGGCCAAAGGTGCTTACGTTTTGGCCGACTCGTCAAACGACACACGTGGACCGCAGGCGCCCTCGCCTGCGTCGTCGGCTGCACTCCCCGAATTAATTTTGATGGCCACCGGCAGCGAGGTCTCGCTCTGCCTCTCTGCGTATGAAACTCTCACCGCCGAAGGCCGCAAAGTCCGCGTCGTCAGTATGCCCTCGTGGGACATCTTCGAGCACCAGCCGCCGGAATACCGCGAAAGCGTCTTGCCGCGCGCCGTCACAGCCCGCATCGCCGTCGAGCAGGCCTCCACCTTCGGCTGGGCGCAGTACGTCGGCCACGCCGGACGCGTCATCGGCATGAAGACCTTCGGCGCCTCTGCGCCCTTAAAGGAATTGTTGAAGAAATTCGGCTTCACGCCTGAAGCCGTGCTGGCTGCCGCACGAGAAATGTTAGGAAAAACCAGCTCTTAGCTCTCAGCCTTTAGCCCTTGGTGTCAGCTCCTCCTGCTTTTGGCTAAAGGCTAAGGGCTAACGGCTAAGAGCTAATATGAAACTCACCATTGGTTCCGACCACGCCGGCTTCGAACTTAAAAAGACGCTGATCGACCATCTCCGCCAATGCGGCCACGAACTCCTCGACGTCGGCACTGACAGCACCGTCCCGGTGGATTATCCTGATTACGCGGAGGCGGTCGCCCTGAACGTGCTTCACGGCAAGTCCGAGCGCGGCATCCTGATCTGCGGCAGCGGTGTTGGCGCATCGGTCGCGGCCAACAAAATTCCCGGTATTCGCGCCGGACTCTGCCATGACGGCTACTCGGCGCACCAGGGCGTGGAGCATGACAATATCAATCTTCTGGTGCTTGGATCGCGCGTCATCGGGCCAGAACTTGCCAGGGATTTGTGCATCACATTTATTAACGCCCGTTTTACAGGTGAGGAGCGGCATCGCCGCCGCTTAGAGAAGATTCACTCGATCGAGCAGCGCTACGCGCTCGGTCTGCCCAAGGAGAAGATCTCATGAACCCGGTTACCACCCCCGAAAAGCAATCTCAGACGGCAACGCAGCGGCAGAATCCGCTCCTTGATTTGCAGAAAGCCGGACAGTCCATCTGGCTCGACTATATCCGCCGCGACCTGCTCACCGGCGGCGAACTGCGCCGCCTCATCAATGAAGACGGACTGCGCGGCATGACCTCCAACCCCTCGATCTTTGAAAAAGCCATCTCCGGCAGCCCCGACTATGCCGCCCAGCTTGATCAGCTCATTGCCCAGGGCCTCAACGCCGGCGACATCTTCGAGCGCATCGCCGTGCAAGACATTCAGAACGCGGCTGACATCCTCCGCCCGGTTTACGACTCCACCAATAAACGCGACGGCTACGTCAGCATTGAGGTCACGCCCACCCTCGCCCACGATACGCAGGGCTCGATCGAGGAAGCCCGCCGTCTCTGGAAGGCCGTGAAGCGCCCCAACCTGATGGTTAAAATCCCCGGCACGCCCGAAGGCGTTCCCGCTGTGCGCCAGCTCACCGCCGAAGGCCTGAACATCAACATCACCCTGCTCTTCGCCCAGGAAGCTTACATCGCCGTGGCGGAAGCCTTCATGGACGGCCTGGAAGCCGCGCTCAAGGCCGGCAAGGACATAGCCGGGATCGCCAGCGTCGCCAGCTTCTTCGTAAGCCGCATCGATACGCTGGTCGATTCGACCATAGACAAGCAACTCGAAAATCCCGGCACTCCCGACCGCGAACAGCTTCTGCGCTCGCTGCACGGCAAGGTCGCCATTGCCAATGCCAAGCAGGCCTATCGCTGGTACCAGCAGATGATCACCGGCGCGAGATGGCGCGCTCTGGCCGGACGCGGAGCACATTCGCAACGCCTCCTCTGGGCCAGCACCAGCACCAAGAATCCCAAATACCGTGACGTTCTTTATATCGAAGAGCTGATCGGGCCCGAAACCGTGAATACGATTCCTCCGGCCACCATGGACGCCTTCCGCGACCACGGCATCGTCCGCCGCACGCTCGACGCCGATCTCGCCGCGGCCGACAAGACCATGTCCGACCTCGAAAAAGCCGGCATCTCGATGAAGAAAGTTACGGACCAGATTCTGGATGAGGGCATCAAGCTTTTTGACGAGGCCTTCAGCAAGCTGATTGGTGCGGTCGATCAGAAAATCCAGCAGAAGAGAAAATAGCCTTGAGCACCCGATCCATCATCCAGCCGCCGCGCTGGCAATTTGCCGCGCCGCTCACCCAGGCCGTCCAGGCCACGCTTAAAGACTGGCAGGCCGGCCGCAAGATGGCTCGCCTGTGGCAGGGCGATAAATCTCTCTGGACGAACGACGACGAAGACAAATGGCTTGGCTGGCTGCGTGTGCTTGAAGACCAGCGCAAAAACCAGCAGCAGTTGCAGGCAATCGCCGCCGAAGTCGCACAGGCCGGCTTTACCCACGCTCTGCTGCTCGGCATGGGCGGCTCCAGCCTTTGCCCGGAAGTCCTGAAGATCACCTTTGGCCAGCAAGCGGGCCATCCCCGACTGCACGTGCTTGACTCCACCGATCCGGCGCAGATCAAGTCCATCGAAAGCCAGGTGGATCTCGCGCGTACGCTCTTCATCGTTGCCAGCAAATCCGGCTCCACGCTGGAGCCCAACATCTTCAAGCAATACTTCTTTGCCCGCGCGCAGGAAGTTGTGGGTAAAGCCAAAGCCGGCGAGCGCTTCGTCGCCATCACCGATCCCAGCTCCAAAATGCAGCAGGTTGCCGAGCGTGACCACTTCCGCAGAATCTTCTTCGGCGTGCCTTCCATCGGCGGACGCTATTCCGCCCTCTCCAACTTCGGCATGGTTCCTGCGGCAGTCATGGGGCTCGACCTGCGTAAATTCCTCGACCGCACCGACGAGATGGTCCAGGCCTGCGGCCCGGAAGTTCCGGTCGAGCAGAATCCCGGCGCCGTTCTTGGCGCCATCCTCGGCACCCTCGGCAATCTTGGCCGCAACAAAGTCACCATCATCACCTCGCCGGGAATTTACGACCTCGGCGCCTGGCTCGAGCAGCTTTTGGCCGAAAGCACCGGCAAAATCGGCAAGGGCCTGATCCCGGTCGACCGCGAACACCTGACCACGCCCGACAAATACGGCGATGACCGTGTCTTCGTTTACCTGCACCTTGCCGGCGACTCCGATTCTGCACAGCAGAATCAACTCAACGCGTTGCGCCAGGCCGGACAGCCGGTGGTCGAGATCGAACTCGCCGATACGTATGACCTCGGCCAGGAGTTCTTCCGCTGGGAGATTGCTACGGCCGTCGCCGGCTCGATTCTCGGCATCAATGCATTCAATCAGCCTGATGTCGAGGCGAGCAAGATAGTCACCCGCGAACTCACCGCCGAATATGAGAAAACAGGCAGTCTTCGCGCCGAAACGCCGCTCATTGAAGAGAACAGTATTAAGCTCTTTACGGATGACCGCAATGCCGCCAACCTGAAAAAGCTTACCGGCAGCGATCAGACACTCAAAGGCCTTCTCCGCGCGCACCTGAGCCAGCTTGGCGCCGGCGATTACTTCGCGCTGCTCGCCTATATCGAGATGAACCAGGCCCACGAAGACGCGTTGCAATCCATCCGTCACGCCGTCCGCGATCGCCGGTGCGTCGCCACATGCCTCGGCTTTGGCCCACGCTTCCTGCACTCCACCGGCCAGGCCTACAAAGGCGGTCCCAACAGCGGCGTCTTTCTCCAGATCACCTGCGACGACGCAGTGCAGTTGCCGGTCCCGGAGCAGAAATACACTTTCAGCATTGTCAAAGCGGCGCAGGCCCGTGGCGATTTTCAGGTGCTGGCCGAGCGCAAGCGCCGCGCACTGCGCGTGCATCTGCCGGCGGACGTGGATGCGGGGTTGAAGAGGTTGGAAGAGCTGATTTTGTAGTCCTTTTTCTGAAGTCCTGAACCCTGAGCGTTCTCTGCGAAGCCGGGGCCCCCAACACGCGCGATTCTTGCGTGTTGGGGTAGGAAAGGGAGGGATCCCTTAGCCGCGATGAAATCAGAGGATAGGGATTCCTCACCCGCAAAAAACGCGGGTTCGGAACTTCGGAAAAGGCTTCGCTCGGAATGTGAGAAAACAATGCAACTAGGCATGGTAGGTCTGGGCCGTATGGGCGGGAACATGGTCCGTCGGCTCCTGCGCGGAGGCCATCAATGCGTCGTCTCCGATCTCAATCCCAACAACGTCAACGAACTCGCCGGTGACGGCGCAACCGGCTCGTCGTCACTCGATGACTTTGCCGCCAAGCTCAAAAAGCCGCGTGCTGCCTGGATCATGGTCCCTGCCGGCGATCCCACCGAGCAGACGGTCAACGCTCTTGCTCAGCGCTTCGATCCAGGTGACGTCATCATCGACGGCGGCAACTCCTATTACAAAGACGATGTCCGCCGTTCCAAAGCGCTGGAGCCGCGCGGCATTCACTACATCGACGTCGGCACCAGCGGCGGCGTCTGGGGGCTCGAGCGCGGCTACTGCATGATGATCGGCGGGCCCAAGGAAGCCTTTGACCGTCTTGATCCCATTTTCAAAACCCTCGCGCCCGGCCTCGGCGACATCCCGCGCACCCCCGGACGCGAAAAACTCGGTGGCACCGCCGAGCAAGGCTATCTGTATTGCGGTCCCTCCGGCGCTGGCCACTTTGTGAAGATGGTCCACAACGGCATCGAATACGGCCTGATGCAGGCCTACGCTGAAGGCTTTGACATCTTCCGCAACGCCAATTCCAAAGATCTGCCTGAGGGCCACCGCTACGAGCTCAACGTCGCTGACATCGCCGAACTCTGGCGCCGCGGCAGCGTGGTCTCCTCCTGGCTGCTTGACCTCACGGCCATGGCGCTGGCAGAAAATCCCACGCTCTCCGAATACACTGGTTTCGTCCAGGATTCCGGCGAAGGCCGCTGGACGGTAAACGCCGCCATCGAAGAGGCCGTCCCGGCTGACGTGCTTACCGCCGCGCTCTACACGCGCTTCCGCTCGCGCCAGGAGCACACCTTTGCTGAAAAGATCCTCAGCGCCATGCGCCAGAAGTTCGGCGGACACATCGAGCTCAAGAAAAAAGAAACTGCCTGACGGAGAAGCTATGTCGCCTGTTCTGCAAGAAATGCCGGCCCTGGAAAAGACGCCTACCGGCGCGCCCCGCCCCGCCGGCCCATGCGTGATGGTGATCTTCGGCGCCACCGGCGACCTCACCGGCCGCAAGTTGATGCCGGCACTCTACAACCTGGTCAAAAGCCGGCTGCTCTCTGATGAATTTGCCATCGTCGGCGTCTCCCGCAATGAGTACACGCTCGAGCAGTTCCGCCAAATGATGGGCGAAAAGCTCGAAAGCTTCGCCACCGGCACGCTCGATTCCGGCCTGCGCAGCTGGCTGATGCAGCGCATCTACTATGTGGCCGGAGAATTCGACGATCCCGCGCTTTATACGCGCCTGGCGCAGGCGCTCCAGCAGGTCGATCAGAAACACCACACACGCTCCAATTACTTTTTTTACCTCGCCACCAGCCCGGTTTTTTTCGGCAAGATTGCCGACCGGCTCGGCCAATCCGAGTTAGCGTGTGAGAAAGACGGCCACTGGCGCCGCGTGGTCTTTGAAAAGCCTTTCGGGAACGATCTGGCATCGGCCAAAGAATTGAACCGCCAGGTAAGAAAGGTGCTGGGGGAAAACCAGATCTTCCGCATCGACCATTACCTGGGCAAGGAGACCGTTCAGAACATCCTGGTCTTCCGCTTCGGCAACGGCATTTT
>DASTJB010000250.1:0-26615 GCA_035717005.1 Candidatus Angelobacter sp.
GTGAGCGGAAGAATTTCCGTAATCGCCGCAATCGCGCGGAATCGCCGTAATCGGAAAAGCGAAAACTTGCCACAGCGGATGAACGCGGATCGGCGCGGATCAGCCCCGTTCGAGAAGGCGGTGTTCGGTCCGTGAGACGTATAATTTCAATTTCTCTCAAGAACAAATCAGGAGTTGCTATGGCTGACAACATTTCTGTCACAGTCCAGGACCGCGTGCTCACCCTGCGCATGGAGCGGCCGGACAAGAAGAATGCGCTGACGCGCGCCATGTACGTTGGCATGATCGAGGCCTTGCGGCAGGCAGACGCCGACGGGGCGGTGCGCGTGGTGATGATCACGGGATCAGAGAGCTGCTTTACGGCGGGGAATGACATTGGCGACTTTGCCAGCGCCAAGCCCGGAGAGCCGGCAGTGGCGCTGCAGTATCTGGAAGAGCTGGCGGCGGCGCAGAAGCCGGTGATCGCGGCGGTGGGCGGCGTGGCTGTGGGGATCGGAACGACGATGCTGCTGCACTGCGATCTGGTTTATGCGGCGCAGGGGGCGCGCTTCCAGCTGCCGTTTGTGAATCTGGGATTGTGTCCGGAGGCGGGCTCGAGCTTTATTTTGCCGGCGCTGGTGGGCCAGAGGCGCGCGGCGGAGCTGTTGTTCTTTGGCGAGCCGTTTGGGGCGGAGACGGCGCGGGAGTTGGGGATCGTAAATGAAGTCTGCGAAGAGAGCGAATTGTTTCTGCGGGCGAACGCCGCAGCGCAGCAATTGGCAGAAAAACCGCCGACGGCGTTGCGCACGGCGAAGGCGCTGATGAAGCAGGGCTCGGTCGAAAATATCAAAGCCGCGATGGCGCGCGAGACGAAGCAGTTTGCGGCGCTGCTGCAAGGGCCGGAGGCACGGGAGGCAATGACGGCGTTCATGCAGAGGAGACGGCCGGATTTTTCAAAGTTCTGATTAGCTGCGAATGAACAAGAGCCAAGAACCTACCACGGAGACACGGAGGCACGGAGAAAGCGGAGAGAATCGGCTGCTAGAACAAAATCCTACCGCTGATGAACGCTGATGGGAGCCGTGCTGTCTTGCTTTCCACAACGCTCGATGCTTTGAAAGAGACCAGTTGTGATCCCGAAAAGAGCAGCAGAGCAGATCCTTCGCCTTCGCGACGGTAGTTATGAGCGATGGAACAGCATGGCGTGCTCGGCTCAGGATGGCGGGTTGAAAGCTATATCGCGCAGAGGAGCGCGATGCTTGGCGGAGAGTTTGCTCAGCCGGCCATTTCGTCGCGCCAGCCGTCCTTTTTCATTTCCGACTGGAACCAGCGCTGCAAGTGGGTGTGCAGTTCGGTGTGGACATCGCCGAATTGGATACCATGATGGCCTTCACTGTTGGCCCAGGCGACGCGCCCGGAGAGTTCGGCTTCAATATTGGTTTCCGGAATGGTGAGGCTGATGGTGACCGGCGTGCCCTGGCTGAGAATCTTGTGAATGGAGACGGCGGCGCCGCCGAGGCTGATGTTCATGAGCGTGGCCGGCATCCATTCGTCGCCCACGCGCAGGCGGACCGGCATGCTGGTTTGCTTGCGATAGTAGGCTTGCTGCTCGGCGCCCAGGCTGGCCGCGGCCGCGGGGTCGGATTCGCGATAGACCTTGAGTTTGCGCAGCAGGGTGCGGCGTGAGATGCCGAGCGCCTGGGCGGCTTTACCCTGGTTGCCGCCGTTGCGTTCAAGGGCGTCAAAGACGATCTGTTTTTCGAGTTCGTCGAGGTCGCGGTTCAAGGGATTTTTTCCGTTGGGCGGCGGAACGACCTTGTTGAGCTTCAGATCAGCCGCTGTGAGTTCAACCGGAGCATTCTTTGCCAGCATCACGGCGCGAAAGAGACAGTTGCGCAGTTCGCGCACGTTGCCCGGCCATTCATAAGAGAGCAGAGCGCTCACCGCATCCTGGGTGAAGCGCGAGTCAGGATAATGTTCGTGCAGTATGCGCTCGGCGATGCCCAGCAGGTCTTCCGCGCGTTCGCGGAGCGGAGGAACTTCCAGCTTGAACTGCGCCAGCCGATGATAAAGATCGCTGCGGAACCTGCCGGCGCTGACCAGTTCGTCAAGATTCTGGTTGGTCGCGGCCACCAGGCGGACGTCGACGGTGACTTTTTTGCTGCCGCCCAGGCGATAGTAAGGTGCGCCGTCAAGCACGCGCAGCAGCTTGACTTGCACGCGAGGATCGAGGTCGCCGATTTCGTCGAGGAAGAGAGTGCCGCCGTCGGCCATTTCAAAGAAGCCGATCTTCTGGGCGTCGGCGCCGCTGAACGCGCCTTTTTCGTAACCGAAGAGCTCGCTTTCCACCAGATGCTCAGGAATGGCAGCGCAGTTTACGTCGATCCAGGGCTTATGACAGCGCATGGAGTGGCTGTGGATGGAGCGGGCAATCATCTCCTTGCCTGTGCCGGTCTCACCCACGATCAGCACTGCCTCCGGATGACACGCCACCTGCTCCACCAATTTCATGATGCGCTTGAGAGCATCACTGCGAACAACCTGGGTGGCGAGGTCGCATCGATTCTGGACCGTTGTCGCCAAATTTCTCCTCATACTGAACATCGGCTGCCGGTGGGGATCGGGCAGACTAGAACCTGATATGCGACATCATGAGACAACTTAGTCACAGCGGGCAATCGGGAAGGCGGTTTGATTGATTACCAAAGTTCTCGATCCTTCCGTTTGAAGCCCATTGAATGTCAGGCCGGAGTTGGGAGTGAAGGCAAGCAGCCGGTCGGCGCGGGTTGCGACGTTTTGGCCCAGGGTACCCGTCCCGGTTGTGACAGCACTGTCGCAGGCGTATTACTGAGTTGCGCCGACTCTACCGATGGCCCTTCCGCAAGTTACTGATTCCGCAAGATTTTCCGCCACTGCTTTTAGCCCGGGTTTGGCCCGGCGCTTGCCTATCTACTCTCTGGCGGGAGGCGCCAATACCGATGTCGAAGCAGGCCCGGTTATTCCTGATCATCGTTTGTATGGCAGGTCTGGCTACCTTGACCTACGGCCTGGCGGTGTGGAAGGTCGAAAATCCAGCCAAGTTCATGGCTTACCTGCTTACGGCGATGCTGGCCTCGCGCCTGAAGGTGGAGCTGCCAGAGATCACCGGCACCATCTCAGTTAATTTCCTTTTCATTCTGATCGGCATTGCGGAGCTTACGTTCACTGAGACGCTCATCCTCGGTTGCTCCGCGATCCTGGTCCAGTGCCTCATCACCAAGCGCCGCTGGCCGCGCCTGGAGCAGGTTCTATTCAACGTTTCCAGCGCTGCTGTGGCCATCTGGGTGGCCTACTACATCTTTCACGGCCCTCTGCAGACTCGACTGCATTCCAATAGCTCTTTTCTTCTGATGCTTGCTGCGGCAGTCTATTTTCTATTTAACACTCTGCCCGTCGCCACTATCATTTCGCTCACCGAGCATAAAAAGCTGCAGAAGATCTGGACCGACTGTTATTTCTGGTCTCTTCCTTATTATCTGGCCGGCGGCGCCATCGCGGCACTGTTCGGCTGGGTGAACCAGCGCGTGGGATGGCAGCCAAGTCTGCTTGCTCTGCCCGCGATGTTCATCATTTACCGCTCGTATCGTCTGTATTTGGGCAAACTGGAGAACGAAAAAAATCACGTGGCAGAGATGGCCGCGCTGCACATGCGGACCATCGAAGCGCTGGCGCTCGCGATTGAAGCCAAAGACCAGACCACGCACGATCATCTGGAGCGCGTCCGCGTTTATGCCGTGGAATTGGCAAAAAAACTCAATCTCTCGGCCGGCGAAATTGAGGCGCTCCGCGCCGCGGCGCTGCTGCACGATATCGGCAAGCTCGCCGTGCCCGAACACATCATCTCCAAGCCGGGCCGGCTGACGCCGGAAGAGTTTGAAAAGATGAAGATCCACCCGATCGTTGGCGCGGAAATCCTGCAGCGCGTGAACTTCCCGTATCCGGTGGTGCCGATCGTCCGCTCGCACCATGAGCGTTGGGACGGCAGCGGATACCCTGACGGCTTGAAGGGTGAAGAGATTCCCATCGGCGCGCGCATTCTTTCCGCCGTCGATTGCCTGGACGCTCTGGCTACTGACCGCCAATATCGCAAAGCATTGCCCCTCGACGACGCTATGAGCTGGCTCGCCGACCAGGCCGGCAAGGCTTACGATCCCACAGTAGTTGGAATCTTAAAGGAGTGCTATAAGGACCTGGAGCAGATTGTTCGCCTGCAGTCACATGTCCCGGACCGGCAGCGGCTCTCAACCGGCATGAAGGTCCAGAACGGCAACGCGCCGGCGAACGGGTTCCTGGTTGACAGGAGCGCCGAACCGGCTAACCAGGCCGCGTTCCTATCCTCGATTGCCGCGGCGCGGCAGGAAGCGCAAGCGCTGTTTGAACTCACCCAGGATCTCGGTAACTCGCTCAGCCTCAGTGAGACACTCTCAGTGCTTAGTGAACGTCTGAAGCGGCTGGTCCCGTATGATGCCATCGCCACTTATATCGTTCGTGGCAACGAGCTCCTTCCTGAGTACGTGAGTGGTGACAACTTCCGCTTGTTTGCTTCCCTCCGTATTCCTCTGGGTGAAGGCCTGTCTGGCTGGGTGGCGCAGAATCGCAAACCCATGCTGAATGGTAATCCGGCAGTGGAACACGGCTATGTAAACGATCCCAAGCGGTTCAGCGCGTTACGGTCAGCCATTTCAGTTCCACTTGAAGGTTTGCAGGGCGTGGTCGGAGTGCTCACGCTCTATCACTCTGACCAGGATGCCTACACCTCGGATCATCTGCGCATACTGCTGGCCATCAGCTCCAAGGTAGCGCTCTCAGTTGAGAACGCCCTCGCCTTCCAGGAAGCGGAGAGCTCGGCCACAACGGACTACCTGACCGAGCTGCCGAACGCGCGCTCGCTCTTTCTGCATCTTGATCGCGAGCTGGCTCGCTGCAAGCGTCTGCAAACCTCGCTTACCGTGATGGTTTGCGATCTGGACGGCTTCAAAAAGATCAACGACCGCTTTGGCCATCTGGAAGGCAATCGGATTCTGCGCCACTTCGCAGAAACCTTGCAGGGCTCCTGCCGCGAATACGATTACGTCGCGCGTATGGGGGGCGACGAATTCGTGATCGTGGCGCCCGGGCTCAGCGCCTCCGCGGCTGAAGCGCGTGGCATTTGCCTCAGTGAACTGGCCAACGCCGCCGGACGCGAAATCTGCGGTGTGGAGTGGCTCTCGCTCAGCGTGGGTTGCGCCATTTATCCGGAAGACGGCGTGGATGCGGAAAAAATGCTGGCCGAAGCCGATCGCCGTATGTACATACAGAAACAGGAGCACCATAAGATTCTCAAGACCTTCAATGTAGTCGCGGATGCGCGCCGCTCCTCCGCCACTGTCAGTGATGCGGTGGTCGGATAATGTTGCGCTTTACCGGCTGGGCCATGCTGCGGCTCGTGGCCATCATGTTCCTGGCCAGCCTGGCCGGCGCCATGCTCATGCGCTTTGCGCCCGGGTTTACCTCTGACGATCAGGAACTCAACTCTGGTCTCTCCGCTGAAAGCATCCAGGCTTTGCGCCAGGCGCGTGAGGCCGATGCCAACATTCCACGATTTTATGGGCATTATCTGGCTTCGCTGGTAAAGGGCGATCTCGGGACATCGCGCTCGCTCAATCAGCCAGTCAAAGACCTTCTGCGCGAGCGCCTGCCGGTAACGCTCTTCAACCTGGCGTTTGCGCTTGCCGTGGGATGGCTGCTCGGACTGGCTCTGGCCGTCGCCGCGCAGACGCTGCGTTGGCCGGTGCTGATCTTTATTGCCAACGGACTCAGCGGAACTTTTATTTCAACGCCCGCCGCAGCGCTGGCCCTGGTTTTTCTGCTCTTGCGCTGGCCGCCGGCTTTCGCCGCAGCGCTTCTGGTCTTCCCGAAAATCTACCGCTACACGCAGAACCTGCTGCAACAAAGTTCTGAGATGCCGCACGTGCTCACGGCGCGCGCCAAGGGCGCAGGCCCGTTGCGCGTGCTGGCATGGCACATCGCTCCCACGGCGCTGCCCCAGCTGATCGCATTGGTTGGCGTCTCTATCAGCATTGGGATCGGCGTTCTCTTGCCCATCGAGGTTGTGAGCGACGTTCCGGGCATCGGCCAGCTTGCCTGGCAGGCGGCCCAGTCCCGCGACCTTCCGTTGCTGGTCAACCTGACCATGATCGTAACTTTTGTGACGGTGTGCGCGACCCTGATCTCTGACGCGGCCCAGCGCCGCTTTACCCGGAGTGCCGTATGAAGACCGTCCGCATCGTCGCTTTGGCAGTCCTGCTGATCGCAGCCGGCGCTGTGCTCTTCGCCAACTATCTGGCTCCGGCTGGATACGAACAGCAGTTCCGCGAGCTGCCCCAGGCCGGCCCATCCGCGCATCATCCGCTTGGCACCGACGATCTCGGCCGCGACCGCTGGGCGCGCCTTTTGCACGGAATGCGCGTCTCGCTGACGCTCGCCCCGCTGGCGGCGCTGCTCAGCACGTTTTTGGCAGCCCTGGTGGGCGGTCTGGCTGGATACTTCGGTGGATGGACGGAGCGCTGCTCGAAGCTGCTGATTGACTTCTTTCTTTCCGTCCCGTGGCTCTTCCTCTTGATCACCGTCCGAGCCGTGCTGCCGCTCAATATCTCGCCGCAAGCCTCGGTTACTGTGACGTTTGCTCTTCTCGGTCTGCTCGGCTGGGCCGCCTCGGCACGCGTGATCTGCTCCGGCGCCAAAGACCTCATGAAATCGGAGTTCGTCTGGATGGCGCGTGCCTCCGGTTTTTCCGGCATGAAGCTCATCCGCCTGCACCTGCTCCCCAACCTTCGCGGCGCGCTGCTGGCCCAGTTCTGGATCTCAGTCCCTGTTTTCATCATTGCCGAGGCTAATTTGGGCGCTCTGGGACTCGGTGTCTCAGAGCCGTTGCCGTCCCTGGGCAGCCTGCTGCGTGAACTTCAGGATGCCGTGACGTTACGTCCGGAACCTTGGCGGCTGCTTCCACTTGCGGTACTCATAGTGGTAATCAGCTCCTTCCAGGTCCTGCTTAACAAACAGGAGGTGCGCGCATGAAGCGCCTGTCCTTACTTTCTTCGATCTTCCTGCTGGGCTGCCTCACGGCCTTTGCCCAGGCACCGGGGCGCCCGGAACCAGGGCTCCCGGATCGCGCCGCTTTTGCGCGATCTGGGATGGCAGAACGCGCCGGTGTTGCGCGTTCGGGCGTGGAGGGCGGAGGAGAGCTGCGCTTCTGCCTGCGCTCGGAACCCAAGACTTTCAACCCTTTGCTGGTGGAAGACGAGGCTTCGGAAACGGTCCGTTACCTTACCGGCGGCGTCCTGGTGCGCGTGAATCGCCTCACCCTCAAAGCCGAGCCCGAGCTTGCCACTGAGTGGAAGCTCTCTGAAGGTGGAAAACGCATCCGCTTCAAGCTGCGTCAGGGCCTCAAGTATTCTGACGGCACTCCGTTTTCTGCCGAGGATGTCGCCTTTACCATGGGGCAGCTCATGGATCCGGCGCTGCACTCGTCCACCGGCGACGCGTTCCGCTCCGGCGAGGGCAAGGTCGTCACCCAGGTAGTTTCGCCGGGCGTGGTCGAGATCACTTTTCCCGCGCCTGTCGCCAATCTGGTGAACCTGTTTGATACCGTCGTGATTCTCTCGGCAAAGTCACAGCAAAAGGAAATGGCCGTTCTGGGCCCGTTTTATGTGGCCGAGCGCAAGCCCGGCTCCTATTTGATCCTCAAGCGCAATCCTTATTACTGGAAAAAGGATTCAGCAGGGAAGCAGCTTCCCTATCTTGACTCGGTCCGGCTCGATATCGAGCAGAACCCGGAGATTGAAGCCATGCGCTTCAAGCGCGGCGAAGTGCACCTGATCAACACGGTGTCGCCGGCGATCTTTGAAAAGCTTTCTGCCGACAGCATCTCGGTTCGCGACGCCGGGGCATCGACTGATACCGAACAGCTCTGGTTCAACCAGGTGCCCGGAGCTCCAATTCCTGCGTACAAAAAAGCCTGGTTTGCTTCCACCAATTTCCGCCGCGCCGTTTCTGAAACCATCAATCGCGCGGACCTGGCCCGCATTGTCTTTCGCGGACATGCCGTGCCCGCCGTGGGCGTTGTTTCGCCCAGCAATACCGCGTGGTTCAACAGCAGCCTGAAGCCGCATCCCTATGACACCGCGAGCGCGCTGCGACGGCTGCAACAGGACGGTTTTAAGCTTCAGGGCGACGCGCTGCGCGACAAGAGCGGCAACGCCGTCGAGTTTTCTATCGTCACCAACGCCGGCAATCGCGCGCGCGAGGCCATGGCCACCATGATCCAGCAAGACCTGAAAAAAATCGGCATCAAGGTGAACGTGGTCACACTCGATTTCAACTCGCTGCTGGAGCGCATGACCCAGAGCTTTAACTATGAAGCCTGCATTCTGGGCTTCCAGAACGTCGACCTGGATCCGAACGGACAAATGGCTGTCTGGCTCAGCACCTCAGACAATCATCAATGGAATCCGCGACAGAAAAACCCTGCGACGGCGTGGGAAGCCGAAATCGACAAGCTGATGAAGGCCCAGGCCGCCTCCGGCGACCAGCACAAGCGCAAACAATACTGGGACCGCGTGCAGCAGATTGTCTGGGAGCAGGAGCCGTTTATTTATCTGATCAACAAGGACGCGCTGGTGGCGATCTCGCCCGTCGTGAAGAACGCCCAACCCAGCGCGTTCAGGCCACAGACTTTCTGGAACGTGGATGTTTTGCGTGTGGAGCAATTTGCGACGCAGGCACAGGCCCGCTAGGATCGGCAGCGCGATGAAGGTTTAGCAGCGAGCCCGACTTGCGCGGCGAGCTGCGTGTATCAGGAGCTGAGTAGGGTTACCACGATCCTAGACCGTCGGCGGTTTGGAGCGAAGCGACAAAAAATATGGACCTTCTTTCGCTGCGATTGACGATCACCTACAAGGGCAAGCCGCCCGTGCTGGACGATCTGCGTCTTGAGCTCCAGCCGGGCGAAGTCCTGGGGCTGGTGGGACACAGCGGCTGCGGCAAAAGCTCGCTGGCCCTGGCGATTCTTGGCCTGCTTAATTTGAAAGGCGGCACGGCCCACGGCTCCATTCGCTGGAACGGCCGCGAACTGCTTGCCCTCAAAGAAAAAGAATGGCGCAGGCTGCGCGGGAAAGAGATTGCCTTCGTGCCACAGAGTCCCATGTCGTCTCTGAACCCGGCGTTGCGGCTGGGCACGCAATTAGAGGAAGCCTGGAAGCTGCACGGCAACGGCAATCGACAGCACATGGATGAAGCCATCTTTCGCGCACTGCTGGATGCGAGCCTGCCCGCAAGCGAAGATTTTCTGCGCCGGTATCCTTCCGAGATAAGCGTCGGCCAGGCCCAGCGCGTGCTGATTGCCATGGCCATCCTGCATCGACCGGCATTGTTGATTGCTGACGAGCCTACCAGCGCGCTCGACGCCGTAACCCAGGCCGAGATTCTTTCCCTGTTCGCCGATTTGAACCGCAGGCTGGGGATGGGCCTGCTCTTCATCTCGCACGACCTGCTTTCCGCCTACGGACTGTGCCACCGGATTGCATTGATCCATGAGGGCACTATCGTCGAGTGTGACCGCCCGCAGGCCATCTTCTTCAGCCCGCAGCACGAGTTCACCAAAAAGCTCATCGCTGCGCTGCCCACTGTTCCCACACACACTGAGATTGAACAGGCGCTCCGCCTTAGCTAACTCTCGCTGTCCGAACCGCCCCAGCTCCTGGCATTGTGCTGCTGCCTCCTCATTGCACCTCTGTCTGGAGAAAGGGGGGCGAATGGTTGTGACGCATCTGTCGCAACTGGCGCTTCCGGCGGCCTGGTGTCACACCCCTAACCCCCGATCTCAATATAACATTTTTATAATCAGTAACTTACGTCTGCCACGCTCTTGGCGTGGCGATTGCTATAAGACTAGCTGGAGGTTGGTATGTCTCTCAGAAAAAAAATGCTCCTGATGGCTCTTGCCGCTGCCCTGGTATTCCTGGCAGGACGCAATCTATCCGCAGTTCAACAAATGCTAAGCGCAGTTGCCTCCGCAGTTTGGGGTTCCTGAAGTACTGAACGACTACTTCCGGGGTCGTCAAAATGATTAGAAAAAAACAACAACTCGCAAAGGCCCAAACGATGGATGTCGTCGGGCTGATTCATGCCATTTTCCTTGCCGCGGTCCTCGCATTCTGCCCGATGGCAGCACTGGCGGCTGGTCCCGGTTCGGCGAACCCTCCCGGACCAGGTAAAGGATCCGAACAAAAGTTTGCCGTGGACCTTGCCTCCTTTCCGTTGAATGATGATGGCACGATCAGCGTGATCATTCAGTACAACAAGGCTCCGAAGGCCAAGCATCTGGCGGAACTGGGCGCCCAGGGCGGCCATGTGACCTTCACGCTCGATCAGATCAACGCCGTCGCGGTCCGCGTTCCGCTCAGCGCGCTCGAGTGGCTGAACGGACATCCCGATGTGCTTTACGTGAGCCCGGATCGTCCCAACAAAGTTTCGTCCGACGACTATGTTCCCGCGGTGATGGATGACGTTGCCCGGCAGCAATACGGATTGGATGGAACCGGCATCGGCATCGCCGTGATCGATAGCGGCGTATTCAACCATGACGACCTGCAGAAGCCCTTCGGCGGCTCGCGCATCGTCTATAACGAAAGTTTCGTGCTCACCGATTCGCATACGAACGATGCCTATGGACATGGCACGCATGTCGCCGGCATTCTGGCCGGTAATGGCCGTGATTCACAGAGCGGATATCCCACTCAGTACACGGGCATCGCTCCCAACGCCAATATCGTCAATTTGCGGGTGCTCGACTCCAACGGAGTCGGCAGCGATAGCCAGGTCATTGCGGCGGTCCAACGCGCCATTCAGCTGAAGAGCACCTACAACATTCGCGTCATCAATCTTTCGCTGGGCCGTCCGGTGTATGAGTCTTACACCCTGGATCCGGTGTGCCAGGCGGTGGAAGCTGCGTGGCAGGCCGGCATCGTGGTGGTAGTCGCCGCAGGCAACGATGGGCGCGACAATACTGGCGGAATTGATGGTTACGCTACGATCAACTCCCCGGGCAACGATCCCAACGTGATCACCGTCGGCGCGACGAAGACGAATGGCACGGCCATGCGGCTGGACGACACGGTGGCCAGCTACAGCTCCAAAGGGCCCACGCTTTTTGACCACATCGTGAAACCCGACCTGGTTGCGCCGGGGAACCGCATCGTATCGCTCGAGTCTCCGGGAAGCACCATCGCCACGCACGACTCCAGTCTCGTGATTTCGCCCATTACAACCTGCACGTTCCTGAGCTGTACCACCGGAGTACCGGGCAAATACATGCGCCTGAGCGGCACAAGCATGGCGACGCCCGTGGTTGCCGCGGCTGCCGCGCTGATGGTCCAGAAAGACTCGACGCTCGCGCCCGATACCATCAAAGCGCGCATGATGAAGAGCGCATGGAAGGGTTATCCGGTCACCAGTTGGGGATACAGCATCTGGGGCGTCGGATATTTGTCACAATATGATGTCTTTACCATTGGCGCCGGCTATCTTGATGTGTACGCCGCGCTGAAAAACACTGACGTGGTGAACGGCGGAGCGGCGTCACCTATCGCAGTCCGCAACACCGCTACCGGGAAGTACAGCTTCAGCAACAGCCAGTCAATCACCTGGGGCAACAGCATTACCTGGGGCAGCTCAATTATCTGGGGTAATTCGATTGTCTGGGGCAGCAATGCCATGGTGAGCGACTCTATTATCTGGGGCGACTCCATCGTCTGGGGTGACAGCACGGTCAGCGCCAACAGCATCATCTGGGGTGATTCCATCATCTGGGGCGCCAGCGCCACCGTCGACGGCCTGAGTGACGGCGAGGACGGTGAGAATTAAGATGCCGAAGTCATCATCAGCGCGGGTTTACATTGCGTTGATCGTTGTCTCGGGGTTCCTCCTCCTGGGCGACGCGGTGCTCAACGCTCATTCGCTGCCCACGGCCAGGACCGTGGTGCTTCTGGCACTGGCGGCTGTGGCGGCAAGACTCAGGATCAGGTTGCCCGGGCTCACCGGCGTAATGTCAGTCAATCTCCCGTTCATTCTTCTTGCCTGCGCGCTCACCGGCACCGTCGAAGCGTTGACCATCGGCTTTGTCAGCACCTTTGCTCAGTGCCTGCCGCGCGAACCGCGAAAGCTCAACCTGGCGCAGATCGCCTTCAACTGCTGCGCCCTGACCCTGGCTGTCGGTGCGGCAAGATGGATTTACACTTCGCCTGAAATTACCTCGGTGGCAGCAACGCCCGCCTTGCGATTGGCACTTGCCGCCAGCGTGTACTTCCTGGTTAACACTGTCCTGGTTGCGACCGTAATCGCGCTCACCGAGCCGGTGAATGTGTTGCGGACGTGGAGTGACATGCTGCAGCTCTCCTTTGTATATCTGGTGGCGAGCGCCGGAGTGGCCGGATTCACCATGCTGGCGCATGAGGTCACATGGCAGGTATCTCTGGCCTTGTTTCCGATCATGTTAGGCGTCTACCAGTCATACCGCCGCTGTTTTGCTGCACAGGTAATATGAGACAGCGGTCGCCCGGCGGCGGCCACTTTGCTGCTTGTGACCTCGGCCTCGGCTTCAACTATGAGATGATGCCAGCAGGAGAGCTTTCCATAAGCCGTGTCCTACTCCGTTCCTGAAGTGTTTCAAAATTGCGCCCGCTGCGCGCGTCCGCTGCCGCCCGGGTCGCTCGATTGCCCCAGTTGCCACACGCTGGTCCACGGCGATCAGATGGAGCAGCTTGCCGCCCATGCCAGATCGCTGGAAGCTCATGGCGATCTGCAGCAGGCCCGCGAGCGCTGGCTGGCGTCCCTGCCCTTGCTGCCGCCGAACTCAAAGCAGGCAGAATGGATTCGCGATCATGTGCAGGAACTGGAATCGGCGATCCATTCTGGTCACAACTTTCCTCAAGCTCAGGCTTCGCCGAAGAGCCATTGGGCGCAAAAATTGGGTCCGCTGGGACCCATTTTGCTTGCGCTTTGGAAATTCAAGTCCGTGCTGAGCTTTGTGGCATTTTTTGGTCTCTACTGGCAGATTTGGGGAGCGAAGTTCGGCCTGGGCTTTGCCGTTCTTGTTCTCATCCATGAGATGGGCCACTTCATCGACATCAAACGCCGCGGCCTGCCCGCTGATATGCCGATGTTTGTTCCCGGCCTTGGAGCCTATGTTCGTTGGAATGCACTGGGCGTCCCGCTCCAGACGCGAGCGGCCATCAGTCTGGCCGGTCCGCTGGCAGGGTTCTTTGCCGCCGCGGTCTGCGGCGTACTGTGGTTTCAAACCGGTTATGGATTATGGGCTGCGCTGGCGCGCACCAGCGCCTGGTTCAACGCGCTCAACCTCATCCCGCTCTGGATCTTCGATGGCAGCAAGGGCATCCTTCCTCTGAGCCGCGTGGAACGAGTGGTCGTGGCGGTCGTAAGCGCGGCGCTCGGCTACGCGCTGGGCGAGTTGGTTTTCGGACTGGTAGCCATCGGCGCCGGAGTGCGTCTGTTTACGCGCGACGCATCTGCCGAGCACAATAATGCCATTGCCGCTTATTTTGTCTCTGTCCTGACGGGATTGGCGATCGTGCTGCGGGCGATTCCGGGCCACGGGATAGGGCAGTGATCTCTTAGCCGCTGACTGGTCCGCTCACTTTACAATAGTTTCTCGCCACCATGGCCAATGCTTCGCTTCGCAATTTGATGTTGATTTTCTCCGCCGCTTGGTGGCGCTCGTTCAACATCGGATTGCTGGGCGTTGTCCTTGGCGTTTATCTTTCCCGCGAAGGCCTTTCCGCCACAGGCATCGGCCTGGTGATCGCCGCAGGTCTATCCGGAATGGCCGTGGGGACGCTGTTTGTCACGTTCCAAGCGGACCATCTGGGACGCCGGCGAACGCTCATCGCTCTTTCACTCTTCAACACCCTTGGAGCGGCGCCTCTGATTTTCCATTTCGGGTTGATGCCGCTCCTGATCTTTGCTTTTACCGGGATGTTGAACGGCATGGGCTCTGACCGGAGTCCATCGTTTGCACTCGAGCAGGCGATGATCCCCGGCCTGGTTCCCGACGAAAAACGCACCTGGGCGCTGGCGTGGTACAGCGTCGTCCTCGACGCCAGCGGCGCCGTCGGCGCTCTGGCTGCCGGGATTCCTCTTCTGCTTCAGCGGGTGTGGGCCGTGGATGTAGCCGGGGGCTATCGCGGACTCTTTATCGGCTACGCCGGCCTGCATCTGCTCAGCGCCGCTCTCTACCTGTTGCTGTCGCACGAGGTTGAGGTTCCGCGCATCAATCTTCCGGGCAAACCGCTAGAGAGAATCTCACCGGAAACAAAGTCCACCGTCACGCGGCTGGCCTCACTGTTCGCGCTTGATTCTTTCGGCGGCGGATTTCTCAGTGATGCGCTGGTCTCCTACTGGTTCTTTCGCCGCTTCGGCATCGCCGAAAACAAACTGGCGCTCCTGTTTTTCACCGTGCACGTCCTGAACGCGCTCTCCCATCTGGGCGCGGCCTGGCTGGCGCGGCGCATTGGCCTGATCAATACCATGGTCTTCACCCACCTTCCTTCCAGCGTGTTCCTGATCGCCGCCGCGTTCATGCCTTCCCCGCACTGGGCCGTGGTCCTGTTCCTGCTGCGTGAATCCCTCGTCGAAATGGATGTCCCTACTCGCCAATCCTATGTGGCCGCCGTAGTCCGGCCCGGAGAACGCACCTTTGCTGCCGGCGTGACCAACCTGACCCGAAATACCGCATGGGCCGCGGCTTCCTCAGTTGCCGGATTTTTCATGCAGCGCGTCGCCTTCTCCGCGCCCCTGCTGCTGGGCGGCGGACTCAAAATCATCTACGACGGCCTGCTCTGGCGTGCCTTTCGCCACGTGAAACCTCCTGAGGAAAGCAAGTCCCAGCCGCCCGCTTCAGGCGCATAAGCATCGACCACAGTGACGCTCCCGCGAACGGTTTGACCCTGTGTATAGGCGCTGTTATGATCGAAGTGCGGGGTGGAGCAGCCTGGTAGCTCGTTGGGCTCATAACCCAAAGGTCGGTGGTTCAAATCCACCCCCCGCAACCAAATTCTTACCCATGTGGACGCTGAGGGCTAGACCCGTAAGCGTCCTTTCTGCTTTGGTTTGCGACTAAAAAATGATTATTTGCACCAACCTTGAGCTGTTCCTTAATTGACCAATTCTGGGCCCTTGTTGTTCGCATTTTCACGAACATTACGAACAGATTCGCCGAAAATCGGGTGCTTTAGAGACAACGCCGCCTCCCTATCCTCTTCCTGACTCGAGTACGTATGAATGTTGCAGTGGTCTCGCAGCGGCTATGCCCAAGCAGCTTCTGGGCCGGCCCGCAAGACTGCCACAGAGTGATCTCCCTCGGCCGGTCAGCCACTGGATCAGAATTCAGAAGCTCGCCTTGACCGAGAGCTGTATCTGCCGTGCCGGCAATGAAGAGTTGGCGCGGCCAAACAGCGGCGAGGTGATCACGCCCACGTAGTTGGTCGCATTGACCTGGTTGAGCGCATTGAAGGCGTCAATGCGCAACTCCAGGTACCTGGTCCCGTGCTCCCGCTTCGGTCCGAGAACGATTTTCCTGGAAAGCCGGATATCGACATCGGAGTACATGGGACCGTTACCGCTGTTCCTTGGTACGCCGGCCGGCCTGTCGTTTGCCACCACATTGTCGGCGTCATCACCAGTGTCGCTGCCGGTCGTGATGTTGAACGGGATGCCCGAGCTGATGGAAGTAATGGTGCCGAGCCTGAAGCCCCAGGGTAACTGGAAGATTCCCGCCAGGTTGAACCGGTGCCGGCGGTCGAAGTCAGAGCGGCCGCGTTCCAGCGCCAGATTGAAATCGTCGGACGGCTGGGAAAACATTCCTGAGGTGTCGTCGGTGGACTTGGAAAGGGTGTATTGCGCCAGAAACTCAGCCCGTTGCTTGACGGCCGCCCGATAAGTAACCGACAGCGAGTTCGCACGCGAGCTGCCCGTGGATTGAAACTGATTGACGTTGATGAAAGCAGGGTTTGGCGGCAGCCCGGTCGAGGGCAGCGGCGCATTCAGGTTTCTGGTGCGGTAGAGCTTGAGCCCGCGCATGGTGGCGAATTCAACAGAGATCGAGTTGTTGCTGCCGAAGCGCTTGTCGACTCCCACAGTGGCTTGGGTTACATAAGGGGAACGTATCGCCGGATCGATGGTCACGATGCTGCCCGGGCTTGCGGCCAGGCCTGCCGGCGGTATCTGGTTGAAAGCGGGATTCTGCATCACGATGCGGTGAATATGGTTATTGTCGAACAGCAGCGTCTGTTGCTGCATGAGCCAGGGCAGGCGGTCGTAAAAAATTCCTGCTCCGGCACGAAGCACCAGACCGCCCTTGCCCGGGGCATACGAAAATCCGAATCGGGGCGCCAGGTTATTGTGGTCATCGAGATTGGACTGAAGTTCGTGCCTTAGCCCGAGCATCACCGTGAGGTTGGGCCGCAGGCGCATTTCATCCTGGACAAAATAGGAATATTCGTTTTGGGAGAAGCTCACAGACGGCGTGCCCTGGTTCATCGTAAACAGGAACGGATGGCCGGCTGCGAATGAAGCCAGGTCAGAATAGCTAAAAGTCCCGCCAAAATTGGAGGCGTCGGTTACCTCAATGTCGCGCCGCTTGGCGGTCACGCCAAAGCGTAACGTGTGCCGCCCACGAATCCAGGTGGAGAGGTTTTGCAATTCATAGCTTCTTTCGCCCAAGTCTTGATTGATCTGCGCACCACCTCCATTGAACGCGCCCAACACGATTCGCGCCGGCGCGTTGGAAAGCGGAGTTGCGGAATGATCTTTATCCTTGAACGCGAACCTGATCTCATTTGAGAAATTCACCGAGAGCAGAGCCGTCTCGGCGATCCTGACCTCGTGGCCCCGGCTCTGGCTGTTGTAGGCGCGGCTAGCCAGGTCAAACACGCCGACACCTTGGTTGTCTACATTGTCCCGGCTGAAGCTGTAGCGCGCGCTCAGCGTGTTCAGTGAATTCAGACGATAGTCTACGCGGCCCAGCAAATGCCAGGTACGCTCAGGCCTGTCCACCGTCTGGGTCAGGGCTGCCGTGGGCGTGATGGCATGCACGAAGGAGCTCTGCTCATCGTGCAGATACTCGCCGCCAAGATAGAAGCTCCCGTTTTGTCCGAACAGCGGACCATTGATGTCACCCTCCCAGAACGACCGGCTGCGCTGGGGTCGCTCAGTCGCAAAGGCATTCGTGGCATCCAGTGATGAATTGCGAAAAGTCGTGACGAAATGATGATGCACCCGGGTAAGTGATCCCGGCCGCGTTATCACCTCGATACGACCCTTGCCCGGCCGGCTGAATTCGGCAGAATAGGGATTCTTGTTTACGGCTACGCTCTTCACGCTCGAAGAAGGTACATCGAGGTCCGTGGTTTCAACTCCGTCCACGACAATCTTGGTGCCTTCCGCGCCGTTTGCAGCAGGATCAAGAAACACCGCTGCTGCGGCCAATGGATTGTCATCTTTCACTGGCAAACTTTTGAGCAAGTCATGATTGACTTCCACCGAGCTTATGTTTCCATCCATGGCAACCGGATCGCCCGCCTTGACCGTGATCTCCTGGCTCACGTTGGCTATTTTCATGCGAATGTGTTGCAGCTCCGCGGAGCCCGCGGCGACAGTGACCTTGGCTTGAGTCTTCTTGAAGCCCGCTGCTTCTATATCGATTGAATAATCGCCGGCAGCCAGACGCGTAAACGCGAACTCTCCCAGATCATTCGCCACGGTGTGCGCGACCTCTACCTCATTACTGTCTAAGAGCGTTACCTGGGCGCGTGGAATGATTGCACCAGTATCATCTTCCGCAACGCCGCGCACCGATAAATTGGATTGCCCCAGTGCGGCTGCGCCAGCCAGGAAAATAGATACGGCCACGATCAAAGCTCGGAAAATGGACTTAACCGGCATGACAACTCCTTCCTGTGATCGTGCGGAAGGACCTGGTATTCCAAGCTTAATTCACACGCCCCACCTGTACGGCAGGCCAATGTACCTGCCCTTGGTGGAGTTCTCACAGTCATGCAGTGGGACAAATCTCGCAAATCGCTGGAACAACTTTCGTCCGGAAGCACATTACAAGTGTGATCTTCACGATTTTTTAACAATATGTGTTCCGGAAGTTCGCCTCCGGTGTCCCAAACGGACAGCAGGTCAAAACACCATGCCCAACAATGTCCAATCGACGATTTCCGAAAGTCTTGCCGGCCGGCGTTGCGCGCGGGTGGCCGCGATCGTCGAGCGGCGGTACCTCTCTCATGCCCAGCCTCACGGGATGATTGGCGGGCTTCGCGCCATGGGACACTCCGTTGTAGTCATTGATCCTGAAGAACGGGTTCTGGACACGACTGACAGCAGCTGGACGCGCGACATTGATGTAGCCGTGGCACGAGGACGGAGCTGGGGCGTTCTGTGTCTGCTGGAGTCGCTTGAACGCCATGCGGTGCCGGTGATCAATCCGCGGGCTGCCATTGCCGCGGTGCACAACAAGGCGGAGATGACGGTGCGGCTGGCTTCGGCCGGAATTCCCATACCCCGCACCTGGATAGGCTCGCCGCGACAGATTGCGCGGCAACTCCTGCCTGAAGATTTTCCGGTGATCGTGAAGCCGATCTTTGGCGACAACTGTCGCGGACTGGAACTGGTCCATGATCGTGAGCATCTTGACGCTCTTGGATGGACGGAGCCGACGGCGATCGTGCAGCGCTTTATTCCAGGGCTTGAGTTCGATCTCAAGCTGTACAGCATCGGGCAGGAGGTGTGGGCTGTCCGCAAGCCCTCGCCCCTCCTGGCAAAATGTTTTCCGCAGGCAGCGGGGCTCTCGCCGGAATTCGTGCCGTTGACGGAGTCGTGGCGAAAGCTGGCGCTGCGCTGCGGTACGGTATTCGGTTTGGAGTTGTATGGGGTGGACTGCATCGAGACGGAAAACGGTCCACTGGTCATCGAAGTAAACGAGTTTCCTAACTACTCTGCTGTTCCGGGCGCAGATGAAAAGCTGGCCAAGTTCGTGCTTGCGTCCATGAGACAGGAGAAGTAGCCATGAAAATCGGGATGTTGATGCTCCGCCATCCGCCGACGAGAATCAGCCCAATCATGCCCGCGGTCGTCGGGCTGCTGAAGAACTGGGGCTGCGAAGTTGACATCATCTATCCTGAGGAAAAGATCACCCTGCTTTCCCAGGTTCGCGCCGAGCACGATCTCTATATTTTGAAGTCGGGAACGGAGCTGGCGCTGAGTCTGGCGGGGGCCCTGCATGCCGTGGGCGCGCGCATTCTCAATCCTTATCCGGTTGCAGCGACCATGCGCGACAAAATCGCGTCCATGCGTGTACTGGAAGCGGCCGGCGTGCCTGTCCCGGAGACCTACATCACTTCCCACGCGCGGCAGCTCGCGGACCTGCTGGATGCCGGGCCGCTGGTACTGAAGCCTTATCGTGGTTCGCAAGGGCGCGGCATTCATGTGATCTGGGACGCTGATGAGCTCGACGATGTCTCTGCCGAGGAAGGCCCCGTCTTTGCCCAGCGCTACCACAAGCCGGAAGGCGAAGACCGCAAGATCTATGTGATCGGCGATCAGATGTTCGGTGTGCGCAGAATTTTTCCTGCCAGGACTTATGAAGAAAAGATCGGCCAGCCGTTCACCATCGACGAAGAGTTGCGTCAGATCGCTCTGCGCTGCAGCCGCGCCTTTGGTGTTGAGCTGTTCGGATTTGACGTCATCGTAAGCAAAGGCCGCTCCTACGTTGTTGACATCCAGAGTTTCCCCGGCTTCAAAGGGGTTCCTGACGCTGCGTTGCGCCTGGCTGATTATGTGTATTCAGTGGGTCAACGCGCCTTAAACGGTGAAACGATTTTCGGAATGTCTGTGCCGGCGCAGGGCAAGGCGGTGACTCTGTGAAGGCCGTAGTGATCGGCGCGGGGCGCATTGGCTGTGGCCTGGCGGGGCAGCTGCTTCGTTCCTCCGGCTACGATGTCACTTTCATCACGCGGAACCCCGACGTGGTGAAGAACCTCAACTTCAACGGCGGCTATCAGGTGCTTCTGACGACCGCGACCGAGTGCCGCCCTGTCACGGTGGACGGTATCAAAGCCATCGCAAGCAGTGATGCAGTGGCCGCGACCAATGCGCTGACGCAGGCTGACCTCATCGTTACAGCCGTGTGCTCGCAGAATCTGCCGGCCATCGCACCGTTGATCGCCAAAGCGCTCTCCCAGCGGGAAGCGCCGGCAAACGTGATTGCTTTTGAGAATATGCCCAGCGTAGGCGACTGCCTGCGCCGGCTGGTAGCGTCGGCCATGGCAGAGCCTGGCCAGGTGGATAAGCACGGGTTCAGCGGAGCAGTGATCAGCCGCATGGTGACGCGCCGGGTAGGCGATCCCGCGGGGCAGAAGCCGCTCATGTTTGTCGGCGAGGCCGTGGAAGAGTTTGTCGTCGATCGCTCGGCGTTATGTGCGCCCTTGCAAAAGATCCGCGGCATGAAGCTGGTGAACGATTATCAGCCCTGGGTCCTGCAAAAGCTGTATACGTTCAGCGCCGGCCACGCAACCGCGGCATATCTGGGCTGGCTGAAGGGATATCACTATATCCATACCGCGATTCACGACGCGGAGATTCGCAAAGCCGTGTTCAACGCCATGGCTGAAGGACAGCGTGGCCTGGCAGCCAAGTTCGGAAGGGAATTTGCCCGCGGCCGGGCCGGCCTGGAAGCCACGGTTGCGCGGTTTGAAAACGCCAATCTCAACGATCCGATCGTCCGTGTGGCCCGCGATCCGCATAGAAAGTTGGCTGCCGATGAACGGCTGGTCGGAGCAGGACGCCTGGCCGAAGCTGCCGGAGTCTTCCCACAGCAGCTCGCCATGGTGGCAGCGGCAGCACTTTGTTTCAGCACTTCCGGCAACGGAAAGCCGTGTACCGCCTGCTTTGAGCAGTCTCAGACCGCGGCGACGCTGAACGAAATCTGCGGACTCGATGCGGCCCACGGCTTCGGGAGAATCGTGGCCAAATCCTGGGCCCAGCTTGCTCCCAGCCTATTGCCCGGCAACCTGTTGCTGAGCCTGAACCAAAGGCTGTGGGCACGGGTTTAAGTGTGATTGAGTGAGGTAAGAAGTGAAATTTCATTTTCTGCTGGCTCGCCGAACCCCGGACGTACCCAGCCAGATCATTCTGGACGTGAGCGAGATCCTGCGCCGGCGCGGACATGTCGTGGAGTGCTCGATCCCTGAGGAGAGCCTGTGTGCTCTGGATGATGGGCCGCGGGATCCAGATCTCTATCTGCTCAAGTCTTATACCGAACTCTCGCTCTCGCTGGCCGGCGCGCTCAGCGCGCAGGGAGCCAATCTGATTAATCCGTACCAGGGATGCGCGGCCGCACGCAACAAGATTGTCTGCTATCAGATGCTCAGGCAGTCGGGCGTACCGGTGCCACGCGCCTGGATTACCTCTGGTCTGAGCCTGCTGAAGGACCTGCTGAAAAGCTATCCGCTGATTTTAAAACCTTACATGGGATGGCGCGGTGAAGGCGTTCAAGTGATTCGCCGCGAGCGCGACCTCGCCGGGCTGCAACCGCCTTCAGCTCCGTTGCTGATCCAGGAATATATCGAGAACAACGGCGAAGACCTGCGCTTATATGTGGCCGGCGGCGAGGTATTCGGAATCCGCAAGCGTTTTTCGCGGAGCAGCTTCGCTGTCGAGGGCGAGCCTACGCCGGTGTCACGCGAAATGCGAGATCTGGCGCTGCGTTGCGGTCAGGTTTTCGGGCTGAGGCTCTATGGGCTCGACGTCATCGAAGGCAGCGAGGGGCCGAGGGTGGTCGACGTCAATTACTTCCCCGGGTACAAGGGTGTGCCTGGAGCAGCGTATGCCGTGGCTGACTGCATTGATCATCACGGTCGATCACTTCACAAAGGCCTCCGCTATTCGGAGCCGGTCGAGGAGGCAGCCAGATAATGGGCGCAACGCAAGTCAACGAATTTGCCAGACCTTTTGGCCGGCGATTTGAGCTCAAGCGCGAGCTCAAGGTCGCCGAACAGCTCGCCCTGGAAGCGGGAGAGCTGCTGCGCTTTCGCCAGCGCGGTGATCTGGAGATTCGCTACAAGGCCAATGGGGAAATAGTCACGCCGTCAGACCTTGCCGCCAATGAAATCATTTGTCATGGCCTGGCAGCGGCTTTCGACGATGACAGCATTTGCTCGGAGGAAGCCTGGGCTGCGGCGATGCTCGCGAAACAGGACCGCGTTTGGATCGTGGACCCGCTGGATAGCACCAGCAACTATGTTCAGCGTGGCGATGAATATTGCGTCTCGATTGGCCTGGCAATAGGAGGCAAGGCGACGCTCGGTGTGGTTTACAACCCAGTTCGCAATGAACTATTCAGCGGGTTTCTGGGGCATGGCGCCTACTGCAACGGGGTTACGGTCCGCACCAGCTCAACGGTCTCAACGGACCGGCCAAGTTGGCTGATCTCCAGCAAAGAGTGGAAGAGGGGACTCGAACATGCAATGACAACCCTCACAGTTCAACCCATGGCGAGCATGGCATACAAGCTGGCCCGCGTGGCCGCAGGAAGAGAGGATGCCGTTCTCTCATTGAAACAACGAAAACCGTGGGGAACCTGTGCCGGCGCTGCTCTGGTTGAGGCGGCTGAGGGGCGCGTAACAGCCCTTGACGGCCAGCCCCTGGTCTTCGACTGCGTTGACCTGCGTACCTTTGATGGCTTGGCTGCCGCCGGCAACGGATTTCACGGCAGTGTCCTCAATCTCGCCTGCGGTCTTCGTTCCAGTACGAAGACGCCCGGTTCCGCATGAAAATTCGTTCCAATCTGTCACTGTTCGCCGTCATCGCCGAAGGACTTCTCTCGCGTCTCAGCTTCGGCCTCATCGGATTCGCTCTCCCGCTCTACGCACGGCACCTGGGTTTGAGTTTTACGCAGATTGGCATTCTGGTTTCTCTCAACAGCGCGGTCGCGCTCTGCCTTAAACCGTTGTTAGGCTGGGTTGGCGACCGTTTTGGACTGAAGCGCACGTTTCTCTCGTCGATCGCGATGCGCAGCCTGGTCTCACTGCTGCTGGCCTTTGCCGCGGGACCGTGGGCGTTATACGCGATTCGCAGCTTGTATGGCGTTTCCATGTCGCTGCGCGATCCCTCGGCCAACGGTCTGATCGCTGAACATGGTGGAAAAAAGTCGGTGGCATCGGCCTTTGCCTGGTATCAGACGGCGAGGCAGGTGGCCAACTCCGTCAGCAAGGCTTTGGCCGGCGTATTGCTGGCCATGACCGCTTCCAATTATGCGACGGTCTTTTACGTTGCTTTCGCGCTGTCATTGCTGCCGATCGTTCTTGTGCTGCTGCTGGTGCACGAGCCGCCGGCCCATCAACCTCTTCCTGTATCTGAAGCAACCGCGTCTCCCAGCGCGGCAGGCCAGCCCAAGCGCAAGATTTCCGTGCTGCCCTTCGTGGGTTTTGGTTTTCTCGTAGCCGGCACTGCGGAAATGTTAAGCGGACTTTTTCCCGTTATCGCCACGGAATATGCCCACCTTACCAAGGCCCAGGCAGGATTGATTTATACGATATCGACGATGATTGCCATTGTCTCCGGCCCTGTCTTCGGCTGGCTCGCCGACAACGTCAGCCGCAAGCTGACGCTGCTGTTGCGCAGCGTGGCCAATACGCTTTCCTCCGCGCTGTATCTGATATGGCCGACATACGCGGGTGTGGGCGTGGCCCGCAGTATTGACGACATGGGTAAGGCCGCGTTTCGTCCCGCGTGGGGGGCCCTCATGGCGCAGATTTCAGGCGCCGACCGCAGCAGGCGTGCGCGCACCATGAGCTGGCTCAGCATGGGCGAAGATGCCGGCGGCGTGGCCGCTCCCATGCTCGCCGGATTTCTTTGGAACACCTGGGGTATCGCTGCCCTGATGTCGGCGAGGATCGTACTGGCGCTTGTTACCGAGGCTTACGCGCTGTTCATCGAGCGCCACCAATATGCAGGGAAGAAACAAACTGGCAATGAACGTCTGCCCGACCAATTGCGCGAAGTCGCCTCCGTTCCCGAAGCCTGAACGGTCTCAGATTTGTGGAGTTCGCGACTACACGTGGACTTGTGCAGCCAGGAGATCTGCGCCGGCGCGATAACTGTTTCTTAGTTCAGTCGGGCAAGAAATCGTGCGAGCACGTCGGGAAGTTCCCGATGCAGGCGAGGTTTCGCGATAAAGTCGGAGGCGCCGTTATCGCAGCAGACCTGGCGAAGCCCGGGAATGTCGTGAGCAGTGACGATGACCACCTCTATTTCGGGGAACCGGCTTCGAATTTCTGAAGTTGCCTCCAGACCGTTCATTTCCGCCATTTGCAAATCCATAAGCACCAGGTCCGGATGCAGTTCTTCCACCAGCCGGAGAGCTTCACGCCCATTCTGCGCCGTTCCCACAAGCTTCAAGTCCGGGTTTGCGTCAAAAAAAACGTTGAGGATGGAAAGAAATTCCGGAGAGTCATCGATGGCCAGTACTCGGGCGTACCTCACGGCGCTTGGCGGCATTTTGAGTTGCTCCTTGGCCGCTTTTGGCGATTCGCGAAATCGCACACAACCGGCCATCCTCTTCATCGGGTCGAGTCTTCAGGCAGAGCCCGGCTTAAGAGCCCAACGAATGGCTCCCTTCACTAAAAACAGCCTCATATAAGGGTAGACACTCTGCCGTTAAGGATAATACGTGCGGAATTGCTTAGCATCGGGTAGAGAAGTGATTTTCGCTTCCCCGAGGGGGGAGGCCTTCAGGCCGAGGCACGGGACGAGGAGCTATCGGGGCGTGTTACAGGCATTTCAATGTCGATCGTCGTACCGTTGCGTCCGCTGTCGATGACGAGCCGGCCCTTGAGGAGCCTGGCACGTTCGCGCATCGATCCAAGACCCACTCCGCTTTGCGCGGCGCCCGGGGCAATGCCGCATCCCTGGTCCGAAATCTGCAAGCGAAGAACTCTATCGTCACAAGAGACCCGCACCGTTGCGGTGCGGCTGCCGGAATGACGATGAACATTCGATAGCCCCTCCTGCAGGATGCGAAAGACCGCCAGGTCGACATCGAACCCGAGGTTGTCCAGGTCACCCTGAGTATGAAGGGCCACCTGGATTCCGGTCCGCTTATTGAACCCGTCCACGTACGCTCGCAGGGTCACGCTCAGGCCCAACTCTTCCAACAACGGCGGGTGCAGCAGATATGAGACGGTCCTCAGCTCGTTGGCGCTTTGTTCGGCAAGGTGCATCCAGTCTTCCAGGACCGCGGGCGAAATGCCGTTTATGTCCCGGCACATGCGCCCCATATGTAAAGACAGCGTGAGAAGGCTCTGGGTCGGGCCGTCGTGCAGTTCCCGCGCCAGATTGCGCCGCTCCTCCTCCTGAACGCGCATCATTCGCCGTGAGAGTTCCTGAATCTCTTCTTCCGCCCGTTGGCGCTCGCGGATCTCAAGCTGGAGGAATTCATTCGCCGCCTCCAGTTCCGCGGTGCGCTCGCGTACCCGCATTTCCAGCTCCTCGTGGGACCTTCTGAGCAGCTGTTCTGCGTGGACTGCGTCGGTAACATCGCTGCAGATAATCGTGAAGATCGTCTCCCCGGCGATATTCAGTTTGGAGACCGAAGCAGCAATATAGAACTCGCTGCCGTCTTTCCGCAGCCCGAGCACGCGCCGGCGATCGGACATGAGCAAGCTGGTCTTCTCCGACACGGCAAAGCGCGCGACATGCTCCTTATGAGCTTCTCGAAAGCGTGCCGGCATCAGCAGTTCAATTGGCTTCCCCAGCGCCTCCGCGGCGGTGTAGCCAAAGATGGTTTCAGCGGCCCGGTTATAGAGCGTGATCCGCTGGGTCGCATCCATGGAGATAACTGCTTCGGCGGAAATGGCCAGGATTCCTGAGAATCTTCGTTGCGAGGCGCGGAGGGATTCCGCCGTGCGGGTGATCACGATCAACATCAAGCCGGCCACGGCGCCAAAAAGAAGAGTTGCCGCCGGCAATTTGGACCGCATTTCCGCCATGGCGTCCGGCCGCGGCCAGATACGCAGCTGCCAGATGGTTCCGGGCAGGCGCACTTCGATGTCCTGCGCCCAGTCTGCAAGGTTCTCCTCGTCACTGCCCGCCAGCCGGAAAACTTCACTCCCATTTTCTTCCACGGCCACCGAGAAATTGAGTTTTTCGATGTCATTGAACATCCCGTTCAGGGAGCGTTGGGCATCAAAATAGCCGAGAACAAAGCCGCGAAAACGCGTTTTCTGGAAAATCGGCACCACCGCCACCCACTGCTTTTGGCCCGACGCGGAGATCACGATTTTCGAAAGCAGCGCCTCTTTCGTGTTCCTGGCATCCGCAAGCAGGCGGTCACGGATGGCGGCGTTGGCGAGCGGAACTTTTTCTCCCGTGCCCCGCGAAATCCAGCGCTCTTCGTACCTGGGATCGAGCCACTCGATGGCAATGCATCCGGGATGGTGCTCCAGATAGAGCTCAGCAAAGGCCGACCATTGTTCGTAGCTTGG